>JACWAJ010000008.1 GCA_014874355.1 bacterium | reverse complement strand
TGTCATTATCGTCCACAAGCGCGATCGCTTTGCCCGCAACGCAGCGCGGCATCTCGCTCTTCGAGCAGCACTGCGAAAGCGTGGCGTTCGCCTTGAGTCAGTTGTCAACAAACTCGAAGAGAGCGCCGCCGGTTATCTGGCGGAAGGCATCGAGGCGCTCGTCAATGAGTACCACTCCGCAAACCTCTCGACAGAGGTCAAGAAGGGGATGCGACAGAAAGCGCAGATGGGTGGGTGTACACATCGTGCTCCGCTTGGTTACCTGAATAAGAAGGAGTGGGAAAGCGGGCGCCGCATGTCCTACATCGTCATCGACCCAGATCGCGCACGACTGGTAACTGAAGCCTTCGACCTCTATGTGTCCGGCAAGTACACGTTGGAGCAACTCACTACCGAGATGGAAGCGCGCGGACTCCGTATGCGCGCGTGGCGCGACCGTCCAGAGCGCCCACTCTCACTCAACGGAGTGCGGTGGGTCTTGAGTAACAAGTTCTATGTCGGTGTGGTCGAGTACAACGGCGTCGAATTTCCCGGACGCCAGGAACCGCTTGTTGATCCTCAGACCTTCGAGAAGGTGCAAGCGATGCTGACCGCGCGCGGTGGTGCTGGCACCAGAGAGATGCAGCACCGCCATTACTTGAAGGGGCTGCTCATCTGCGGCGTCTGCGGTCGCCGCCTGTCCATCCAGCAATCCAAGGGAAAGTACGTCTACTTCTACTGCCTCGGCCAGAAAGATCGGCGCCGCCCGACCGGCTGCAAGGAGGGCTATATCTCCGCTGTTGATCTCGAACAGCAGGTGGAGGCCCTTTACGATCGCGTCGAGCTACGTCCAGAGATGGCCGACAAGCTGAACGGGATGATCGAGGTTGATCTGATCGCTCACTCCGACCGCAATGTGGCCGAGCGAGAGTTCCAGACCAAACGCCTCACCAAGATCGATGGGCAGCGCCGCAAGCTGCTGGAGGCGTACTACGCTGGCGCGGTTGACGTGATGATGCTCCGGGAGGAACAGGAACGCCTGCGCCGGGAAGCCGCCGATGTGGAGGACCGTCTGAAGACAGTGGACGCGACCCTTAGCCAATGGCAGGAGATTCTCGGGATCGCCTTCCGGTTCTCGGTCGTCTGTGCCAATGCCTATAAGGCTGCGCCTGCCGCGACCCGCAAAATCTACAACCGGGCTGTATTCGACAGCCTCCTGATCCGGGACGGGCGCATCGTCGAGCCGAAATACGCCGAGCCATTCGGGATCGTCTTTGGTTTAGAGAAGTTCGAACAACGAAGTCTGGAGCGGGAGACGGGGCTCGAACCCGCAACTTCAACCTTGGGAAGGTTGCACTCTACCGTTGAGTTACTCCCGCGCAGGCCCCGGAGTCTAGCGCCCTGCCTCATCCGTCGGAACTGGTCGTGCCAAAGCAGCACCGGCCGTCATTTCGTGCCCGTCCCACCGCATCAATGAATCCCCGGCCCCGATCGCCTAATCTGTTGTCAACCCCAATCCTCTAAGGAGCCTCCCATGGAGTACGCCCACCTCGGCCGTTCCGGCCTCTTGGTGAGCCGGCTGTGCCTGGGCACCATGAACTTCGGGCCGCACACCGTACAACCTGCTGGAACGGCGTATCGAGATGGAGGTGATTCCGGCAGCTCAGGCCTATGGCCTCGGAATCCTTCCGTGGTCGCCACTCGCCGGCGGTCTGCTCAGTGGCATCCTGCGCAAGCCCAAGGAAGGCCGTAGCGCCAAATCGCATTGGCCACGAGAACCCTGCTGACGTCGGCCTTGCCTGGCTGTTGCACCAGCCTGCGGTCACGGCTCCCGTCGTCGGACCTCGAACTCTCGACCAGTTCACCGGATCACTCCACGCCCTGGATGTGACCTTAGACGAGGCTACGTGGGCACGTTTCGACGAACTCTTTCCCGGCCCCGGTCCGGCACCGCAAGCTTATGCGTGGTGAGTGGTGGTAGATAGACCTGTCGCGATTCAGGCCCGAAGCCTGCGCTGCACGTTCACAAGTCGCGCCGGCACGGTTGAGGCCGTTGCCGGAGTCGACCTTACGGTCTTCGAGGGTGAGGTCTTCGGGTTCCTCGGGCCTAACGGCGCCGGCAAGACGGCGACGCTGCGGATGCTGGCAATGCTGCTGCCGCCAACCGGAGGCGAGGCGATCGTCGCCGGTGCCGATCTGCGCTCCGAACCGGCTCTGGTTCGTACCTGTAGCAGTCGACGCCGCCAGGGCGGCTTTCAACTCCAACGTGGCCAGCACCACCGTTTTGGGGGGTGTGGGGATCATGGCCGTGCTCTGTCTGGTGTCGGTGGTTCTGGCGGCGCGTTCGTTCGGCCGCGCTGTGAGTTGACCGCGTTAGAGGATGGGAGTCAGGCTCCGAGGCAAAGGCCTTGACCGCAGCCGCCGAAATGCCGCCAGCGCACCCGATTACGCTCCACGGTAGCGCTCTCGCGCTCAACCCCCCGTTGCTGATCCACTGAGAACGCGTGCGATGTCGTATAGAGGCGAGCTAGTGTCCGGCGGTTCTTCGCCATCGCAATGTCGGGCACAGCCCGCAGTCGCAAAGTCTCCTGCCGTCGCGTCCACAGATCTATCGCCGGCGGTTTCGACAACAGTCGCCGGCGACGGTGTTCCTTGATGGCAAGCGCAGCCGACACCGTCCAAGCCTGTCCCTTGTCGGGGATGTTGGTGGCGATGATGACCTCGGGCTTACCCATCTGTCGCTGATTGCGCGGGTCGAGACAGACGTTGCCCTTGGCGTCGACGTAAACATATTCGCTGTGCTCGCCTGCGGCATTGCAGGTGTTCACGATGCGGTTTTCAAGTTGATCGGCCAACCTAGGCATGCCATGACGGCGCAGGCCCTTGGCGATGTCATATGTCTGCTTGTGCCAGACGGTGAAGGGCCCTTGGTATGCGTAATGATCGATCGCGAAACGATGGCGCAGCGATGTGGTTCGCACGCCGGCATCGGTGATGAATTCGCTGCTGGTGATGCGGCTCACTATCCCGCCCACGTAGCGGTGGTAGCGGGTTGTGTCAAGCGAGTCGAACATCTCGGTGTCCAACAACTCCGCCGCCGCCGCAGTGATACTTTCAACCTGACGCGGGTGGCCCGATTCGTCACGGTCGATGGCCGTGGCGAAGTAGTTCTCTTTGGGCATCCAGAAGGCACGCAGGACGCTCTCACGGAAATGCTTTGCCTGCGACAGCCATGCCTTGCCTTGTGGCTTGGCCGTGCCGATCAGCGTGGCCGCCGACTTCAGCGCGTCGTAAGCCAATCCTTGTGCCTCGATCGTCGCGATAGGAAGGTCGGGATAAGCCAACTCGCCGTTGGGGTGCATGATCGCCAGCTTGCCGTCACGCCAGCCCTGATACTCAATCCCATCGGGATTACGACGGTGGTATTCGAACAGCCCGATGGGCGAACTATCGATCTTCGAGGTAACCCACTTTGCTGCGGCTAACACGCTGGAGCGAACGCTGACGGTGTCGCCGTCCTTGTTGACGACAGTCTCATCAAGCAGCTTCTGGTTACCGGCTCGCGCGCAGTAGCGCGCCACGAGGCGCACGTACAGCGGGGTGGCATCGACGCTGCCGTAGTAGAGCATTCGCTGGGCATCGCCGCCCCAGCGCTTGGAGAGGGCGTCAAGGATTGCCTGCGATTCCAGGCTGATGACGTGGCCGCCGGTGACCCGCTCGCGCGCTTCGTGATGGATGCGCCCCGGCTCCTCTTCGTTGCATCGCGGTCCGCTTGGGGTGTAGCGGGTTCCTTGGAGCTGAGCCAGCTCCAAGATGACCTCGTGCGCTATCTCAGGATAGCGATCGAGAAGATCCTCGGAAACCTCGAGGCTGTCGCGGGCGAAGAAGGCATTGCGATAGTTGTCGCCGTCAGATGCGTAAACGCCTCGACCGTTGGGGGCTCGCACGCGAGCAAGATCACGTGTTGCGCTTGGTGGTGTCGGCGCCTTGGGCCTGGTCACCTCAGCCTCCCCCGATGAGCTTATCTGTCTTTTTTCTGGGGCGACCGCTCCGGCCGTCTCAGGCGGACGCAAGTATCGCACCAGGCGCACCGGTTTTGGGGGCATTGACGGCAGGATCTTTGCACCCAATCACTCGTTTAGCCCCAATTCGGCCATGGTCCACCGAAACCTGGCTGCAGGCGAGCGCGAATCGTGTCGATTCTGGCGGCGTTTCAGGCCGCGATGAGCAATTCAGCCGCCACTTTGGGTTGGGGAACACAGCGCATTTGAGTGCCGAGTCTCGACCAGAAGAGACCGGGTCGGCCCCCTGGGTACAACTCCTCCTCATCTATGCCCAGCGCCAAGGCGACCCGGCCAATTGCGGCAGCGGTTATGCCTTGCTCGCCAGCCTCGACCCGCCGAAGGGTACAGGGCCGCATTCCTGCGTGCCTGGCCACAGCGCGCAAGGTGAGTTGGCGTTCGCGCCGGGAACACCGGATCCGCGCCGCTACCGGCGCCAGCAAAGCTCGAACCCGCATCGAGCGATCAAGGCCAAGGGCCCCGTGGCGCATCCCGTTCATGGTCTCACTCCTATACAACCTATCCAAAGTTGGGTTTATCGAGGTTTATGCCGCCAGTCTCCGCCGGCCTGGCGACAACACCCTGTCGCGGCAACTCGCAGATCGTTGCGCCGGTGGACCCAGCCATAGCCTCGAGTCAACCGCTCGATCCGATACGCTCTTGGAGCGATGAACCCACGCTATGAATCCGGTGAGAAGTTCCTGCGTGTAATCCAGCTCTTCCAGCGCCTTTCCGACACCGAGGCGGGGCTCACCACCACCCAACTCGCCGACGAACTCGAGGTTACGACGCGATCGGTCCAGCGCTACATCGCCACGCTGCGCGACTCCGTCGGCATCGACATCGAGGACGCCGGTGGACGCTTTCGTATTGGCAAGCAGTCGCGCCTTCCCGCCATGCAGCTCGACCATTTCCAGGCGACCGCGCTCCTGGTTGCGGTACGCCTCCTGTACAAGATGCAAGCCGACCAGGATCCTGCACTGGTCGGTGCCCTGGCGCAACTGGCGCGCACTCTGCGCGTCCCGGTTGTCAACCGCTATCTGGAGCGGATCATCGCCGCCGCCGAGTCACGCCCGCACAACCTGGAGCGCTGGAGGATCGAACGAACCGTGATCGACGGCTTCGTGCGCCGCCAGGCCGTCGCGGTCAGCTACCGGGATGCGCAGGGGCACGACACTCAGCGGGTACTGCATCCGTACTTTCTGGAGCCGCGACCCGAGAGCCGCACCATCTACGTCTTCGCATTCGACGAGAGGTCGCACGAGGTTCGATCGCTACGTCTCGACCGGATATTCGACGCCCGGCTGCTGACCCAGACTTTCGACACCCCGGAGGGTTTTGACATAGATCTGGTCACGGGACACTCCTGGGGTATCTGGCAGCCGGACAACGGGGAACTCGACGATGTGGTATTGCGCTTCGACGCTGATGTGGCACGTCGCGTCCACGAAGCCGCATGGCACCCAGGCGCCAGCCTTCGCGATCTGGCTGGCGGAGGCGTCGAGCTGGGCGTCCAGGTCGCCAGTGAGGTGGAGATGCGTCCATGGGTGCTGGGCTGGGGCGCCAGCGTCGAGGTGGTGGCGCCGGAGTCGTTGCGTGCCTTCGTGGCCGAGACCATGCGCCGGGGCACGGCGCTCTACGCCTCTTGAGTGAGGGTTCCTGCACCCGAACCGGCGTGCTAGCGTGAGCCTATGGTCGAGAAACTGAAGAAGTCCGACGATGAGTGGCGCCAACAACTAACCCCTGAGCAGTACAACGTCTTACGCAAGCGGGCCACCGAGCGTCCGTTTACGGGCCAATATGTCAACGTCAAGGCGGACGGCAGCTACCGTTGTGCCGGCTGCGGTGCTGAACTCTTTCGGTCCGACGCCAAGTACGACTCCGGCTGTGGCTGGCCCAGCTTCTGGGACGCCGTCGACCCTGAGCGGATCGAGAAGCGTCGCGATTGGAGCATGGTGCTGCCACGCACCGAGATCGTCTGCGCCGCCTGTGGCGGGCACCTCGGCCACGTCTTCGACGATGGTCCCGAGCCCACCGGCAAACGCTACTGCGTCAACTCGGCAGCGCTGAAGTTCGTCCGCGACAAGCCGGTGGCGATACCCACACCGGCACCGAAGATCGCAGTCAAGTCCTGACCGTCACCTCGTGGACGAGGTCGGTGAGCCGCCGGAGCTGATCCTCCGGGGTGTTCGGAAGTACGCCGTGTCCCAGGTTGAAGATGTGCCCGTCGCGACCGGCAGCCTCTGCCAGTACACGCCGGGTTTCGCGCTCGACCACCGGCCAAGCCGCGGTTGCGATGGCGGGGTCGAGATTCCCCTGGATGCCTAAAGCGCCAATGCGAGCCCACGCCTCATCGAGCGACAGCCGCCAATCCACGCTCACCACATCGCAGCCGGACTGCGCCTCGAGGTCCAGTAGATGCGCGGTGTTGGTGGCGAAGTGGATCGTCGGCACCCGACCGGAGACCGCATTCAGGATGCGACGGCTGTAGGGCAAGACGTTGGACGCATAGTCGGCACGACCGAGCGATCCGGCCCAGGAGTCAAAGAGCTGCACCGCCTGGACTCCGGCGTCAATCTGAGCGTCAAGGTAGCGGATGCTCACCTGGGTGAGCACCTCCATGAGCTGGTGCCACAACGCCGGTTCCCCGTGCATCAACCCCTTGGCGCGCGCATGGTCGCGCGATGCGCGCCCCTCGATGAGATAGCTGGCCAGGGTGAAGGGAGCACCACAGAAACCCAGCACCCCGGTGGAACCGTCGACTTCGTGGCGGACCATGCGAATCGTCTCGAACAGTTCGGGGATCGCCTCGCGCTGATCGTCCATTCGCAGCCGGTTTACATCTGCGAGCGTGCGCACCGGTTCGGCGATGACCGGCCCCACGCCTGGGTCGAGGCTAAACGCCACGCCCATGCCGTAGAGCGGAAGCATGATGTCGGCGTAGATGACAGCGGCATCCACACCAAACGCCTCCACCGGCATCAATGTGATCCGCGTCGCCAGTTCCGGGGTGCGCACCAGGGTGAGCATGTCGTGGCACTCACGCAATTCGCGATAGGCGGCCAGGCAGCGACCTGCCTGACGCATGAACCAAACCGGCGTGCGATCGACCGGACGACAGCGTGTTGCGGCAAGAAACCGGGTGGCTCCGGTCATGGCGATGGGCGGGCTCATGACGCCCAGGATATGTCCTAGGAGCAATCCCCAGTACTCTGGTACCGGGTGTTGTTCCTCTAGCGATCCCACCCTGCGCTGAGGTAACGTCTTGAACATGCTCCAGCACACTTCGGCCAGCTTTGCGTTCACAGCCCGCTGCCGCCTGCAGAACCACCCTGGCATGCTCGGCACATTGACATCGGCTATCGGCGACCTCGGCGGCGATCTTCGCGCGATTGACATTGTGCGAGTGGACGACGATGCCATCATTCGCGATCTGACGGTTCTGGCATCGGGGGCCGATCACGCCCAAACGATCATCGGTGCGATGCACCACATCGACGGCGTCGATGTGCTCGAGTACTCGGATCGCACCTTCCTGGCTCACCAGGGCGGCAAGATCGCGGTCACTCTCAAGACTCCGTGCAAGACTCGCGACGACCTTTCGATGGTCTACACCCCAGGGGTGGCGCGCGTCTGCCTCGCCATCGCCGACCAACCTGAGCGCGTCCGCAATCTCACCATCAAGCGCAACTGCGTCGCGATCGTGACCGACGGTACGGCGGTTCTGGGTCTGGGCGATATCGGACCCGAGGCATCGCTCCCGGTTATGGAAGGTAAGGCGATGCTCTTCAAGGAGTTTGGCGGCGTCGACGCTTTCCCGATCGCAGTCGCCACCAAGGACGTCGACCAGATTGTGCAAACGGTTTGCAACATCGCTCCGGTGTTCGGGGGGATCAATCTCGAGGACATCTCTGCCCCGCGTTGCTTTGAGATTGAAGAACGACTGAAGAAGCTGCTCGACATTCCGGTATTCCATGACGACCAGCACGGCACGGCGGTCGTGGTCATGGCGTCGCTCCTCAACGCGCTTCGTGTGGTCGGCAAGAACTTCGTCGACGTCAAGATTGTCATCCTCGGCGTTGGCTCGGCCGGTACCGCGGTAACCAAGCTGCTGCTGGCGGCAGGCGTGCGAGATGTCATTGGAGTGGGGCGCAAAGGAATCATCTGCGCGGACACGGAGCGCGAAGCCGACAACACAGCCCGGCTGTGGTACGCGGAGCACACCAATCCACGCAACATTTGCGGCACCCTGCGCGATGCGCTTGCTGGCGCCGATGTGCTAATTGGTACCAGTTCTGGCGGCCACGTCACCCGTGCCGACATCGAAGTGATGGCGGAGAAGCCAATCGTCTTCGCATTAGCCAATCCAGATCCCGAGATCACGCCGGAGGATGCGGGTGACAAGGTTGCGGTGATGGCCACCGGTCGCAGCGACTACCCCAACCAGATCAATAACGTCCTCGGCTTCCCCGGCATCTTCCGCGGCCTCCTCGACTCGGGTGCCCGGATGGTGACCGACGAGATGAAGCTCGCAGCGGCCCATGCGATCGCCGACATCGTGGTTGAGGAAGGGCTGCATCCGGAATACATAGTGCCATCGGTATTCAACCGCAAGGTCGCTCCGGCAGTGGCAGAGGCGGTTCGACGCGAAGCCGAACGGTCTGGCCTTGCCCACCGTTCGATCGAGCAGGTTGACCCGCTGCATTCAAGTCCGGCACTCGCGCTGTTCTGCCGTTCCGAGGTGGCCATCACTCGACCCGATTGAATCGGCGCGCTTGGGGGCAAAGCGTTGTGGGACTTTGGTCCCCTCCGTCAGGCTAAAATGATTGCGCTTTGAGTTCGGACCAATTCCAGCACCATCTGCGCCGTGTCGCCATCAGTAGCCGTGGCGCCGATATCGACGCCACGTTGCTGCCGCTGCGTCTCGACCCCAAGCACACCGCCATCCTGCTCGACATCGACGGGACCCTGGCGCCAGTCATCCTCCACCCGGAGCGAACTCGCATACCCGCGCCCACCATGTCGTTGCTGCGGCGTCTGCATGTCGAATACCGACTGCTCGGCATCATCACCGGGCGCCGGGCCCTCGACGCCCGCCATATCGTGGGCCTGGATATCGACTACACCGGCAACCACGGGCTGGAACGTCTCACTCCACATGCTGCCAAGACGGTTCTCGATGCCTCTGTCGGCGCCTGGCGTGATCGGGTTCGGACCGTCTTCGAGCAACACTGCGGTCCCGATCTGGCGGCTCGTGGTGTGGGCATCGAGGACAAGGAATTCGTGCTCACCCTTCGCTGGCGAGGCGCTTCCGATCTCGCCGCTGCACAAGCCGCTGTGTTCGCCGTGGGGGAGGTGGCGAAAAAGGCAGGCCTTGTGGTCCAACCGGGCCGCGGCTCCATAGAAATTCGCCCGCCGGTCGATGTCGACAAGGGCACCGCCCTGCGACGTGTGGTCGATGACAACCCCCAGATTCGCCATGTGCTTTACGCGGGTGACGAACTTGGCGACGTATCGGCTTTGCGAGCCTTGGATGCCCTGCGGCGTTCAGGCCGGCTCCAGAGTGTCGTCCGAGTCGGCGTTGCCTCCGATCAGGTTCCCGACGCCATCCTCCGCAATGCCGATCTGGTCGTTCGCGGTCCGCGTGGAGTGCAGCGGCTATTGAAGCGCCTGCACAAGCCTGTCAAAGCAGTCCCACCCCGGACCCTCTGACGTCCTTCCCCGGTCCTGCTAGCCGCTGAAGCGGTACCCGATCCCCGGAACAGAGTGGATGTACGTCGGCTTTTCGGCGTCCGGCTCGATCTTGCGGCGCAACCGGTAAACGTGAGCGTCCACGGTGCGCGTTTCGATTTCCACCTCGTAGCCCCAGACTCTCCGGAGCAGTTCGCCCCGGCTCATGACCTGGCCCGGGCGCGACGCCAGCAGCGCCAGCAGGTTGAACTCGGTGAGCGTGAGCATCACCTCCTGACCATCACGAAAAACCTGGCGACGGCCGAGGTCGATGGTTAGGCCCGGGAACTCGAAACGGTCGCGAGGCTGCTCGTCGGCTGCGACCTCGCTGCGGCGCAAATGGGCGCCGATCCGCGCCATCAGCTCGCGCACCTCGAATGGCTTGGTCACATAGTCGTCGGCGCCAAGCTCCAGACCGACCACGACATCGATGGTGTCGGCCTTGGCGGTGAGCATGATGATAGGCACGCGCGAGCCTTCAGAACGCAACCGGCGGCAGACGTCCAGGCCGCTCATTCCCGGTAGATTGACATCCAGGATGATGAGGTCGGGACTCTGCTCCCGCGCCAACGTGAGCCCCTCTTGGCCGGTGGCCGCTTCCAGGCAGGCGTGGTTCTGCGCAGTGCAGGCAAGGCGGACGATGTCGCGAGATAGCGGATCGTCTTCAACAATGAGGATCGTCTTACCTGCACCTGCCGTCATTTAGTCCTTGCCTCCAGAAACGTGAACACCTGCCGCACGAAGCCAGCCACCTCGATCGGTTTGGCGATGTACCCCGAACAGCCGGCGGCCAGTGCCGCTTGCTCGTCACCCTTCATGGCGTTGGCCGTGAGCGCGATTACCGGTGTCGCGGCGGTTTTGGGATCCGCCTTGAGCATTCGCGTCACGGTGAGACCATCCATGTCGGGCAACTTGACATCCATCAGCACAAGATCGTAGAGGGTAGACCATGCCTTGTGTAAGCCCTCGCTGCCGGAAACGGCAATGTCGACGTCGAAACCGTTGCCTAGCAGCACCATCTTGGCCAGTTCACGGTTGGATTCGTTGTCTTCCACCAGCAGGATCCGGTTCTGGTGCCGGGTTGCGGCCTCCATTCCTCCCAGTGGGATGTGGAACGTGAAGACCGATCCCTTGCCGGCATCACTCGTGACGTTGATCCAGCCACCGTGCAATTGCAGCAGATGCCGCGTCAGCGAGAGGCCAAGGCCGGTGCCCTCCACCTGCCGGTTGGAGGAATGCTCCACCTGATAGAACTCGTCGAAGATGCGAAGTTGGTGTTCTCGCGGAATCCCGATCCCCGTGTCGCCCACCTCGACGGCGAGGTTGTCGTGTTCCTGCCGCGATTTCACCCAAACACGGCCGCCTCGCTCGGTGAACTTGATGGCATTGCTGAGCAGGTTATACAGCACCTGTTTGAACTTGCTCTTGTCGGCCCGAACATCCAGATCCTCGGGATCGATCGAGAAGTCGAGTTGGATCTCGCGCCGGTCGCTGAGCGCACGGATGACGTTGTAGACGTCCCTGACGGCGTTTGCGACCAGGAATCTCTCGTACTGCAGTTCCATCCGGCCCGCCTCGATCTTGCTCAGGTCCAAGACGTCGTTCACCAACTCCAGGAGGTGCTTGCCGGATGCGTGGATGTTCTCCATGCACTCGTGTCTTTGCCCATCCGTCAACTCGACAAGGTTGTCCTTGAGGATTTCGCTGAACCCCAGGATGGCGTTGAGTGGCGTGCGTAACTCATGGCTCATGTTGGCCAGGAACTCGCTCTTGAGCCGTGAGATTTCGTTGATCTGCGCGTTGGCAACCTCGAGTTCGCGCTTCTGCACCGCGATTTCGCCAAGCTGCTGCTTCTGTGTGTTGTACAGCCGTGCGTTTTCGATGGAGATCGATGCCTGGTTGGCGATGATCTGCATCAGCGCCTGCTCCACCGTGGTGAACGGTTGCACCTCGCGACGCGCGATGGTCAAGGTGCCGACCAGTCGCCTCGGCGACTCCAAGGGCATCACCAGGCAGGATCGCGGTGCGTAAGCCATGTTGAGGGTCTTGAATCGACTGTCCTTGGTCGCATCGGTTACTGCCACCGCCTGCCGTTTCTGCGCAGCCCAGCCGACGATTCCCTCTCCGAACTTGAAGTGGGCAACCTTTGACACATTCTCGGCGAACGGAAACGTCGCGATTGCCGACAGCCCCTGCCCATCCTCATCAACGAGGAAGACAGTGGCGGCATCGCTATTTACGAGGTCAGATGCCGACTTGAGCATGAAGTCGATGGTTTCCTTCAACTCCAAGGAGGAGGTGAAGAGATTCCCGACCTGCCCAAGAAGATCGACGATCACTTTGTCGTCCATCGCTGGGCCGAGTATACGCGCGATTATCCGAACTGAATCGTTACAGCATCGTTTTGGTCTAGTTTCAGACTAGTTGAGCCGCGCCTTCAGTTCCTCGATTACCTGCGGAAGGATTTTCACCGCATCGCCGACGATGCCAAGGTCGGCAAGCTTGAATATCGGTGCATCCGGATCCTTGTTGATGGCCAGGATGCTTGCCGATCCCTTCATGCCAACTGTGTGTTGCATCGCTCCACTGATGCCGCATGCCAGGTAGACCTGCGGTTTTACGGTCTTGCCGGTCTGGCCCACCTGCAGCGAATAGGGAACCCAGCCCGCGTCAACGACAGCCCGGGTGGCGCCGACAGCACCGTGTACGAGTTGCGCCAGGGTTTCGAGCAGTTCGAAGTTCTTGGCTTCACCCAGCCCGCGTCCGCCGCCGATGACAATGGCCGCGTCTTCAAGTTTGGGGCCGCTCACCACCTCGGCCACCCGCTCAACAATGCGGGCGGTCAGATGCTGTGGGGAGATCGGGATGTCCACGGGGATGACTGCGGGCGCGGCGCTTCCCGCCGGTTCCGCCGCAAAAGACTTGGCACGTACGAGTACCAGAGCCGGGCCCTTGGCGTCGAACCGGGTCGTCACCATCTGGGTGCCGCCAAAGATGGAGCTGGTGGCCGTGATGGCGGCCCCGTCGGTGGCAACGTCTAGGACATTGGTCACAACCGGGAGGCCGAGCTTGGCCGCCAGGCGACCGGCGACGTCACGACCGGTGTAGGTGCTGCCCATAAGTACGAGGTCTGGCCGGTGCTCGGCAATGAGCGCCGCCATGACATCGGCCGCCGGTCCACCCAGCAGGAGTTCGCCGTACGCGGGATTGGTGCCGGTAAAGACCGTGGTGGCGCCGTAGTTACCCAATGTGGCGGCCACGGCTGTGGCGTTGGGGGACAGGACCATGGCTTCGATGCGATCGCCCAGGCTGCGCGCCTTGGTGAGAAGTTCGAGAACCATGGGGGCCGGTCCGTCACCGGCGACTTCGGCAAATACCCAAACTTTGGCCAAACCCATCTCAGATCACCTTCTTTTCGGCCAGGAAGTCGACGATGCGCTTGGCCGCGGTTCCGTCATCCTCAATGATTTCGCCGGCCTGGCGTTCTTCGGCAGCGACCACTGCAACCATGGTTTCGCCGGCGTGCGCGCCCCCCACATCGGTCAGCCCGAGATCCGACGTTGTGAGCGTTTGGAACGGCTTGGACTTTGCCCCCATGATGCCTCTTAGTGACGGATACCGAGGTTCGTTGATCCCGGATGTCACCGTGACCACCACAGGCAGCGAGGTCTCGACACGGTCGTGGCCGGTCTCCGTCTGGCGCAGTACGCGAAGTGTGGTGCCGTCGTACTTCAGCGACTTGGCGAATGTGACCGCCGGCACGCCCAGCAACCCGGCCAGCATCTGCGGGACGACGCCCGAGTAGCCGTCGGTGGATTCGGTGGCGGTGATGACGATGTCGAAGCCCTCGCGCGAAATCGCGGCGGCCAGCACCCTGGCCGTGCTCAAGGCATCCGACCCCTCCAGTAACGGGTCGCTGATGAGGACACCCGAGGCGGCGCCCATCGCCAGGGCCTTGCGAATGGCGTCGACGCCACGTTCGGGGGCCATGGAGACCACCGTGACGTCCCCACCGTGGGCCTCCGCAAGCTGCAGCCCGGCCTCGATGCCGAACTCATCACCGGGGTCGAGCACGACCTCGCCGTCGCGCCTCAGACGATGAGTGGAGGGGTCGAGTTGACCCGGGGTATTGGGGTCGGGCACCTGCTTGACACAAACAACGATCTTCATCGATAGCTCCTGGAGAGCATTTGGGCCGCCAGCAAGCCCCACAGTGGGACGGCCGTACTCTAGCGATTGGACAGCGGGTACGTTTGGTCGGTCCACAGTACGGGCCTCGCTAAACTCGGCGAATGCCCAAGCAGTACACCACTCCCGAGCAGGTCATCGACCCCGCCAAGAGCTATCAGGCGACCATCGCCACCGACAAGGGCGACATCGTTATTTCGCTTGACCCCGCGCGTGCTCCCAAGACCGTCAACAACTTCGTGTTTTTGGTGCGTGATAGCTTTTACGACGGCCTCACGTTCCACCGCGTGGTCGACGACTTCGTCATCCAGGCCGGCTGCCCCGACGGTAACGGTCGAGGCGGTCCCGGTTATCGCTTCGACGATGAGCCCGTCCAAGGTGAGTACAGCGCCGGCGCCGTCGCCATGGCCAACTCCGGACCCAACACCAATGGCTCGCAGTTCTTCATCTGCACCGTCGACGACCGCCACAAGCTGACCAAGAGCTACAACCTCTTCGGTCAGGTGGTTGCAGGCATGGACGTGGTGACGGAGATCCGCCAGGGCGACGTGATGCGCTCGGTGAGCATTGTCGAGGCGTGATTTAGACCCCGGACACCGCCGCCAAACGCTGCGCAAACTCCTGCGGGGTGAACGAGTGCTCCTGGGTGCCGTTGTGCTCCACGACGTAGGTGGCCGCCAGTGCCGCCATCCGGCCTGCTTCGGGCAGCGGCCGGCCGGCGTGAAGACCTGCCGTTAGACCTGCAATGTATGCGTCGCCGGCGCCCGTCGGATCGACGAGTTGGGACGGTGCCACCGCGGGGATCTCGTAGATGTCGTCTGCGGTGTGGAGCAGGCTGCCTTTGGCACCCCGTGTCACCGCTACCACGCGATCTTTCGGTCGCCCGCGTCGCAACGCATCGACATCAAGGCCGGTGCGATGCTGCAGCATCTCGAACTCGTAATCGTTGCCGATGATCAACCAGGCGGCTTCAAGCCCTCGCCGGAGTACGGCATCGTCTAGAGCGGGGATCTGCTGTGCGGGAGCGAAGATCAGTTTGGCGTTCGTGGTAGCCACCTGCTCGATGTGAGCCACCATGGCGTCCGGAGCATCGGGCGCGATGGTCACGTATTCGACATTTTCGTGGCGCCCAAGATCGACAGCCGTGGCCCGGGCCATGGCGCCGGGGTAGAACGCGGTGATCTGGTTGTCGTCGAGGTCGGTGGTGATGAAACACGTGGCTGTGGCGAGGTCGTCGCAGACGTACGCGGCCGATATGTCCACGCCGGCCTCCCGCAGTGCTTCGCCGTAATCGCCGAAATCGTGGCCGACGGCGGCACAGAGCAGAGGTCGTTCTCCGAGCAGCGCCAGCGTGTAGGCGATGTTAGCCGCCGTACCCCCTCGCCGCTTCTCGAGCCTGTCTACGAGAAAAGAGACGTTGAGGAGGTGGGTCTTCTCGGGCAGGATGTGTTCGGAGAACCTTCCGGGGAAGACCATGATGGTGTCGTAGGCAACCGATCCTGAGATCGCAATCGTTCCTGGCATGGTGCCACAGGATAGTGGACAATGACCCGTGATGGCTCTCTCCAAACTCCATCCCGCTCTCGGTCAGGCCGGCTCCCACGAGGTTCAGGCACTGCGGCCCACCTCGAGTGAGGCCGCTCTCGCGGAGGCCGTTGAGGTCTACCACCGTACCTACACGACGGTGCTGCGTTCCACCGGCGAAACCCGGCTGCGTGTCCTCGAGGCGTCTCACAAAGCAATGGGGGCCAGCCTCCACCCACAGGCGGCATCCACCGAACTGGACCTGGGCGCTTTCATCTACGCCATTCGACGCCTGCCGGACGCCATCTTCAGTGCCGATCTCATCATCATGGGACAATCGGTCGAGACCTTCCAGCGCGAAGGTATCGCCAACTTGCACGATTGGTCCGAGGTCGGTGCGCCTGGCCGCCGCCGCCGCTGGTACGACAACGGCAGTGGCACACTGGGCGTCCTGCTGGCATCGGCGTCAGACGTCGACGACCTCGTGCCCACCCTGGTCGCCTTCCAGATCGAGTGGAACAAGCTGAACCGTCAGATGTCCGGCGCCGACCTGGGCGATATCGGCAAGGTGCTCCCCGAAGCCTGTGCCAAGGCGTGCGGTGGTTTCGAAGACGACTGGCTGCGCCTTCAAGAGACGTGGGGCGCCGCCTTCGGCCAGCACCTGCTGGACATATCCAAACGACGTATCTCCTTGCGCGTTCGCATGCTCGGTGGCAGTCAGGTGGGTTATTCGCGTGTCACCCGCCGCTGGTGGCAGCAGGTCACCGGTCTGATGCGCTCTGAATCCCTGTCGGACCGGCCGATATATTTTGTCAGCAGTAACTCCCACTCCTTGGCAAATCTGGTCACCGGCATGGCACGTGAGCACGAGGCCCAGATCGTGGCCGCTGTCGAGGCCCATGGTCCCGGCGACCTTTGCGATGAGTTGCGGGCATTTCGTGAGGGCCGAGCCGAAGGCAACTGGGACAATTTCCTCTACTACGCCCAGCGTGTCCACCAGCAACGTCTCTTCTCCGATCCGGCACGCCGCGCTGCGCTGCGCCGTGACGAACGCCAGCGAGGTGTGGCCAATGTCTCGTCGCGGACGGCTCTCGACGTCGCCGCGCAAATCATTGCGCTCGACCGGCTGGATCACGAAAAGCTCGACTCGCGACTCTTGCCCGTAGACGCCGAGCGCTTGCGTCACTCGCGTGCCGTCATCGTCAACATCGACTATCCACTCGGGCTGGCCGCCTACAACATCCTCAGAGAGGTCGCCGAAACCGCTGCCGAGTTGCGCGGCGTCTACGTTTTGGGCAAGGCGGCAACGCTCAACGCCGACATGGGCGACGTGATGATCTCGGGTGTCATCCACGACGAGCACTCGGGCTCGACGTACTGGCTCGACAACGCCTTCACCGTTGCCGACATCGCACCGTACCTGCGCTTCGGATCGGGCCTGGACAACCAGCGTGCCGTCACCGTGAAGGGAACCTTCCTGCAGAACCGAGGCTATCTGGATTTCTGCTACCGGGAGGCGTTCACCGTTGTGGAGATGGAGGCCGGACCCTATCTCTGTGCCATCTACGAAATGAGCAACGCGGCGCGCTATCCGATGGGTGAGCCGGTCAACTTCTCCAAGCTTCCCGTGGATTTCGGTGTCATCCACTACGCGTCGGACACGCCTTTCACGCAGGCCCGCACGCTTGGCGCGCGTGGCCTGTCGTACTTCGGCATGGACTCGACCTACGCAGCTTCAGTGGCCATCTGGCGCCGGATCCTGCATCTGGAAGACGCTTTGCAGGAGTAAAGCTCTCCACCGCATCCACCCCCCCGGCTCTGGCAGACTCTCAAAGTGAAATGGCCTACTCGCTCGGCGACATTCTGCTCGATGCGACCACTCTCCAAAAGCGTATTGGCGAACTTGCCGCAGAGATCGACGCCGCCTACCCGGACACGCCGCAGCCCCTCGTTCTGCTCACGATTCTCAAGGGTTCGATTTTCTTTTCCACTGATCTCAGCCGGGCGTTGCGGAATAACGTCGAATTCGAATTCATCGCAGTGCGTTCGTATGGTGGGGGCACGACCTCGTCGGGATCGGTGGAACTCGTCAAAGACGTCAGCATGCAGCTGCGCGATCGAGACGTCCTCATGGTCGAGGACATCATCGACACCGGCAACACGACGTCGTACCTGTACGACCATATCGCGAGGCACGAGCCACGTTCGCTACGCCTGGCCACATTGCTCAACAAGCCTGACCGCCGGGAACGCGACGTGCGCATCGACTTCTGCGGATTTACGATTCCCAACGAGTTCGTGGTCGGCTTCGGGCTCGACATGGCCGGGGTGTACCGCAACCTTCCGGATATCCGCCTGGTGCAAGATGACGGCGTCCCCACAGAGCAGGGTGCAAACGCCATAGCGTCGAGTTGACGCCGGCCGGGTACGTTCTTTAATGGCACACAAGCATCACCAAGGGCTTCGCGACGAAGTTCGAGCTTCACTCCAGGGCATCAGCGAACTTGCGGCAGAGCTTGATCTTCCGCCAGCCGGCGATGTTCCCTGTGACCAGGACTCCAATACCGTCCAAATGGCTGCGGCTCAGCCGAACAGGATCCTGGCGGGAGTGGGCGTTGCCACGATACCTCCACGACCCTGGACCCCTGCGGCGGCACAGGAACCAATACCCCCCTTGGCGCCACCGCCGTCGCGGCCGTTCATGCCCGTTCCAGGTAGTCCGTTGCCCCGGCTGCCGGCCGACGGTGGCAAGAAGATGAACATTCTTCCGATCATCGTCATTGGCGTACTCGTGATCTTGCTGACAGCCACGATCTTCGTACTCATTCATCATGCGTGACGGTGCTGCCTTGCAACCGCCTGGCATGGTGACCGCTCACCACGGGTCCGCGACATGGTGAGACCGTCTCTTCGCCTGGGGGATTACGAGTTGGGCGGTGTCGTGGGGCACGGATTGGTGGGCGCCCTATGTGAGGGCGTTTACGTTCCGGGCCTTCGAGACGTCATGCTCGAGGAGATCCCCACCGATCTTGTGAGCGACGCCGGGTTCACCCGCAGGCTCGGCGATGCCGGGAGGACCGCCAGCGCCATCACGTCGCGTCACCTTGTGAGTGTCTACGACATCATCGTTATCGACTCCAAGCTCCTGGTCGTCAGCGAACCCCCAGGTGGTCCCAGCCTTGCCACTGTAATAGCGTTGGAGCCGCTCACACCTGCCGCCGGCTTTGCGGTCATGTGCGATGTCCTCTACGGCCTTGCAGAGTTGCATGCACTAGGCATCAGTCACGGTCATGTTGGTCCTGCCACGGTGTTCGTCACTCCCGCCGGAGAGGCTCGGCTCGGCGATGTGGCCGTCGCGGTAGCTCGTAGCTCGGGTTCGGAAGCCGCCGACATCGAGGCCACCCTGACCCTGGTCACCCGCTTGACCGGAAACCACCCTCTGCCCACACCGATGGAGCAGGCGTTGCTTCGAGTACCAGGCAGTGCCGAACCTGGCGCCTGCCGCAACGCCGCCGATTTTGCCCAAGCCATCGACAAGAGCGCCGCCAGCGTCTTTGGCGGCGACTGGCGCCAAACCAATGGCCTTGCGGAGCGCGTCCAGCACACTCCCAAGAGCACTGTCGCACTCGACCTGGTCGCCCTGGCCTCATCTCCGACGAAAGACCCCGTTGTGAGCGCCCCACCCATGATCTCTGCACAGTCTGGCGCCACAGTCACATTGAGCGAGCCTGCCGGCCAGAACGCAGCCAAGCATCGGAAGCATCGCGTGTGGCCCTGGCTGCTGGCTGCCGTCATGGTTGCGGGGGCGTCCGGCGGAACTGCCGCGATTATCACCCGGACCAACGCCCATGCCCCCGCAGCCAAGGCCGCACCCCTCACAATTGGCAACGACTTGACGCTTGCCTCGACGCGCCGCACGGGCGGTTGTGACACGACGTTCATGTTTACCGCCACGGGCTCGGTGACGGGCAGCGGTGACATCCGGTATCAATGGGAGCGCAACGACGGCACAGTGCCCGATATCACCACCGCCCACGTGTCGGATTCCGACGCCTCGTTCCGGTTCACTCAGGGATGGAGGCTCATGGGAAGCCAAACCTTCAATGGAACGATGACCTTTCATATCCTGGCTCCTGCCGAACGCAAGGTGAGCCAGACATTCGCATACACATGTTCCTGACCAACTCGTTGCCGGCAGTTCGGAACCCGCTGAGAGCCAAGGTTCGCAACCCGCTGCCTGAGGGCACGTTACCTGTCGGCATCGGCCTGCTCGTGTCAGGAGTGTGCCTCTATGGTGTGATCACCATTGCCAGCCGCGCTTTGGGGCCAGCTCTCTACGCGCCTTTCGCTACGTTCTGGCCACTCCTATTCGTGTGCGGCCCTGGCTTCTTCCTCCCATTGGAGCAGGAGGTCGGTCGGGCCCTGGCCGCGCGCCGGGTTCGCGGCGAGGGTGGCGGACCACTCGTGAGTCGCGCTGCGTCTGCCGGCGGCATCACCGTGACGCTGCTCGTCATGGCGCTGCTGCTGAACCGCGGGGTGGTCACAAGCCGGCTCTTCGACGGCAATGTCTTGCTGCTGGCGAGTCTTGCCGCCGGTCTGGTCGCCTACTCCGCCGAGCACCTGGTTCGTGGAACCCTTTCGGGTAACGGCCGCTTCCGCGCCTATGGCGTCCTCATGGGGTCGGAGGGAGCGTTTCGGGTTGCCATCTGTTTGGGACTGGTCGCCGCCAATGTCCACGATCCTGGTGCCTACGCGATTGCGATGGTCGTCGGATCCCTGCTCGCCGTCCTCCTGGCGCTGCGAGGCGAGCACGATCTGATTCAACCCGGCCCCAACGCGCCCTGGTCGGAACTTTCAACGGCGCTCGGCTTCTTGCTGGTGACCTCGGTCCTCAATCAACTCCTTCTCAATGTGGGACCCATCGCCGTCAAAGTGCTGGCAACATCGGCGGACCAGCACCGGACCGGACCGTTCCTCAACGGGCTCATCATCTCGCGGGTTCCCCTGTTCCTCTTCCAGGCGGTCCAGGCCGCCCTCCTCCCCAAGCTTGCGGGGCTGGCCTCGGCCGGCCGTCACGCCCATCTGCGCTACTCGCTGATGCGCTTGATGGCACTGGTCACGGGTATCGGCGTCATCTCCACCGCCGGTGCCTTTCTGCTTGGGCCGTGGGTGGTACGGACGCTTTTCGGCCCCGGCTTCGACCTCGGCCACGAGGATCTGGGCTTCCTGGCAGCGGCGAGCAGCGGTTTCATGTTCTCCATCGTGTTGACGCAGGCCCTCATCGCCCTTCACGGCTACTGGAGGGCACTCGCCGGCTGGATGGCGGGGACAGCCGGATTCGTCGTGATCACAGCGATGGGCACCGACCTCTTCGGCCGGGTGGAACGTGGCCTTCTCGGAGGAGCTGTGGTCTCTGCAGTCGTCATGGGAGCGCTGCTGCTGCCGCTGGTGATGCGTGACGATACCGTCGATACCGATGAACTCATCGAGCAGGCGACTCACGTAGTCGCCGAACCCTAGCTTGCCGTAGCGGCACCCGTGCCCACCGCTGTGAGCAGACGGTCGCCAAAGTCCTCGGGACCGACAAACGCGAGGCGCACTTCGTCGATGCGCTCGACAATGCGCCGGCCAGCGCGTATCACATCGTCGGGCGTGATTTGCGAGATGGCCGCAGCGCGATCATCGGGTGACTCCAGCAGAAGCCGCGCCCGCCACCGGCTGGAGTAGTAGCGCGCTGACGCTCCGGCTGTTTCGGTGCCCCGCAGCAGGCGACCAATCATCGCCGACTTGGCGGCATCGAGTTCGTCGGCACCAACTGGTTCGGTGGCCATGCGGCGCAGTTCCGCAAAGGAGAGTTCCAGCGCGCGTTCGGCATCATGGGGGCGCGTGGCGGTGTCGATGGCGAAAATGCCGGTATCTTCATAACCCGCGTGTTGCGCGAAGATGGAGTAGCAGAGCCCGTTGCGCGCACGCACGGTGTCGAAGAGCCGTGACGACATGCCACCGCCAAGGATGTGGGTCATGACCGCCAGCGCGGTGCGATCCTCGTCGAGCGCGGGCAGGCCCGGCAGCGCCACGACCATGTTGAACTGAGGCTCTTCGGCGGCAGTGAATTGGCGGACGTTCGCGACGTAGCGCTCCCCTGTGCCCCATGTCGCCGGCACTCGCTTCTGGGATGTGGCCCTCGGAATGTCGGCGAGCAACGCCTCTGCCTGGTCGGCACCAATCCGCTCCCCTCCGGCCACGACGAGAGCCATCGCCTCTGGCGCGTAGAACGACATGTGGTAGTCGACAAGCTCGTCCCGGCTCACCTTCTCGACGACCGCGGGAAATCCCGCCGCCGACCACGACATGGGTTGATCCCCACCAAACGCCACCGTGCCGAGGCGATCCCATATCCAGCCGTCGGGATCGAGCAGACGTGCGGCCAGTTCCTGGAGCACGACATTGCGTTCGAGTTCTACTTCCGCAGCGTCGAACAGCGGGCGGCTCAGCATGTCGGTGATGATGTCTGCCAACTCGGGGAGCGTCCTGGCCGGTCCCTCAGCGTAGTAGGCGACTTCTTCGGTGTCGGTGTAAGCATTGGTGGCCGCACCCAGACGGTCGATTTCACGGCTGATCTGCATGGTGGTCGGTCGCCGCTTCGTTCCTTTGAAGAACATGTGCTCCAGGAAATGGGCCAGCCCCGCCGTGTCGGGTGTCTCGTCGCGGGAACCCGCGCGCACGATGAGGACGACGCCTACATTGCGGGAAGGGAGCGGCGCATTCAACAGCGTGACCCCATTGGAGAGAACGTCGATGCTCGGGGTGACGTTGGAAGAAGTGATCATTGCTTCCCAATGTAGCGAGTCGGACGCTTCCGCGGCCCCAACGTCTAACCTGCACTGCCAAAATGATGACTCTCAAAGCCATCGTACGCCGGCTTCGATGTCCCCCCCTTGGACTGCTTGTATTCCTCGGCTACACCCTGTTGGCCGTGATGCTCACCCAAGACGTATGGACAACTCCGCAAACACGCGTTATCGGCCTTGCCGCCGGCGGCGACGCCCAGGAATACGTCTGGTCGCTCGCATGGCCACATTTCGCCCTAACCCACTTCCACAACCCCTTTATCACGACCTGGCTCAACGCGCCCGCCGGAGCCAACCTGATGTGGTTCACCCCGCCCTTGCCCGGTGTGCTGATGACCCCGGTCACGGCGCTTTGGGGGCCGGTCGTCAGCTACAACGTACTCACCACGCTGGCGTTCTCGGTTTCCGCATGGTGCATGTGGTTCGCGATCCGATCGATCACGGGATCGAGGATTGCTGCGCTGCTCGCCGGCCTCTTCTACGGCTTCTCGCCGTTCATCGTCGAACACAACGTCGGCCACACCGTGTTGGCCATCGCATTCGTACCCCCGCTGCTACTGCTGCTGGGGTACGACGCACTGGTGCGCCGGAGGTGGCCGGCTGGAAGAACCGGGATCGCGATAGGGGTGCTCGGCGTGGCCCAGCTCATGACGTTTCCAGAAACGCTCGCCAGCATAGTGCTTAGCGGTGGTCTGGGAATCGTGTGGCTGGTTGTACTCAATGTGCGCGCCATTCGTTCCATCGGCCGTGCTCGTGTGCTGCATGCGATAAAAGCCGTGGCCTGGGCCTTGGTAAGCGCCGCCGTGCTGGCCGCGGTGCCCTTGTACGCGATGTTTTTCGGCAGGCAACACCTGGGCTCTGGTCTGGTACACGATTCCGGGGTGTACGTATCGGACCTGTTGGGATACGTATTCCCAACCTCTGCAATGGCACTTCACACGTCGGCGACCGACATCGTCGCAAATCACTTCACCGGCAATACAGTGGAGACCAACGCCTATCTTGGCGTTCCGCTGTTGTTCGGTCTCGGTCTGGTCGTGTGGATGATGCGCCGCAGTCGTGCGATCTGGGTCGTAACCCTGGCGGCCGCCACCACGGCCATTCTCTCTCTCGGGCCCGAACTGCACATCGCTGGGCTTCGGACTGGTGTGTGGCTTCCTGCGCATCTCATTGCCCACCTACCGTTGATGGGGAACTTGCTTCCTTCACGCCTCTCGCTGCTTACGGACATGTGGGTGTCTCTGCTGATTGGAATGGGTGTCGCCGAAGTCCTGCGGCGTCGGAGCCGGGCCATGACGGTCGTAGCCACTGGACTGATTTGCCTCTCTGCCGCCACCCTCTTCCCGGCAGTTCCCTATCCGACGTCGGATGCAAGCACACCGCCGTTCTTCACTAGCGTGGCGGCACAACGCATTCCCGAGGGTTCGGTAGCACTGGTTGTGCCGTACACAGTGGGTCCGTACACAGTGATGTCCGAGGTCTGGCAGGCCGCCACTGGCATGCGGTTCAAGATGCCCGAGGGATATATTTTCACGCCTGGACCGCAAGGTCCGATTCAGGGTCCCACGCCGACCGAATTGGGGGCGGACTTGGCGGCCATCGATAGCACGGGCCAGGTGCCGGCATTGGATCCGGCGACCCTGACCTGGCTGCGTCACCAGTTGCACGCCTGGGATGTTCAGACGGTGGTCGTGGGCCCGTCCAGCTACCGCGAGGCGATGCTCGGGTTCATGACCCAGCTTCTCGATTCTCCTGGCGAAGACATGGGCGGCGTCACTGTCTGGTGGAATGTGCCCGCCGAGTCCTGGTGGAGCGGAACTGCTGTACCCAGGTAGTCGCTGGGGCGGGAATAGTTGAATCCAGGCTAAGATTCGAGGCCGATGACAGCATCAAACCCAGAGCAGTTGCGCGCGCAAATCCTGGACCTCGTTCGGGAGTACCACGCCGCCGCCTTCTTACCCCAGACATTCCAGCCGGGGGTCACCCCGGTTCCCTACGCCGCCCGGGTATTCGATGACCGGGAATTGGTGTCGCTCGTTGACTCGTCGCTGGACTTCTGGCTGACCAGCGGACGCTACGCGGCCGAGTTCGAGCGACGCTTTTCGGCGATATCGGGATGCCGCCATGCCATGCTCGTCAACTCGGGATCATCCGCCAACCTGGTCGCCCTCTCGGCGCTCACCTCGCCCAAGCTCGACGAACGCCAGCGCAAATGGGGTGGCAAGCGCCACCTCGAGCGGGGTGACGAGGTCATCACGGTCGCGGCCGGCTTCCCCACCACCGTCAACCCGATCATCCAGAACGGGTTGGTGCCGGTATTCGTCGACGTCACCATCCCTACCTACGAAATCGACGTAACCCAGCTCGACGCTGCGCTGAGCGACCGGACCGGCGCCGTCATGGTGGCGCACACGCTGGGCAATCCCTTCGATCTGGATGCCGTGACCGCGTTCACCAAGAAACACGGGCTGTGGCTGGTGGAGGACTGCTGCGACGCCGTCGGCTCCACGTACAAGGGCCTGAAGGTTGGGACCTTCGGCGATCTGGCGACCGTCAGCTTCTATCCCGCGCACCATATGACCATGGGCGAAGGCGGCTGCGTGCTCAGCAACACCGGGCTGCTCAAGCTGATCGTCGAGTCGTTTAGGGACTGGGGCCGCGACTGCTGGTGCGGCCCGGGCAAAGCCGATACGTGCAGCAAGCGCTTCGGCTGGCAGCTCGGCGACCTGCCCTTTGGCTACGACCACAAGTACACGTACTCCCACATCGGCTACAACCTCAAACTCAGCGACATGCAAGCCGCTGTCGGCGTGGCCCAACTCGACAAGCTCGACGGTTTCATCGCGGCGCGCAAGCGCAATTTCGCGTTCCTTCGCGAGCACTTGGCCCCGCTGGAGGACATCCTCATCCTTCCCGAGGCGACGCCGGGTTCCGATCCGAGCTGGTTTGGCTTCCCCCTTGGAGTGCGTGCCAACTCGCCCGTGAGCCGCGACCAGATGGTCGACCATCTGGAGCGGGAGGGAATCGCCACGCGACTCCTGTTTGGCGGTAACCTCACGCGCCAGCCGGCGTACAAGGGTCAGGCTTTCCGCCAGGTCGGCAAGCTGCCCAACTCCGACTTTGTCATGAACAACGTGTTCTGGGTGGGCGTGTACCCCGGTCTCACCGATGCGATGCTGGATCACATGGTCGAGACGTTCCTGGGGGTGCGGGATCTGGCGCCGACGCCGGCTCGATGACGCAAGCCAGGTGATGCGTGCACTTGTAACCGGGGCCACCGGATTTCTGGGATCGCATCTCACCCGGCACCTTGTCGAAAGCGGTGATCAGGTCGCGGTGTTGATGCGCCGTGAGAGTGACCCCTGGCGCATTGCCGATGTTGTGGGGACAACCCAGGTCATCGTTGCACCCCTTACCGAACTGGCCGGCGCTCGCGACGAGGTGTCGGCATTCCACCCCGATGCCGTCTACCACTTGGCGTGGTCGGGAGTGGCGGGCGGAGCGCGCAATCACGCCGAGCATCTCCGGCCGAATGTCGTGGGTAGCTTGGATCTGGCGGATCTGGCTGCCGGCGCCGGTTGCCGGACCTTTATCGGCGTTGGCTCGCAGGCGGAGTTGGGTCCGGTGACCGGAGTCATCGATGAGGCGACGCCGGCTAAACCCAACACCCTCTACGGCGCGGCCAAACTTGCCGCCGGCCTGCTCACCAGCCAGTTGTGCCAGCTCCACGGTATCCGCCACGCGTGGCTGCGCCTGCTGTCCGCCTACGGCCCTGCCGACATTCCCGGCACGTTCATCGATTCCCTGGCGAAGTCATTGCTCGAAGGCCAGGAATTGGCACTGAGCCACGGTACCCAGCCCTGGGACTTTCTCTACGTCAAAGACGCGGCGCGGGCCCTGCGGGCTGTCGCCAGTCAACCGGATGCGAGCGGGACTTACGTCTTATGCTCGGGTGCCCCCACCACGATCCGTACTGCCGGAGAGTTGCTGCGCGAGTGCCTAGCACCTACAGCCACACTCAGGTGGGGCTGTAGCGAGGCTGCGCCCAACCTGGGGTTGTCCGGCAGCCCGGCGCGATTGACGCAAGACACCGGTTGGACACCTGAGACCGACCTCGCCCAGGGCATCGATGCGACAGCAAGCTGGTATCGTGCCCACGATATAGCTGCCGCGGCGACGGCTCGCATTCGCTGAAGGGAATGTTCGTATGGACATCACCGCCGAGATCGGCCTGGACTGCCTACGGCAGATGGTCGTGATTCGTGCTGTCGAGGAAGCGATCTGCGAGGAGTACCCGCACCGCAACATCCGCGGGGCTGTGCACCTGTCCATTGGCGAAGAGGCCTCCGCTGTCGGCGTGCTCTCCACCTGCCGCGCCGATGACAAGATGGTCTCGACGCATCGGGATCACGCCCACTACCTGGCCAAAGGCGGCAGCCTCGCCGGTATGGTTGACGAGCTTTACGGATTGCCCACAGGTTGCAGTGGGGGACATGGCGGTTCCATGCACCTCTGCGCTCCCGATGCCGGCTTCATGGGGGCCTCGGCCGTACTGCCAGGCTCGATGCCGGTGGCGGTAGGTCTCGGCTTTGCGGCCAAACGCCTTTCCAAAGACGCGATCGCGATTGCCTTCTCGGGCGATGGCGCCGCTGATGAGGGCGTCTTCTACGAGGCGCTCAACCTGGCCGCCATACTCGCTGTGCCGGTGCTCTTTGTGTGTGAGAACAACGAACTCTCCACCAACACCTGGCTCCGCGACCGTCAGGCCCAGCCGGACATCGCGGCCAAGGCCGCGGCCTTTGGCGTGGGCAGCCGCCGGGTCGCCGGCCATGATGTTTTCGCGGTCCGCCATGCCGCGGCCGAGATGATCGCCGCAATGCGAATCGATCGCCAGCCGGCGCTGCTAGAAGTCAAGGTTGCGCGCCTTTGCGCTCATGTCGGCCCGGTGTCGAAGGTGCCGGCCATCGACGCCGAAGCCATGCTGGACGCCTCCCATCGAGGCGACATCGGCGACGATCCCATCCTGCATTGCCTGGAGCAACTCATCCGCAAGCATCCAGAGTCCGAGGCCGCATGCCTCGATATCCTCACCGACGTACCTGTCACGGTGCGTGCCGAGTTCCGGCGCGGCCACGAAGCCTTTGAGGCCCACAACCTCGTCCACCAACTGGTGGCTCCGCCACCACCCAAGTCCTACGCGGTATGACCATCACCACTGACAGCACCACACATACGAATTGCGACTACGCCGAAGCGATGAGGCGGGCCGCAAGCCATGCGCTCGCCACCGACAGCCGCGTGTTCTTCTTCGCCGAAGGAATCAACGATCCGGGTGCCTATCTGGGCACTGTGAACGGCCTGGCAGAAGCATTTGGCACGGACCGCTGTTTCGACGTTCCCAACTGCGAAGACGCACTCACCGGGATGGGTGTGGGCGCCGCCATCAGCGGACTTAGACCCGTGTTCGTCAGCCTGCGCGTCGACTTCTTGATGCTGGCCATGAACCAGATCGTCAACCACGCGGCGCGCTGGCCGTCGATGACCGGCTATCGCTCGGCGGTTCCGCTCACAATCCGGGCCCTCATTGGTAAGTCTTGGGGTCAGGCGGCGCAACATGCCGGCGCGCTCCACTCCCTCTTCGCCAATGTCCCTGGCCTCGAGGTCGTGCTACCTTCCGGCGCGGCTGAGGGCGCCGGCCTCTTCCTGGCCGCTTTGGAGTCGCTCCGCACCACTCTGATCATCGAAGAGCGAGGCATCTTCGGCGTTGAGGAGCCGGTACCCGACGAGCTGACGCCGCTACCTCTGGGCCAGGCGCGTCACGTGAGGGAGGGCGGCGACATCACCCTCGTTGGCGTCTCATCGATGGTGGGCTTTGCCAAGACAGTTGCCGGCCGCCTCGCCGAGAGAGGCATCTCCGCCGACATCCTCGATCTGCGCACGATCCGTCCGCTCGACTCCGATGCGGTCTGCCGCTCGGTGCAACGCACCCGGCGCCTCGCCGTGTTCGACATCGGCTGGCCGTGTTTCGGCGTGGCCGCCGAGATCAGCCGCCACGTCCTAGAGGCGGGACTTCGGCTCGATGCCCCGCTCATCAGCGTGAACCGCCGCGACGAGCACACCCCGTCCAGTTGCTTCCTGGAGCGGGACCACTACCCCACCGTAGACGAAACGGTCGTCCGCATCGAGGCTTTGGTCAAGTAGGGGGCCAAAGCGGCCGTGACCGTACCGGGTTTGCCGGCTACTGGTACTGGTAGTAGTTGGGCGCGTCGACAGCTAGCAGCCCGTCCCGGTAAGGCGTAGACGGGATCCGCTCGGCGTGGCTATGTGATCGGGGCCGCTCGATTTGCGTTGATTCGATGCATGAGGCCTCGTTGTCCAGCGTTCATGCGCTCGATTCACCCCGTGGGAGAGGGGTTTGGGCTACCTGACCGGCTACGTGCAGGCCCGGTGGAGCTTGCAGAGGTTGTGACCGGTGCAGTGGAGTAGCCACTCTCCGAGCGCTTTGGTCTCGCCACGCAACCAGAATCGGATCAACCCCTTGTTCTTGATCTGACCGAACACCGGCTCCACCACCTGCTGCCGCTGCCGGTAGCGAGCCCGCCCACGTTTGGTCATCAGCTTGCGCTTCATCAACTCTCGTTTCGTCAACCCGCCCGGAATGCGCCCGCGCAGCGCTGGTGGGCACCGGTAACTTCTCGGCATCCGACCGGGGGCGATGTAGCCGTCGACGCCTCGTGTCTCAAGACCCCCCAGGTTCGTCTCCGAGCAGTAGCCGGCGTCGGCCGAAACCTCGCGCGGTGATCGTCCCAGGTTGTCCTGGATGAGATCGATCACTTCCAACAAACGCGGCGCGTCCGAAACGTTGTTGGTCAACGTGGCGGCCACGATCACCTGCGATGACGCGTCCACCGCGGCCTGGGCGTTGTAACCCTGGATGAAGGCGCCGTCGCCGCTCTTCATGATCTTCGACTCGGGGTCGGTGAAGTTGCGCTGGGCCTTGTCCTTTGGCTCGGACTTCCCAGCTTCCTTGGCCTCGCGTTCCAGTTCGTCCATGGCTTCACGGATGGCCTTCCGGCGCCCCTCCGCAGTCCGCAATTCCTCGGGGAGTTCATCGCCACGCTTGTCCGCCCCGTACAACTCGTCCTCTTCGGCGTCGACGCGATCGCACTCCTTGAACCAGGCATCGATCTCGGCCTTGATCCGCGCCTCTTCCAGCTTCATTCGCCCGTAACTCATCGCCGCATGCTTGCTCGCGTTGGCCTTCACCTTGGTGCCGTCGATGGCGATGTGTCCCAGCTTCACGAGCCCCCGCTTCTCGCAGAGCGCAAGCACCTGCAGGAACATGTGTGCCAGTGCCAGGAGATGCCGCAGCCGAAACCTGTTCAGCGTCCTGAAGTCCGGCTCGTTACCCGCCGCCAGCATCATGCAGCCTACGTCCCGCTGCGCCAGCTTGGCGAGCTTGCGAGAACTCCGGATCCCCACCGCATAGCCATACAGCCAGAGCTTGACCATCATCTGCGGGTGGTACGGCGGATAACCGCGAAGCTCCTCCTCGTACTCCTGCTCGATCTCGCTCAGGTCGAAAGCGTCGACGACGTCGCTGATGAAATGGGCGATATCGCCCGCCGGAACGTAGTCACGGACCGACAAGGGTAGCAGCAGAAGTTGATCGGGATCGTACGGGCGGAACGTCTTCGGCATGAGCCATATTGACTCACATCCAAGCCGGCCTACGCAGGATTACTGAGACAGGCTGCTAG
>JACWAJ010000048.1 GCA_014874355.1 bacterium | reverse complement strand
GTGCCGCACCGGCCGCCGAGGTCAAGGAGGCGCACGAGGATCGCACCACGCGTACTTGCAGTACTCGTGGGAGAACCGGAGAAGCCGACGCCGAGATCGGTGAGTCGGAGTGGAGGCAGCAGTGGTGCATTACTTAAGACAGGCTGCTAGGTGTCGAAACCCGATCGTGTCTTGCTTCTTTGCGACTGGGGAGTCCGTATCACTCTTCCCGAGATTCACGTGTGGCGCATAAGGTCCTAGAATCACCCGAAGTTTCCCGAACGCCAGCGCCGCTGGCCTGAGCGGGCTTCGTTACAGGACAGACGTGCGCAGTCAAGACATCCGCGAGCGTTTTCTCCAGTTCTTCGAGAGACGCGGCCACCTTCGCCTGCCGAATGCGTCGTTGATACCCCACAACGACCCGGCACTGCTCTTCACCGTGGCCGGAATGGTGCCCATCAAGCCCTACCTGTCCGGACAGAAGACCCCGCCCCGGCCACGGCTGACGTCGTGCCAGAAGTGTTTTCGCGGCTCGGGAATCCTCGATGACATCAGTTCTGTAGGGGACTCGTCGCACCATACCTTCTTTGAGATGCTCGGCAACTGGTCGATCGGCGACTACTTCAAGGCTGACGCCATTGGGTGGGCCTGGGAGCTGCTGACTAACGAGTTCGGGCTCGATCCGAAACGTCTCTGGCCGAGTATCTACCCCGAAGACGTCGAATCTTTGGAGATATGGACCAAGACCATCGGTGTCCCCGAGGCCAGGATCGCGCGTCTCGATGACAATTGGTGGGCTGCAGGTCCAACCGGTCCCTGCGGTTACGACAGCGAGATCTACTGGGATCTTGGCGGACCCTGTACCTGTGGTATGGCGGAGTGTCGACCCCAAAACGAGTGTGGCGGCGACCGCTGGGTGGAGATCTGGAATCTCGTCTTCATGGAGTTCGACCAGCAGGACGACGGCACGCGGGTTCCGCTGCCGGGCCGCTGCGTCGACACCGGAATGGGGCTGGAGCGGATGACGACCGTCCTCCAGGGGGTTCGCAGTGCGTACGAAACCGAGCTGTTCGCACCGATCGTCGCAGGCTTTCGTGCTCGCTGTCACACCGACGTGGCAACTCCTGAATCCAAGCGCTCGCTCAATGTGCTTGCCGACCATCTGCGTGGAGCCGCATTCCTGATCGCCGACGGCGTATTCCCCTCCAATGAGGGTCGTGGCTACGTGTTGCGCCGGGTCATCCGCCGCGCCGCGATGCACGGCCGCCGGCTCTCGCTCCGGGGTGGCCTTACGGCAGGCGTGGTCGATCTCGTGGCCGTAATGGGGAGCGTGTACTCTGAGCTGGCTGCGCACCAGGCACACATTGAGCAGCAACTGATGAGTGAGGAGGTGGCTTTCGCCCGCACCATCGAGGCCGGCATCAAGCGGCTGGATGCGATTCTGGCCGGAGGCGGAACCATTTCGGGCATCGAGGCGTTTCGCCTCTATGACACCTACGGACTGCCCATCGAGTTGACTGAGGAGATGGCACAAGAGCGAGGGCTCGCCGTCGATCGCGTCGGGTTCGATGCCGCCATGGCTGAACAGCGAACCCGCTCCAAATCCCATGCGAAACGGACCGGCTTCGAGGGGGAGCTCGCGTTGCCTTCGTCAACCTTCGTCGGCTATGAGAGCCTAGATGCCGAGGCTGTGGTGACCCGCGTCGGCCAGGCTCAAGAGCGAGGGGAACTCTTCGTCGGCGAGGAGGACATCGTTGTCATCGACCCGACGCCGTTCTACGCCGAAAAAGGCGGGCAGGTGGGCGACACTGGTCGGCTCACCTGGGACGGTGGCAGCGCCAGCGTCCTCGACGCGACCTACCCCAGTGGTGACGAGAGCGCAGTGCTGATTCGAGTAGACAGTGGCAGCCTTGCCGTTGGGCAGCGGGTCCATGCGGCGGTGGACGGTTCCCGCCGGGATCAGATCGCCCGGCACCACTCTGCCACCCATCTGCTGCACAAAGCGCTCCGCGAGATACTTGGCGACTCGGCGGTCCAGCGGGGCTCGCTGGTGGCTCCCGACCACACCACCTTCGACTTCAGCTTCGCCAGGGCTCTCACTCCGGCTGAGTTGCTCCAACTCGAACGGCACGTCAACGCTGCCATTCGGAGCAATTACAAGCGCGAGGTCTCCGTGCTCCCGATTGCGCAAGCGCGCCAGACAGGCGCCATGGCCATGTTCGGTGAGAAATACGGTGCCGAGGTACGCGTCGTCGACTTCGAGAGCTTTTCTCGAGAGGTTTGCGGTGGCACCCACGTTGAACGCACCGGTGATCTCGGGGCCGCGATCATCGCCTCAGAATCGAGCATCGGTCAAGGTATCCGGCGCATCGAGATGCGGGTTGGAGATGCCGCCGAACACTACTGGGAGACCATGGGATCGGCGCTGCGCGAGACTGCGCGACAACTCAAGGTACGCCCCGACGAGGTCCCGACGCGTGTGACTGCATTGCAAGCACAGCTCAAGAAGATCGGGCGCGACGCGGAAACATCCCGCCGCAGCGAGGCCTATTCCGCCGACAATGCAACGGTGGAGGAATTGGGGGGTCGGCGCGTAGGCATGTTGATGGTCGATGCAAAGGGCGATGCGGTGGTGGGAGCCGTAGACCGCATTTACGCTGAGAAGCTGGGCGGCAGGGGGGTTGCCATCGCCATCGGCTGCGATACTCTCGTCGTCAAGGTCGACGCCGCCGCCGCCGCCGCCGGCCTTACGGCGGGAGACCTGGTTCGCGTTGGAGCAGAGGCGACAGGCGGCCGGGGTGGCGGCCGCCGGGACTTCGCACGGGGCGCGGTCAAGGACGTAACCTTGCGCAACGCAGCGATGACTGCGATTCGCGCGGCCATCGCATCACACGGAGGCGGCTCATGAGCCCGCGCAAGTTCCAACTGCTGCGCCGCCGCAATCAGTTCCACAGCCACTACACCATCCTCGACATCGGCACCGAGTACATCAAAGCGTTGGTGGTCAAGCGCGAGGAAGGCCGCGGCATTGTGCTCGGCGTGGGCAGGGTGCGCCAGTCGCTCTCCGACATGCAGGCCGGTTCCGTTGCCGACATCCAGGCCGTCATCGATAGTTGCGACAAGGCTCTCAGCGAAGCCGAAGACATGTGCCAGGTCATCCCCGGCCAGGCCGTCATCGGCATTGCCGGGGAGCAGGTGCGTGGCTTCAGTACCACTGTTGCCAAGCAGCGTCCCCAGTCTCAGGCCAAAATCACCCAGGCCGAGATCGCAACGGCGTTGCAGGCGGTGCAACGCCGCGCCCTCAAAGAGGCAGTGCGGCAGATGTCCCAGGACCTCGGCGTCACCGATGTGAACGTGAAGCTGGTTCACAGCAGCGTGACGTCGGTCAAGGTCGACGGTTATTCCGTCAACAACCCCTTGGATTTCCAGGGTGACGTCATGGAGATCACCGTCTTCAATACATTCGCGCCGCTTGCCCACATCGGGGCACTCCAGACCATCGCCCAGGAATTGGACCTTGAACTGGTGGCGACGGTTGCCGAACCCTACGCGCTGGCTCGCGGCTGTGCCAGTGGCGATGTTCTCGAGCTGGGGGGGATCTTCGTCGATGTCGGCGGGGGGACCACTGACATCGCGCTGGTGCGCCACGGTGGCATCGAGGCCACGCGGATGTTTGCCCTGGGCGGTCGCTCGTTCACCCGGCGGATTGCGAGCGAACTGACGATGCCTTTAGACGAAGCCGAACTATTCAAGGTGGCGCACGGTGAGGGCCGGTTGCCCGCGGAACAGCGCGCCATGGCACATCGTGCTGTAACCGGCAATGCCGAGGTCCTGGCTCAGGGCGTCGCGCTGGTGCTGGAGGATCTGGCGGGCAGCGAACCGCTGCCGCCGGCGATCTACCTTGCCGGTGGAGGTGCATCTTTGCCTGAAGTAGCCGAACAACTGCTGGCGTTCGAGTGGACGGACGCAGTGCCATTCCCCCGTCGCCCCAGTGTCAAGGTCCTCGGCCCTGGCGATGTCGTCGACGTCTACGACACCACGGGCCTGCTCGGGTCGAGCCAGGACGTGACGCCAATGGGGCTTGCCCGTCACGCCGTGAGTCTCGAAGCCGAGGCGGATCAACCCATGGGGGGCCTGATGCGCCGCGTATTGAAGACTATGAGGGTCTGAAAGGTGTCCAATCCCATCCACATCGATGTTGGCGACGAGATTGCAGATCTTGTCGATACTGTCAAGAACTCTCCGGACAGCGACGTTACGCTGGTGTTGCCGCCGAATGCGCGAGCATTCCAGACACCGCTAAATGTGCGCCTGCTCGGACAGTTCGCCAAAACCAACGGCAAGAACGTCTCGATCGTAAGCGAGGATCCTCGCATCCAGCAGATGTCTCGGACCGGAGGGTTTCCGACTTACAACTCGATACCGGCGGCGGAGCGTGGCATCGAAACGGAACTGGCTCACTGGGCGATCCCGGCATCTGGGGCGGCGCTGGCTACTGCCGGCAATGGCGATGCAGCCGACGAGCAGGCGGCAGCAACGGCGGCCAGCCCACCTGATGAACGCGTCGACGCACATACACCTGTGCCGCCAGCTCGGATCGACAGCACGACTGCGGGACGGCGACGCGACCGTAAGCCCATCTACTTCGCCGGCGTTGCGGTCGCCGTCATCGGACTTCTGCTCTTCCTTTTTGTGGCCCCTTCCGCCCGCCTCACCGTCACCATCGCCGCGACGCCGCTTTCCGCCAATCCGGTGATTCAAGGAACCACGGATGCAAAGGTTGCCAAGCAGGGCGATCACATCCTCACCCAGGTGGCAAGCGACACTGAGACCACCAAGTTTGCGGCTAATCCAACCGGCAGCAAGCAACTGCCGGCGACGGCCGCAACCGGCAGTATTCAGATCAAGATGCGAGTTCCTTTCGACACACCCTTCGCATTCGCCATCCCGGCCGGTACCGAGTTTGCCACCTCGGGAAGCTCCCCGCAGTCGTTTGTCAGCATTGCCGATGCGACGGTGAACTTCCCGGCCAACCCCTCCGGCGCCGACTTCAGTCCGGCCTCCGTCCCTGTGCCGGTGCAGGCTCGGGTGGCGAGTGCTGCCAGCAATGTCCCCTCTATGAGCATCAACAAGTGGCCGCAGAATCTTTGCGAACATCCGCAACCGGGGTTCCCGCCCTGCTCCGCCTCCGACTATCAGGTATTCAACAGCGCCGCGACTTCTGGCGGGGTCGATGCCAAGACCGTGGTCATCGCCAGCCCACAGGACATCACCAACTTCCAGAACCAGTTGACTCAAAGTGAACAACAGCTCACCGCCAAAGTCAGCCAGGCGATCGTGACCAAGACCAATGGCAAGACGCTGGCCAAGGATCCCAGCGGGGGTGGCGCGACCACCAACTGTAGTGGCACCCCTGCGTTGCCTAGCGCCAACGACGAGTATTCACAAACCCAGATCACCGTCACGTGCCAGGGAACGGCTGTCGTCTACGGCGCCGACGACATCAAGGCGGCGCTACTCTCCGACCTCAACGCCCAAGTCCCGCAGGGAGAGCAACTCGTCACCAATCAGGTTCAGTACGCAAAGCCTCAGATCACCCAGGCAGGTACCGATGGGACCGTCATCATCAGTGCCAAGGCCACCGGCTACAGCCGTCCAGCCGTGGACTTCGACGCCCTCAAACCGCAACTCACAGGTAAGAGCCCCGGCGATGTGCGCAAGATTCTTCAGGGCCGGGTGGGTCCCGTCGTGGACGTCCAGATCACTCAAACTCCGTTTGGAATGCCGGTGTTGCCCTTCTTCACCTCGCGCATCACATTCGACGTGAAGTACCAGTCTCAGAAGGCCTCCTAGGTCGTGACGCCAGTTCTGGGGATAGACGCGGGTACGGTGCGGGTGGGCCTTGCCGTAAGCGACCCCACATGTACGATTGCGACGCCTCTGACAACGCTGCGTTGCGATCGACCCGCCGCGCTGTGGCAGGGCATCGCCACTGCGCTCACAGAACATGCAGTAGACAGGATCGTTATCGGGCTCCCACGACAACTTGACGGGGATGAGGGAGCGGCCGCTGAGATGGCACGACGCTTCGGTGACGAGGTGGCGTCGCGAACCGATATTCCGATTGAGTGGTGGGACGAACGCTTCACCACACAGGCGGCGGAGCGAAGCCTAATATCCAGCGGCCTGCGCCGCGCCCGGCGCAGGCAGGTCATCGATGCCGTCGCGGCCGCACTCATGCTCCAGAGCTGGCTCGATGCGCACCCATCCACGATGGACCGTGGCTGTGCCGGCTAAGGTGAGCATTTGAAACGCAAGCACGGTCGAGTTCGGACGATCCTCGTGATCGCGAGTCTTGCACTGGTCGTCCTGATAGCCGGTGGCGCTATGACCTTTGTCTACGGACGTTCGCAGCTCGAACCGGTGTCACCATCGCACGGCCGTGTGGTCAGTATCCAGGTCGTTCCCGGCGAGACAGCCGGACAGGTGACCGACAACCTCGCCGCCAAGGGCGTGATTAGGAGCCGTTTCTGGTTTGGGCTGTACGCCAACGCCAGAAACCTCAGTGCCCACCTACGCCCTGGAATGTTCCAGGTTGACGACGGCATGGGAGCCAGCGCGATCATCTCGGTGCTCGAGGGTGAACCCAGTGTGGCCACCATCCGGATCGTGCTCCCCGAAGGGCTGACGGCGCAGCAGATGGCCGGCGTCGTCGGTAAGAGCGGGCTGAAGATTGCCGCCGCCGACTACCTCGATCTGGCAACCCATCCCCAGGGGTTCACGGGTGCTCTGCTCGCCGACCTGCCGGTGGGGGCGCCGCTTGAGGGCTTCCTTTTCCCCGCCACCTATGACGTTCCCGCGAATGCCACCGCCAAGGACGTCATCCAGATGCAACTCGACAATTTCGACGCGAAAGCACGAGCAGCGCTCCGATCTTCGACACTTTCGCCCTACCAGACCCTCGTCTTGGCCTCGATCATCGAGCGTGAAGCCAGGTTTGACGTTGACAGACCGCTTGTGGCCGGTGTCATCACCAACCGGCTGGCAGATGGGATGGACCTGCAGGTGGACGCAAGCGTTCTCTATGGCCTTGGCGTCACCGGGCGTTCTCCCACGGGGGCCGAGTTGGGTGAGGACACCCCCTACAACACCTACCTCCATGCCGGTCTGCCACCGACGCCGATCTCCAATCCCGGTTTGAGTTCGATCCGCGCTGCGGCGCAGCCGGCACAGACGGCGGACTTGTTCTATGTTTCCGACCGTGAAGGTCACAACCACTACAGCGTTACGGCCGCGGAGCACACGCAACAGTGCGTCCAGTTCCTAGGTAGAAGCTGCTGATGTGGTGGGCCTGGATGTGAACCTGACCGATCAAGCGGCGCTGTCGAGCATTGCGCCAGCAGTGCTGTGGTGGCAGGTGGTGTTGGCGGTGGTCGCCGGTGCTGTGGTCGGCCTCCTGTCGGGCGCATTGACGATCCTCATTGAGCGATTCGAGAAGCTCGAGGCGGAGGAAATGGAAGAACGCGAAGAGTACCTGCGCGACATCGAGGAGAAACGACTTGCAGCAGGGCCAGATGCCGAGGACGCACCCGAGGCTCCGCCCTGGGAGATGGAGAGTTATGGCTGGACGTGGCGCGAACGCATCCTTTCGCCGCTGCTCACCGCGATCGCGTTTGGCGCCTTTGCCCTCCACCAGGGCGTGGGCGTCAACCTGTACATCCACCTCGTCTGGATTGCGATCCTCATCCACATCTTGACGTTCGACCTCAAGCACCACCTGGTTCTCGACGTCATCACCTTCCCGGCGCTCATCCTGGCCCTGGGCCTCTCGCCATTGACCCCGAATCTGGGCTTCAACCAGGCAGTAGAAGGCGCCGTCGTGTGCGGAGTCCTCTTCCTGTTCATGTTCTCGCTGAGCCGCCTGCTGTTCCATGGTGGTTTTGGCCTTGGCGACGTCAAACTGAGTGTCGTCATCGGGGCGATTGCCGGATTCGACTTTGCCCAGGTCCAGTTTGGTGCGCTCTACGCGATTACCTATGGGGTCTTCATCGGCGGTGCAGTCGTGTTGCTGTTGCTGATCACTCGGCTCCGCGGTCTGCGAGACTCCGTGGCCTATGCTCCATTCCTGTGCCTCGGCACAGCTTTGGTTCTATATCAATACTTGTGACCTTTGGAGACATTTGGTGCCTAAACTCCTCGCCAATGAACAGTCGATAGTCTCGACCCGGCAGAACTGGTCGGTGCTGGCACCGGCTGTGGTCGTGGCCCTCATTGTCGTTGTGATCGGGGTTGTCGTCCTCCACATCGCCCCCTCCACCATTGCCGGGAAGGACACCAGCACAGTTGTCAACGGGCTTCGGATCGCGATCATACTGACGGCCCTGGTGGTGATACTCGTGCAATATCTGCAGTGGCGCGCGGCTCAGTACGTCCTCACCAACCGGCGCGTGGTGATCAGTCACGGTGTGGTGTCCACAGTGACCGAGTCGATCACGCTGGACCGCATCCAAGATGTCACCATCCGCCGAAGCCTCGGCGCAAGACTGCTGGGTGCCGGCGACCTCGACATCGAGTCGGCAGGAAGGGATGGCATCGAGGTGCTGCATCGCATTTCCAACCCCCAGTCGTTCTACGATGCACTCATGGATGCGATGGAGGCACACCGGACCCGCACACAGGCGGCGCCTGGGAACAACGTGGTATCGGAGAGCGATGTCTAGATGATAAATGCAGGCGAGTTGCGTCCCGGCAACACCATTGAACGCAATGGCGAGTTGTTCACCGTCGTAGATTTCCAACACGTGAAGCAAGGCCGTGGCACCGCTTTTGTTCGTGCCAAGTTCAAGAGCTTGGCCTCGGGCTCTGTGACCGAGGAGACGTTCCGACCCGAGGAGAAGTTCGGACGAGCCCGGATCGAACGCAATGAGGCGCAGTATCTGTATCGCGACGGCGACAACTACATCATGATGGACCAGTCGTCGTTCGACCAGTTTCCCGTATCCCCAGCGCAACTTGGCGATGCGCAGAAGTGGCTCAAGGAGAACGACAGCGTCTTCCTGTTGCAGCACGAGGGCAGGGTTCTCAGCGTCGAACTGCCCATCGCCGTGGAACTGAAGGTCACGGAGACGGACCCGGGTTACAAGGGCGACACCGCCAACGCGGCCTCCAAACCGGCCACGCTGGAGACTGGCGCTGTCGTGGATGTGCCACTGTTCGTCAACCCGGGCGAACTCATCCGCGTCGACACCCGCACCGGCACCTACATGGAGCGAGTTTGAGATGACCGAGACTCCGGCAGCGGCTCCGCCGTTTCAACTACCCGTGGCCGGCAACGCTAGTGGATCACTGGGGGCGGTGCGCGTCGCCAATGAGGTGGTCGCGTGGATAGCGGCATTGACGGCGCTACAAGTGGAGGGAGTGGCCGCCATGTACCACCCGACCGGCAAACAGATCGACCGCATCTTGCGCCGTCCGGTGGCTCACCGTGGAGTTCGGGTGGAGATGCTGCCTGACGAGTCGCTCAGGCTTGATCTCTATGTGGCGATGAAGGCGGGGGGCAATGTTCCCGAGGTGGGCGCCGAGGTGCAAAACCAGGTCGCCGACGCCGTCGATCGAATGCTCGGGATCCGGGTGGCTGAGGCCAATGTCTTCATCAGCGAGGTCGTTTTCACGTGAGTCGGAGCGGTGGCCGCAGGCACCGCGGACGTGAACTGGCGCTGAGAGTCCTCTTTGAAATCGAGGGGACTCCCAAGGATCCCAACCTTGTTCTCGATTACCAGGCGGATGAGCTGGGCGCCACCGCCGACGTCATCGGCTTCGCGAGGCAGCTCGTCTTTGGCTGCCTCACACTGATTGACGCAGTAGACGGCTCCATCGGCGCAGCGTCCGACAACTGGACGATCGTTGATGTCGGCAAGGTGGAGCGGGCCGTGCTGCGGTTGGGGGCATACGAACTTCTGGCCGAGCCCAAGACCCCCGTCGCGGTCGTGATCGACGAGTCGGTGGAGCTGGCCAAGACTTACGCCGGCGATGAAGCCGGCGCCTTCGTCAACGGCGTCTTGGGACGGGTTGCCGCGGCCAGAGAAGGTGCATGACTGTGACGATTTTTACCGTGACCCAGGTGACGGCACTGGTGCGTAGTTCGTTGAGCGCTGTGCCCGAACTCGAAGACGTGCTCGTCGAGGGGGAGGTCTCAAACCTCAGCCGCCCGGCCTCGGGGCATCTCTACTTCACGCTCAAGGATGCCGGTGCCGCCCTCAAGTGTGTCTGCTTCCGCGGCACCCTGGCCGGCATCCCCTTCCGCACCGAGAACGGCATAACCGTAGTGGTTCACGGCCGAGTGGACGTGTACGACCAGGTCGGCGCCTACCAGCTCTATGCCGACCGCATCGAACCGAGTGGTGTCGGTGCGTTGGCATTGGCGATCGAGCAGCGCAAGCGCCAGCTTGCGGCCGAGGGGCTGTTTGACGAGAGCCTAAAGCGGCCGCTGCCACTACTGCCGCACCGTGTCGTCGTGGTGACGTCGCCCACCGGCGCTGCATTCCGCGACGTCTGCAATGTCATTCGCCGTCGGGCTCCAGGCACCGACATTGTCATATCCCCGGCTGTGGTGCAAGGCGCCGAATCGGTGTCGACTTTGCTGGCGGCGCTGGAGCGAGCCCAGCAAGTCCCGGGAGCCGGCGTGATCCTCGTGGTTCGCGGCGGCGGTTCGATCGAAGATCTCATGAGTTTCAACGACGCCGATCTGGCGCGAGCAATTCGCCGATCCATCCTGCCCGTGGTGGTTGGCGTGGGCCATGAAACGGATACGACGATCGCAGACCTGGTGGCTGATCGTCGGGCCTCGACACCGTCTGCGGCCGCTGAGCTGGCCGTGCCATCTATGGCACATCTGCACGCCGACCTGGAGCAACGTAGCTTTAGGCTTCGACAGGCGGCGCGCCACGCGGTGACTACCAAGCGGCGCCTTAGCGAAAACCTCAGCCGGCGTCTGCTCTCCGCCTCGCCGCAACGACGCCTGGCCGGCATGCGTCAGGATGTCGACTTGCGCGCTCATCGTCTGCTCTCCGCCGTCACCGCGCGAGTGGGCAAGATGCGACGAGACCTCGACCGCGACACCTACAGGCTCCAGAGCGCCACCCCACGACACCGCGTGCAACTGCTCCGCGCCGAAGTTGCCGCGCGCCAGCAACGGCTCGCGGCCCTTTCGCCGTTTGCGGTACTGAAAAGGGGTTACTCCATCACAGTCGACTCGAAGACGGGTAAGGTCGTCACCTGCTCGTCGGCTTCGCCGGGTCAGCGTCTGACCACCCGGATTGCCGACGGAGAGATCGACAGCGCGGTGGCGGCTGTCCGCCGGCAAGGCGAGAACGCATGATGAACCAATACGATTTGCGCCGAGGTGTACCAATGACCGATGACGTAAACCAGATGACCTTCGAGCGGGCGATAGCGGAACTCGACGCCTTGATCGAGAAACTCGAAGGCGGGCAGATCGATCTTGCCGATGCCGTCAGCGCCTACCAACAAGGCATGCGTCTGGCGAGCCATTGCGCATCGCTGTTGGATCGCACCGAGGCGACTATCACCCAGTTGGTGGTAGGACTGGCCGGGGCAGCGGTTGAAGCGCCCTTTTCAGCCGGTGCCGAAGCCCCGGCGCCTCACGCAGCCAAGCCCGCCAGTGGTGATCCCGGCCTCTTCCCCGGAATAGTGCCCACCGGTGGTGGCGACACACCTGTCGATCCGGACAGCGTTCCTTTCTGACATGACGCCTAGCATCGGACTGCTGCTCCATCCTGGCGAGGACCACATCGTCGACCTTGTCACCCGGCAAGCCGCTGCGCACGGCTGGACCACATGGAGCACGGATGCCGACCCGGCGGCGGCGATGGATGCGAATGCCGACACTGTCAAGCTGTTGGTCACCGTCGGCGGTGACGGCACATTCCTCCTCGGAGCCCGTCTAGCCGCACCTCGCGGCATCCCCATCCTTGGAGTCAACCGGGGCCGTCTCGGCTTTCTCACCGACATCGAAGTAGCCAACCTTCCCCAGGCGGTGGAGGCCTTCGTCACAGATCGTTTCGAGACGACTCGACGCTTCTTGCTTCGGGGCGAAGCCGCGGGAGCCGGACTGCACTTCGCGGCCGTCGCGTTAAACGACATCGTGGTCAAAGCGCGCGGGGTCAGTGTGGCCCGACTGCGCGTCGACGTCGACGGCGAACTGTTCGGCGAATTCGACGCCGACGGGGTGATCATCGCCACCCCAACTGGGTCAACCGCTTATGCGCTCAGCGCCGGCGGCCCGCCCATCGATCCACGGGTGCGAGCCATCGCAGTCGTGCCCCTGGCACCGCATGCGCTCATGCCGCGCGCCGTGGTCCTCCCTGAGTCCGTCGTCGTGCATGTCTTTGTCGAACACGGTCAAGTTGTGGTCGCCGCCGACGGTCTCGCAGATATCGAGCTGCACGAGGGCGCCGTACTGACCGTACAGGCCGGACCCGAACTGCAAGTCGTTCATGTTCCCGGTTCACCATCGTTTCATCGCCGCTTGCGCGACAAGTTGCACTTCGGCACCCGACTCAAGGCGCGTGAGCGCCCACCCAAGGACTAAGGGGCTCCGCCGACATGGAGATAACGAGATTTCCGATCGATCTACCCGCGTTTCAGGGTTCGCTTGAACAGCTCGTGGTGAGTGCCCAGCGCGGTGAGATCGACCTTGTGCAAATTCCCGTCTCCAAGATCACCGCGGACTTCCGCCGCCGCGCCATGGGCACGACGCCAAGCGACCTTCGCGATATCGCCGACTTCCTCACGTTGGTGTCGCGGCTGATCAACCTCAAGGCGCAGGCTGCACTGCCGGACCCCAATGCCTCCGATGTCGAGGCTGAGGATGCCGATGGGGCTACCGATGATGCAGGTCAACGGCTTGCCGAATACCGTCTTTTCAAAGCTGCTGCCGAAGCCTTGCTGAGTGAGGCCGCGGATGCGGGCACGCTCAGCTTTCTCGGGCTGGTCTCGCCCGACGTCGTTCCCGTAGAGCGGCTCCGCATCGCCCCTGAGCGGCTGGCCGAGGCATTCCGCGCGGTGCTCTTGCGACTCCACGACATCGAACCCGCAGCCATCGAAACCGTCACGTTCTCGGTCGAAGAGATGGCGTCGCGGCTGCGCCGGCGCCTTGAACTGGAGGGGGAGATCGAATTCGAGGCCATCTTCAGCGGAGTTCGCTCTCGCCTGGAAGCGGTGGCGCTCTTCCTGGGCCTGCTCGAGCTGCTCCGTGGCGGCGATGCCATAGTCGAACAAGCTGAGGTGTTCGGACCAATCACGGTGACCGCCCGTGGGTGACTGGACGACCAAGCACGATGACATCCCAGGAGATGTGGCCGGCTCCGTTGTGATCGAGGATCTCAGTCCCGTTGGAGCCGGCGGTGACGACAGCGAGGATGTCGAAAGCTACGAGGCCCCCATCACCGACGCTCTGGGGCGGGCCGTTGTGCCCGAGTGGGTGGCAGATGCCGAACCGGAGGATCTCACGCGTTGCCTGGAGGCAATCTGTTTTTCTCTCAACCGTCCCGTCACGATCTCCGAAGCCGCCGCCATCCTGGGGTGCGGGCCGAGAGCCGCTGCCGCCGCAGTTGATGTGCTGGCTGTCGAATTGCGAGAGCACGGGGTCATGCTGCAACGCCACCATGACGAGTTCCAGATCGTGACCCGACCGGACACGGCTTGGGCGGTGCAACGTGCCCTCAATCCTGAACGCCCGGGTCGCCTGAGCCGGCCCGCGCTGGAAACGCTGGCCATAGTCGCCTACCGGCAGCCGGTGACCCGGGCCGTGATCGAAGCGATTCGCGGCGTGAACTGCGAGGCAGTACTCGACAGCCTCGAGCGTCGTGGTTGCATCAGCGAGTTGGGACGTCAGGATTCACCGGGCCAGCCTCGTCTCTTCGGCACGACATTGCGATTCCTGCAAATGGTCGGCATCGAACGGATCGAGGATTTGCCGCCGCTGCCGGAGGGGGTGGACATCCCCAACGTCACCGTGGGAACGTGGCACGACATCCCCGAGACCGACCCCGACCTCGATATATCTACGAGTGATGCTCAACCAACACCAACGAATGCCAACCCGAACCCCTGACGCCGTGACAACCACGAGTGGTGAGCGCCTGAATCGCTACCTGGCGCGGCGCGGCATTGCCTCGCGCCGTGGCGCCGACTCGCTGATCGCCGCGGGTCAGGTTCAGGTCAACGGCATGACGGCCGTCGCAGGCACCGTCATCGACCCTGGTCGCGACCGTATCGAAGTCGACGGCCGGGTAATCGACATCGCTCCAGCATCGGTGACGATCATGCTCAACAAGCCGCGCGATGTGGTGAGTACATGCCACGCCCCTCAGGGGCGGCCAACTGTGATGGAACTGGTGGAGCCCCAGCCTGGCCTCGTGCCGGTGGGCCGTCTCGATGCCGACAGCCATGGGCTGCTGCTGCTCAGCACCGATGGTGAGCTGACCCACCGTCTAAGCCACCCCCGCTATGGCATCGCCAAAACGTACCACGTCACCGTGACGCCGCCACCCACTCCGACGCAGGTATTGCAGATCAGAGCGGGGGTCCACCTGATCGACGGGCCCGCGCGCCCGCTTCACGTGAGAATGACGGGTAAACGTGGTGATGCGGTCATCGAAATCGTGATGGGGGAGGGTCGTAAACGCGAGGTTCGCCGGATATGTGAAGCGGTTGGCCTCCGCGTCAAGGATCTCCGCCGTGTCGCCTACGGTCCCCTCAAGCTGGTGGGCGTGGCCGAGGGTCAGGCTCGCCGGCTCTCGGAGCCAGAGGTCGAGGCGCTCTACGAGGCTGTCGGTTTGGTTCCACCGCATCTGGCAGGAGGCCAGGACGCATGATCACGCCTCTGCTCATCACCGTCGATGGCGCAGCGGGTAGTGGCAAGACAACTCTCGGACGCCGTTTGGCACTGGCTTTCCACCTGCCGTTGGTGGACACCGGACTGATCTATCGCGGCGTCATGGTCGCCGCAGTGCGTGCCGGTGTTGGTGTTCGCGAGCGCGGTCGTCTAATCGAACTGGCGCGGGACACCGAACTTGGCGTGAACACCGATCCCGAAGCCGCGATGGAGGGGTGCGTCACCGTCGATGGCCTGGACGCGGGCCTGCTACTGCGTGATCCCGCCCACGCCATCCTGCTTTCGACGCTGAGCCAGATCCCCGAGGTTCGAGAGCTATTGCTGCCAGTCCAGCGGAATCTCGGTCGCGCCGGTGCGGTGGCGGTGGGGCGGGACTGCGGCACCGTCATCTTTCCAAAAGCCACGGCAAAGTTTTATCTCGAAGCGGCCAGTGCCGTTCGCCTGCAACGCCGTGAAGCGCAGCTACGCGCTGACGGTGAGAGTGTCGACGCGCTTGCGGTTATGGATGACGTCCATGGCCGCGACAAGCTCGATGCGCCGTCGATGCGACGGGCTGCCGACTCCCACGTCATCGACACTGGAGCACTGGATGCAGATGCGGCCTTCGCGTACGCGATGCGCATCTGCGTCTCAATCGGAATTGTCTGATGTACGCGCTGCTGCGCCAGACGATGCGCTTGCTGGCCGCCACGATCCTCTTTCGCAAGCTACACGTCGAGGGCGTCCACAACGTGCCCCAGCATGGCGGGGTGCTGGTCATCGGCAACCACATCGCGACTGTCGATCCGCCGCTCACCGGGGCTATGATCCGCCGGCTCGACGTGTACTACATGGCCAAGGCCGAGAACTTCTCGAGCCGGGGAATGAACTGGCTGTGTCGCGCATACCACGCATTTCCCGTGGTGCGCGGTAGCGCCGACCGTACCGCGTTACGCCGCAGCATCCAGATTCTGAAAGACGGCCACGTCCTGGTCGTCTACCCAGAAGGGTCGCGCTCGCCAGACGCGACACTGACTCACCCTCAAGCCGGGATCGGTTTCCTGGCCCGACACGCTCGGGTGCCGATCGTCCCGGTCGCAATCTGGGGTACCGAGAACGTCCTACCCAAGGGAGCCAGGCGACCCCACCGGAACCACGTCCACATCCGCTTCGGCGAACCCTTCGAGGTTCCAGAGGTCGACGCGGCAGATGGCAAGCTCTCACACCAGGCGACCACCGACCTCATGGTGTGGAGGATTGCGGAGATGCTGCCGCACGCATATAGAGGCGTATTCACGTCGGCGGCACGGGTTGGCGCGGCTGCTCCCCGGGTGGAGTGAAGGCAGCCCCGTACAATCCTTTGATGGTGTCTGCGGAGTTTGTTGCGTTCGACCTGGAAACCACCGGTCTCTCCGTCATGGTCGATCGGATCATCGAGGTTGGAGCGGTGCGCTTCGATGTCACCGGCAGGGTTCTCGGTGAATTCGAGGTCGTCGTGGATCCGGGGATGCCCATTCCACTGGCCATCCAGCGGTTGGTCGGTCTCACCGATGCCGACGTACGGGGTGCTCCGAGTCCGAGCGAGGCCGTCGGCCAGCTTGCGGAGTTTGCGGCAGGTGCCTCTCTCGTAGCCCACGGTGCCGCTTTCGACCTTGCATATTGCGCCGCGGTACTTCCCCAGGTCTTTACCAAGCGCGAGGCCTACGACACCCTCGAACTGGCACGAATCCTCATGCCGGCGGCACCATCGCACAGCCTGCCGCAACTCACCACCTACCTCGGCATTGCCCACGACCGTCCGCATCGGGCACTGAGCGATGCCGACGCCACACGCGTGCTCTTCACCCACCTTATCGGCCTGACCGGGAAGCTGCCCGCCGGTGTGCTGGCCCAGATACGCGCCCGGCTCACCTCGGTGCGGAGCTCGCTTCACGACTTCTTCACCGCCGTGGCACAGGGCCCTGGCGATACCGCCGCCGTCGACCTACCCGGCGGCCTCGTGCCTCCGCTGGGCCCGCTGCGCGTGCCCCAGCCTCCTGGGGATGTCGGCGGTGATGCGGCGAAGCTACTTGGACCCGGCGGACCCTTTGATGACGACGGTTACGAGTACCGGGATGCCCAGTTGGAGATGGCACGAGCGGTAGGGCAGACGCTCCAGCGGTCGGGCCGTCTGCTGATCGAAGCGGGAACCGGCATCGGCAAGTCCTACGCCTACCTGGCCCCGCTGCTGCTGCACGTGCAGCGCAGTGGCGAGCGTGGCGTCGTGGCCACCTACACCATCACGCTTCAAGAGCAGCTTGCCGAACGTGACATCCAGAAAGTCGCAGGGGCGCTCGGTAAGCCACTGGCGGTGGCGATGCTCAAGGGTCGCCAGCACTACCTGAGTTTGCGCCGCTGGCAACGCCTCATGGTCAACCCCGATGGGGGCAGAGACAGCCTTCGTTTCAACTTGAAGTTGCTGGTCTGGCTCTCCGGTACAAGAAGTGGCGACCGCAGCGAGTTGCACCTGAACGGTGCCGAGGAGTCGCTTTGGAGACAGGTCCAATCCGACGCCGGCGACTGCCTGGGCAGTGCCTGCGCCAATTGGAATACGGCGCGATGCTTCATGGTGGCGGCCCGACGCACCGCGTCACAGGCGGATGTCGTGGTCACCAATCACGCCCTGCTGCTGGCCGATGCTGAGCGACAGGGAACCGTTCTCGATCACTACAGCGCCCTGGTTGTCGATGAGGCTCACCATCTGGAGGAGGTGGCAACCCAGCAACTCGGGGCTCAACTGCGGGCTGCTGATGTGCTGGAGTTATTGAACCGGCTCCCCATGCGTGAAGGTTCGTCGGCATACGGGCTCATGAAATCGGCACTGGATGCAACGACGCGCCTCTTTGGCGACATCAAAGGGTTGGTGGCCGCACGCCAGGGCAATGACAGCTCCGCCAACACAACGCTTGCCTGGATTGAGGAGTTGCGCAGCGATCCGGCCAGCCGGGGTGTAGTGCGCTCTGCACGCCTGGCCAGCGCTGCATTACGTTCTGCCGAAGAGAGCCTCACCAACGAAGCGCTCCCAGAAATCGACACGTCCGCGTTACCCGAACCGGAGAGGTGCAGCGAAGAGGCGCAGCAGGTGGCTTGGGCATTGTTGGAAGCCGCCACCATCATCGAAAGCGTCATCATCACGCCCCGCGAGGGTTTTGTGAGCTGGCTGGAGTTGCGCGCCGAGCAGGCAGAACTGCATGAGGCTCCCGTGAGCGTCTCCAACCAGTTGCGTGACAGTGTCTTCGACAAGGTCGATGCGGTTGTGCTCACCTCGGCGACCCTGGCGGTGGCGGGCAGTTTCGGTTTTATCCGCAGCCGGCTCGGCATTGGTGGCGGCGCTGATGAGCTGGCGCTGGCATCCCCCTTCGACTACCTCGGCCAAGCGCTGTCTGTGGTGCCGACCGACATGCCGGACTATGCGCAGGCTCACTACGACGATGCCATGGCAAGGCTCATCGGCGATGTCGCCATACGTCTCGGAGGGCGCACTCTCGCCCTATTCACCGGCTACGGTCCGTTGCGGCGCGTGCACAGTATCCTCGACCGCAGGCTTGGGGGCGAGGGCATTGCGGTGCTTGGTCAGGGCCTCGACGGCACGCGCCGCCAGGTGCTCCACAGCTTCCTGGACCACCCGCGCACGGTGTTGCTGGGAACGACCAGCTTTTGGGAGGGCATCGACATACCCGGCGATGCGTTGCGATGCGTCGTCATCGCCAAGCTGCCGTTTGCAGTGCCCTCCGACCCCCTGGTGCAGGCACGCATCGCCAATCTGCGAGACCCCTTCCGCGACTACATCTTGCCGCTGGCCGTGCTGCGCCTCAAGCAGGGCTTTGGCCGCCTCGTCCGGCGGCGCGGCGACCGAGGCGCCGTCATCATTGGCGACGTCCGGTTGGAGAGCCGTGATTATGCCCGCACGTTTCTTGAATCACTGCCGCCGTCAGCCGTCGCGCGGCTGCCTGTCGCCGGCGTGGCCGAAGCTGTGGGGGAATTCGTCGAACGCGGCCAGGTTCCCGACGGAGCTGTGGTTATGGCTAAGGTAGATGCCGTCAACGCATCTCACCATGAGGAACCCGCATGACAACAGTTGTCGCCCTGGCGCAGGTGGCGCCCCGACTTGGAGACGTCGAGGCCAACCTGCCACGTCACCTCGAGATGATCGCCGAGGCGGCTCGCGGTGAGGCTTCGCTGGTGGTGTTCCCGGAGCTGTCGCTCACGGGGTACTTCCTCAAGGACCTCGTCCCCGACGTGGCGCTTCGCCGTAACTCCGCTGAACTCCAAACCCTGGCCGCCGCCTGCACCGATGTCGACGCGCTGGTCGGATGCGTCTTGGAGACCGACGACTCGCGCTTCTACAATGCCGCGATCTATCTGAGTGGCGGTCGCGTCCACCACGTCCACCGCAAAGTGTACCTCCCCACCTACGGCCTCTTCGACGAGGCGCGGTACTTTGCTCATGGGGATAGTTTCCGGGCCTTCGCGGCACCGCTGCGCAAAGGCGAACCGTTGCGACCTTGGCGGGCCGGGGCACTCATCTGCGAGGACATGTGGCACCCGAGCGCCGTTACCCAGCTGGCGCGTCAGGGGGTGGACATGTTCCTCTGTCCGTCGGCGTCGCCAGTACGTGGCGTCGGGCGCGGCACTGCGCTCGGAACAGCCCGCAGCTACGATGCGATGACCCGAACGTATGCTGCACTCTTCACTGCCTATCTCATCCACGTGAACCGTGTCGGTTACGAGGATGGCGTAGCCTTCTGGGGTGGTTCGCACATTGTCGGACCCGATGGGCTGCCACTGTGCGAGCCGGCACCCCGCGAGGAAACCCTGCTCTTCGGACGATTGGAACTGGCGGCACTGCGCCGCTCACGTATCGCCAACCCTTTGCTGCGAGATGAACGCCACGATGTCAACGACGCCGAAACCGACCGCATTCGACACGCTCGCAATTGATACCGAGGTTGTCACCGAGATCCTTGTCGGCTTCCTCCATGACGAGGTTCACAAGGTCGGTTTCGACCGCGTGGTATTGGGACTCTCGGGCGGGGTCGATTCGGCGCTGACCGCGGCGCTGGCGTGCCGTGCGCTCGGGGCCGACCACGTCATCCCCGTGATCATGCCGTACCGCACGAGCAGCCCCCGGTCAGAGGCGGATGCGAGGCACGTTTGCGAGGCGCTGGGAATGACACCGACCGTCTCTGACATCTCGCCCCAGATCGACGCCTACTTCGCAGCGCATCCCGATGCCGACCGGGGCCGTCGCGGCAACAAGATGGCCCGAGAACGGATGACGATTCTTTACGACTTTTCCTGGTCGCACCGCGCGCTCGTGGCCGGGACTTCCAATAAGACCGAGTTGCTGCTTGGCTACGGCACGATCCACGGTGACATGGTCAGCGCGCTCAACCCGCTTGGCGACCTCTACAAGACTCAGATTTTCATGCTGGCGCGAGCTCTCGATCTGCCGGTCCATATCATCGACAAGCCACCATCGGCCGACCTCTGGGAGGGGCAATCCGACGAGGCGGAACTGGGGTTTGGCTACGCGGCGGTCGACAACCTGCTGTACCACATGGTCGACGAACGCCGGACGCCCGAAGAGCTTGCCGAACTGGGTTTCAACTGCGAGTTCATCGACGAGGTTTGCCAGAAGGTGCGGGTTTCGCAGTACAAACGGCGGCCGCCACTCATTGCGAAACTGGGCGTGCGCACCATCGACCGCGATTTCCGCTACCCCCGCGATTGGGGGAACTGATGGATTTGCTGCCGCCCGGCCTGTACATCGTGGGCACACCGATCGGCAACCTTCAGGATATCACGTTACGGGCACTGCATACGCTCGGCGCCGCCGATATCGTATTTACCGAGGACACGCGGCGAACCCGCGCGCTCCTGACTTTTCACAATCTCTCCAAGCCGACCCGGTCGTTGCCGGCGTTTGCCGAAAGGCGCCGGCTGGATGAGATTGTCGATCGCGTCGCAGCAGGGGAGCGTGTGGCGTTGTGCACGGATGCCGGCATGCCCGGCATCAGCGATCCCGGTACGGCGACGGTGCAAGCCGTCCGCAGCGCCGGGTTGGAGGTTGTGGTGGTACCCGGCCCCTCCGCGGTTACCACGGCACTGGCCGGTTGCGGTTTTGGTGGCGGTGCCTTCACCTTTCTGGGCTTCCTGCCGCGCACGCCAGGCAAGTTACGCCGGCGGGTTGCCGCGGCCCTCGAAACTCAAGACCCTGTCGTCTTCTTCGAGGCCATCCAGCGCCTCGCCAAAACGCTTTCGCATCTGGCCGAGGTGACCGGTGACCGCAAGATCGTGGTCGCACGAGAACTGACCAAACTCCACGAGACGTGGCATGAGGGCACGGCCGGAGAACTGGCGACCGCATTCACAGCCACGCCACCGCGTGGGGAATGCACAGTGGTGATACCTGGTGAGTAGGGGAGAGGCGGTCCCGATGAACACGGGCGATGATGCTCTGGTGGACGCTCACTGCCATCTAACCATCCTCGACGAGCGGGGCCTTCTCGACGCCGCATTGCAGAGTTGCACCGATGCGGAGGTGTGCCAAGTTGTCAGTCCCGGCCTCAACGTCGAGGACTCCGACCACAGCCGCAAGCTCAGTGAAGCCTATCCGGGGGTCTTCTTTGGAGTTGGCTGGCACCCCCATGAACCGCACGTGCCCGATCCGGCTCAGTTGCGCGCGCTGGACTCCCTGCTCGAGCATCCTCGAGCGGTCGCCGTCGGTGAGATCGGGCTCGACCTCTACTTCCGACCGGGGTACCACGAAACCCCACTCGAGGTTCAAGTCGCCGGACTCCACGCCATGTTCGAACTGGCCGAGACGCATTCCAAACCCGTGATCCTCCACGACCGCGATGCGCACTCGCAGATCCTCGACGTAATGCGGGCTCATCCCGGGGTATCGGGGGTCATGCATTGCTTCTCAGGCGATGCCGGTTTCGCCAAGCAGTGTGTGGCGCTCGGCTATGTGATTTCGTTCTCCGGCACGATCACGTTCAACCGCAGCGAGTCCATACAGGCGGCTTTGCAGACACTGGGCGACACGGAGTTCACGGTTGAGACGGATGCGCCCTTCCTGGCGCCGGTGCCGTATCGCGGTAAGGCCAACCTGCCCGGCTACGTCGCCACCACAACGGCTGAGGTGGCCCGGCTTCGCAATTCGGACATTGACATCACGCGCCGGCTGGCGACGGCCACCGCGCAGCGGCTGTTCGCCCTGCCCGGCGACGACATGCTGCGCTGACTGACATGGCAGGCAAACTGGACCTCTGCAACCCGGCGACCTTGCGCGCTGTGTCGCGACGGATGGGCCTCGACGCCAAGGCGAGACTGGGCCAGAACTTCTTGGTGGATCGCGAAGCCCTCGACACCATAGTTGGAGCCCTGGCCGCATCGGCGGCAGACACCGTCGTAGAAATCGGCCCGGGAATCGGCACTTTGACCGGCGAACTGGCGGCGGCAGCCGCGCGGGTTGTGGCCATCGAGATCGATCCTCCGTGTGCGGCCGCCACTCGGATAACCCAGCGCCACTGCGCCAATGTGGAGGTTGTCGAGGCCGATGCCATGACCGTGGACCTGGCACGCCTGGGTCTCCCAGCCTCCGGGTGGCTCATCTGCGGCAACCTGCCCTATCATTTGACGGGCAGGCTGCTCAGTCGCTTCTTCGAACTACCCTCGCCGCCCCTAAGAGGCGTGTTCCTGGTGCAACGTGAGGTTGCCCTCCGGCTGGCTGCAAAGGGCGGCGATTGGAGCCTGGCAACTGTCGCGATTCGCAGCATTGCCGACGTGGAGCGAATCGGCGATGTTCGGCCCGAGAGCTTCCATCCGGCACCGGAGGTTCACTCCAGCATCATCCGGCTGACACCGAACCAGAGCTTCGGCACGGCCGACCGCGAACTGGTGTTGCAACTGGCCCGTAGCGTTTTCCAGATGCGCCGTAAGATCCTCCGCCATGGCGTCGCCCATGCCCTGGGTGGCGATGTCGATGCGGCTTCGGAGGTGCTGGAGCGGGCCGGGATCGATGTGAAAAGCCGGCCGGGAACCCTCGATCTTGACGGGTGGCGTACTCTCGCTCGTGTGGTAGCGGCAAGGAGTTCAGGGCATGACTGACGTCAGACCCAAGCTGCGCCACAAAACCACAACCCTCAAGCCGCCGACACCACCAGCCAATGGTCGGGCACCGGTGCTAAAAAGGCTACCGGTGGCGGCAATGCCGCTCCATGCAGCACCGGCTGGAGTGCTGCACCCACAAGAAGCCGGCCACGGATTTCTGGCCGTCCTGGCCCACGCCGACTTCCGCAACCTCTGGGCCGCTCAGGTCACCTCGCAACTGGCCGATAAATTCCTCATGTACACGCTGCTGCTCTACGTCTACACGCTGAGCAAGCTGGCGCTGTTGCCGTCACTACTCATGATCGCCTACACGCTTCCCAGTGTGTTCCTGAGCGCACCGGCGGGGGTCTACGCCGACCGCCACGACAAGCGTCCCCTCATGCTCTACTGCAATCTCATCCGCGCCGCTCTGATACTGATCATTCCCATCAGCGCCCACATCCCCGGAATGGCAGAACAGGTATGGCTTCCCATCGTGGTGACCTTGCTCTTCAGTGCCGCAGGGCAGGTCTTCGCTCCCGCCGAAGCCGCCAGCATCCCTTCACTGGTGGCACGTGAGCAGATCACCAGCGCCACCTCGCTCTTCATCACCACGGTGATTGTCACGCTGGTTGTCGGGGTGCCCGCGGCCACTCTGGTGAGTGCTTTCTTCGGCACGGAGGTGCCTTTCTACGTCGCAACAGGACTATTCGTGATGGCCGCCTACTGGATATGGAAGGTACGCACCAATCTGCGTGCGGAACAAACTTCGGGAGCGCCCAGTCCCCACATCATCCGCGAACTGCGTGAGGGAATCGCCATTCTTGCCGGCAGCACCGCGCTACGTCTAGGCATGGCCGAGTTGACACTCTCGCTGGTGATCGTATTCACCCTCTTCGCACTTGGCCCTGCCTACATGACGACGGTTCTGCAGCGATCGCCCGACGACATCTACATTGTCCTGCTCCCGGCAACATTGGGCATGATCGCCACCGCCGGGTTCCTGGGCCAAAAGGGACGGCACACCTCGCGAGCACGGCTCTTGGTGGGCGCGGTGGGAACGGCAGGAGGGACGCTGCTGGGGATCGGCCTCGGCCCAACTCTGTTGCGTGCCGTCCAGTTGGAGAGTCTCTTCGTGCCCATGGTGGTACTGCTGGCGGTGGTTTTCGGGTGTGCGCTCGGCTGCTTGCTCATCCCCGGATTCACCGTGCTCCAGGAACGAACCACTGAGGAAACACGCGGCCGGATTTTTGGCGGCATATTCACCGTAATCAATGCGTCTGTCGCCCTGCCGCTACTGCTGGCCGGCGGCCTGGCCGACATCTTCCATGTGGACAGAGTGCTCATGGGTCTGGGCATCCTGCTGCTCGGATTCGCATTGCTGGCGAGGTGGCGCTTTTGGAACAGCTTGGCCGTACTCGAAGACAGCCAGGCAACAGAAACCTAACGGCGACAAGGTCGCGGCTCTGCAACGAGGCGGTCGCGGGCTCGATGCGTCGCGGTTCACAGCCTCGCACCAGTGGCAAGCTCGAAAGCGTCGAACCCCGAACCCGGGGTCCGCTGCGTCGGAGGCGAGCTGTGATGAGAGCCATCGTCACCTGCGAGTGTTGCGGGCACAGACAAGCGCTGGCACGACCGATTCGCCAACCCGAGGCGTTCCATGTGGTTTGCCACGAATGCGAGGGTGTACTTCGCGTAGAGGTGACCGCTGCCGATCTCCACGCGGCTGAAGTCAGCGCCATGTCAATGGCAAACGAAGCCGCACCTGTCTCCTGACGGGCACCGGTTGGTATCATTTCGCCGTTCTGATCGGGAGCCAGCCTGATCGACCAGGGCGCATAGCTCAGTTGGTACGAGCGCAGCGTTGACATCGCTGAGGTCACAGGTTCGATCCCTGTTGCGCCCACCACTCGCACTTCGAGCCGGAAAGGCTCGTGCTCGTGGTCATGACGACTGCCTTGCATGTGGCGATGTCGTCATGGAAGCATCGCAACAAGTTACATGGCAATGTTGTCAGTAGTTTCCCCACAGCCGGCGGACCGCCTCCACGTTCCCCACGGGAGGGTTGTCCACACTGTGCACAACGGTTTGCGGTGTAAGCCCGGAAGTGGGGTTGTGACAATGGGGATAAAGTCGTTGCCTGGGGCCGTTTTGGACCTTGACACGCGCTCAAGAGGCTTGCGTAGACTAACCCACCAATGGAGGGGAACATGACATCCGCAAGCGCGTGAAGGCCGAAGTGCGACGCGCCTGCACACGCCGTGGTTGCAACAACCCCGTCAAGAAGCCGACCGCCAGGTACTGCAGTGTTCGCTGCTGTTCTACAGACCCGGAACGTCATGAGCGGCTTCGCCAGCAATCGCGCCAAGCGGGTCGCCGGAACCTCCTGCCGATGGTCCGTCAGTTGAGTCTCGACGTCTCGGTCGGAGGCGCTAACCCCGAAGCGCAACTGGAGTCGATCTGCGGGAATCGCGAGGACGTTCCTCGGGGGATGTCGCGTCTCACCAGTTGAGCCGACCCCTACAATCCAGTGGCATGACGGACGAAGATATCAGCGACGCTGCCGAGGCAGGCCCACCGCACTTGGCACCTGCCGAACCGACTCTGGAGATTCTCCGGCATAGTGCCGCGCACCTCATGGCGGCGGCCGTGGTCGAACTCTTCGATGGCGCCCAGTACGATGTCGGGCCGCCGGTAACCGACGGCTTCTTCTACAACTTCCGCCTGCCACAAGACCGGCACCTCACCCCAGACGATCTCGGCCTCATAGAGAAGCGGATGCGCGAGATCGTCAGCCGGAAGGTTCCCTTTACGCGCGAGGTCATGTCACGGAAAGACGCCAGGCACCTCTTCGACGAGATGAAGCAGCCCTTCAAGGTCGACATCATCGATCGCATGGACGATGAGATCAATGAGGTTGCAATCTACCGCACAGGCGACTTCGTCGACCTCTGCCGCGGACCTCATGTTCCGGATACCGGATGGTTGAAAGAGGTGCGGTTGCTGCGGGTGGCCGGGGTGTACTGGCGTGGAGACGAACACAACGAACAACTACAGCGCGTCTACGGGACCGCGTGGTTTTCACAAGCCGAACTCGACGCCTATCTGGAACGCCTCGAAGAATCCAAGCGCCGCGATCACCGGCGTCTGGGTCAGGAATTGGATCTATTCAGCCTGAGCGACGAACTCGGGGGTGGTCTGGTTCTCTGGCATCCCAAGGGTGGCCTGGTGCGCAATGTGATCGAGGACTACTGGCGCCAGGCTCATCGTGCCGGTGGCTACGAGCAGGTTTTCAGTCCCCACATCGCGCAGCGTGGCTTGTGGGAGACAAGTAAGCATCTCGACTTCTACGCCGACAGTATGTACGGGCCGATGTTCATCGACGAACGTCCGTATCAGCTCAAGCCGATGAACTGCCCCTTCCACATCCTCATATACAAGAGCCGCACGCGGTCCTACCGCGAGTTGCCCCTGCGACTTGCCGAACTGGGAACCGTCTATCGGTACGAACGCAGTGGCGTACTCCACGGCATGCTGCGCGTGCGGGGCTTCACCCAGGATGATGCGCACATCTTCTGTACCCCCGAGCAGATCGAGTCGGAGATCGGCAACGTCGTCGACTTCTCGCTCGACATGTTCAAGACCTTTGGTTTTACGGACATCAACATCTACCTCAGCACCAAGCCCGACAAGGCGATTGGCGATGAGGCCGAATGGAAGCAGGCGGAGGCGGCGCTGGAAAACCAGCTCAAACTCCGGAACATCGATTTCAAGCTCAACCCCGGCGATGGCGCCTTTTACGGCCCCAAGATCGACATGAAGGTTCTCGATGCTCTCGGTCGCGAGTGGCAGTGCGCCACGGTTCAGTTCGATTTCTCGCAGCCGTGCAACTTCGACCTCGAATACATCGGCGAGGATGGCGAAAAGCACCGCCCCGTAATGGTGCACCGGGCCCTGTTGGGAAGCGTGGAGCGATTCTTCGGATGCCTGGTTGAACACTACGCCGGGCACTTCCCCTTGTGGCTGGCACCGGTCCAGGTCGAGATCGTCCCGGTGCAGGACGACGTCCCCGAAGTGGTCGACTATTGCGCCGGCCTCGTCAAACGCATGGCAGCCAGTGGCCTTCGGGTCGAGGTGCACGACAAGCCGGGAGAGCGCATGCAGGCCCGCATCCGCGATGCCGAGATGCGCAAGGTGCCGTATGTGATCGTTGTGGGCAAGCGCGATGTTGCGCGCGGTGACGACATCGTCAACGTCCGCGACACAAGGCGGGGCGGCCAGGAGAACCTGAGCGTCGACGAACTGGCGAGCAGGCTCTCAACCGAGGTTGCCGAGCGCCGGCCGAATTAGCCGAGGCATTGTCGATCCTGAGCATTTGGGCGTCCGGCCTGTGGGGATGCTTTTATAGGATCGGGCGCCGTTGCAAGGTATTCCGCCGTGGCGGCTGGGCAGTCCTGACCCGATCAGGCAGGGCTACGCGGCAACAGTGACGCTGAGCAGTTGGGGTATTGCCACCTCGTCGGGGACGGGCTCCCCATCCGATTGCAGGCCTGCTACATGCACTGCGATGGCCTCGGCTGCGCGCTCCCGGCATTCATCTAGGGTGCTGCCTTGGGTGAAGCACCCGGGTAGCGCAGGGACTGTCACCCTGAAGCCACCGGAGGGTTCGGGTTCGACCACGATCGTGTACGTCCGCATGGTTATCATCATCTCACAGAGCCGCGCGAAATTCGTCAGCGGAGAGTCCAGCCTGGGCGAGGATTGATCGCAGTAGACCAGGTCCGATGGTCTCGCCGGCGTGGAGCGGGACCGTGACGCGACCGCCCCTCGTCGGATGTTTGAGTTGAGCATGCGAACCTCTTTGCGCGACGACCGTCCATCCCAGTTTGGAGAGCGCGCCAACGATCTCTCTGCCGGTGACGCGGGGAAGAGGTGGCATGGTCGGTTACCGTACCGGATTGGCTCGTGGACACCCCTGGGTGTACGAGGGTGACCCCGAAAACTTATCAACCTGATCTGGCCCGATCCAAGCCCAACGTGACGGCCAGAGTGACCAAGATTCCCGGATCCGTCCAGACGTACATGAATGAATTCGCCGGCGCGACGCGTGGTATACTGGCGCGCCGGTGGTCCTATCGGGACACACCGTGAAGAGGGTTCCGTTCGGAGCGGGCTCCACCTTCCGGGCTTGCCTTGGAGGTCCAGACGGCCGATCCCTGGATAGCGGTAGCTATCCATTTTTTATTTTCAGGAGGTTTTGACCCATCACGTTTCGAGAGTTGCGGGTCAACGACCAGATTCGCATCCCGCAGGTTCGACTATTCGACGACACCACTGACGAGGCCATCGGGATCGTTCCACTGGAGCAGGCGAAGCGGCTTGCCGTGGAGCGTGAACTCGATCTCGTCGAGGTGGCGCCGCAGGCACAACCTCCCGTATGCCGTCTCATGGACTACGGGCGATTCAAGTTCGAGGCACTTAAGAAGGAGAAGGAGAGCCGGAGGGAACACCACGTCACCCACGTCAAGGAAATGAAGCTGCGGCCGAAGATCTCGGAGAATGACTTCCAGACCAAGTTCGGTTACGTCAAGCACTTCCTTGCTGATGGAGACAAGGTCAAGCTCACGATCATGTTCAGGGGCCGCGAGATCGTTCACCAGGAGTACGGCAGGAAACTCCTCGATCGCATGGCCGAAGAACTCAAGGAAACGGCAATAGTGGAGCGGTCGCCGCTCGTCGAAGGCCGCAACATGATCATGATCATGAGCCCGATGTCCAAGGGATTGCCCAAGCCGGTGTCCAAGGAGCAGTAACGTCAATGCCCAAAATTCGAACTCATCGAGGAACCAAAAAGCGGTTTCACGTCACCAGCACTGGCAAGGTGATGCGCCGCAAGTCGTTCCGTTCTCATCTGCTCCAGAAGAAGAGCAGTAAGCGCAAGCGCACCTACGCCAACCTGCACGAGGTTGTGGGGACGCAACTGAAGAACATCCGGCGCCGAGCGCCGTACATGTAGGCGAGGGGTACGTAATGGCACGAGTTAAGCGTGGCGTAACAGGACGCGCACGTCACAAGAAGATTCTCGAACTGGCAGAGGGGATGGGCGGTACACGCCGCCTGCTCTTCAAACCTGCTAACGAAGCGGTCATGCATGCGCTGGCGTACGCCTACCGCGATCGCAAGCAGCGCAAGGGCGACATGCGCGGGCTTTGGATCGCTCGCATCAATGCTGCAACGCGGCAGAACGGCATGCCCTACAACCAGTTCATGCATGGTCTGAAGTGTGCCGGCATCGACCTCAACCGCAAGGTGCTGTCGGAATTGGCGGTAAGCGATACGGCGTCGTTCCAGCACCTGGTCGAGCTGGCCAAGGGCAGTCTCGCAAAGGCGTGAGCTTGCCACCGGGCAATGGCGCGGGCGAATCTGCAACGGCCGACATGCACAGCGTGGCGGCGCATGCCCTGGACGAGATTGCAGGCGCCACCGGCCTGGACGGGTTGGAGGCGGTCCGCGCTCTCTATTTAGGCCGCGGCGACGGGCTGTTGACGATCTTTCGCAAGCAGCTCGGCGCAGTCGTTGACCCGCAGGCTCGCCGTCAGTTGGGGCAGACGGTCAACGAACTGTGTGAACGCACGGCCAAAGCCCTCGAAGAGCGACGTGCGGCACTCGAGGCCGCCGTTCGGACACGTCAACTTGAGATCGAGGCCCTCGACCTGACCCGGCCCGCGCCGCGACTGTGCCGGGGCAGCCTCCATCCCGTCACAAAGATCTTGCGTGAGGTGCGGCGGATCTTCGCGCAACTCGGCTACAGCGCTGCCAGCGGGCCTGAAATCGAGTACGACCGCTACAACTTCACCCTTGTGAACATGCCGCCGGGACATCCGTCGCGCGAGACGCAGGCGACATTCTTCATCGATGAATGGCGCGTGCTGCGAACCCAGACATCACCGGTCCAGATCCGCAGCATGATCCAACACGGCGCGCCGCAACGGATCATCGCGCCCGGCAAGACCTTCCGCCGTGATTACGACGCCACCCATTTCCCCATGTTCCACCAGATCGAAGGACTCTGCATTGACGAAGGGGTCTCGCTGGGTGATCTCAAGGGCACCTTGGAATACTTTGCCCGTTCGCTTTTCGGGCCGGACCGCGGCATCCGGTTTCGACCGCACCATTTCGAGTTCACCGAACCCTCTCTGGAGGTCGACATCTCGTGCATGGTGTGCGGCGGCGACGGCTGCAAGACATGCAAGCACAGCGGCTGGCTCGAAGTGCTGGGCGCGGGCATGGTGCATCCCATCGTGCTGCGCAATGGCGGCATCGATCCCGAGATCTACTCAGGGTTTGCCTTCGGCGTCGGCGCGGAACGGTTGGCACAACTGCTCTACGTCATCGAGGACGGTCGCCTCGTCTATGAAAACGATGTTCGCTATCTGCGCCAGGGCTGAGTAGAAGATGAAGATATCGCTGGAATGGCTGCGCGATTACGCCAGCCTTGACGTCCCGATCGAAAATCTCGTGAATGCCCTAGTGCAAAGCGGGACTGAAGTGGACCACGTTCACCACGGGCTCGACGGCGTGATAGTGGCCAAGATCCTGGGCACCGAGCCCATTCCGGAGTCGACCAAGGGTGTGATCCTCGCCGACCTTGACGTCGGTGGTGCGGAACCGGTTCGAGTGGTCACCGGGGCACCCAACGTCAAAGCGGACGACCTGGTCCCCTACGCTCAGCCGGGAACACTGCTGACCGGCTGGTATCAGCCACTCGCCGTTCGTGCCATGTTTGGCGGCAAGTACCACTCGCCAGGGATGCTCTGCTCAGCGGTCGAATTGGGCTTGAGCGACGACGCCGACGGCATATATCTTCTCGATACCGGACGCCCCGGTCAACCGATCCACGAGATCCTGCCCCTCGACGTTGTCTTCGACATCGATGTCACGACCAACCGTCCGGATTGCATGTGCCATTTCGGCATAGCCCGTGAACTGGCTGCGGCGCTGCGCGAACCGTTGCGCGATATCGACAGTGACATCCGTGACGCGCATTTTTCGGATGCTTCGGTGTCGGCGCTTGTCAGCGTTGATGTCCAGGATGGGGAGGGATGTCCGCGTTTTGCCGTCCGCGTTATCGAAGGTCTCACTGTGGCACCATCGCCACCCTGGCTACAACGACGGTTGCGTGCCATCGGGGTGCGTCCCATCAACAACATCGTGGACGTCACCAACTACGTCACCCATGAACTCGGCCAGCCGTTGCATGCTTTCGACCAAGCTCGTTTCACCGCAGCCGCAGGAGGAGGGGAGGTGGCACCTGTTGTGGTGCGGCGCGCACGTACGGGCGACACCATCACCTGCATCGACGGTGTTGTGCGCACTCTCGACGAGACAGATCTGGTTGTGTGCGCGAGCGAGCGTGTCGTGAGCTTGGCCGGCGTGATGGGTGGCGACGAGACTGCCGTCGACGAGGCGACGACCACGGTTTTGCTCGAAGCTGCGAGTTGGGACGGGCCGAGCATTCGCGCCACGTCCAACCGGCATGGAGTGCGCACCGATGCGTCGGCACTCTTCGAAAAGGGGCTGTCCGACACGCTCCCGCCCCTGGCACTTGATCGCGCGGCGGCCATGATCGCCAAGTTGGGTGGGGGACGGGTGCTCAAGGATCGAATCGACGTCCGAGTCCGGCCGCTGCCCAACATCGAACCGATCCAGGTTACCACGGCTGCGCTCAGCCGGCTGCTCGGCTTTGCGGTTGATCCAGTCGAAGCCGCGGATGCGCTTATGTCGCTCGGATTCTCAGTCGAACAGGATCTCGATGCGCTCATCGTCACCCCACCGCACTTCCGCCGGGATGTCGGCATCTCCGAAGATGTCGTCGAAGAGGTGGCGCGACGGTTCGGCTACGCCCGTATCCCCAGCACCCTGCCGTCTCGGCGCAGCGATGCCGGCAGCCTCGCACCCGACCCTCCGGCTGACGAGAGGGTGCGTGACGTGATGGTTGGAGCGGGGTTCGACGAGGCGATCACCTGGTCGTTCGTCTCGCCTGCACTGGCAACGGCCATTGCGGGTATTGGCGGAGAGCGTACTCCGTTGCCGCTGATGAATCCTCTCAGCGAGGAATGGAGCCTCATGCGGACGAGCTGCCTGCCAGGTCTGTGCAAGGCCCTGGCAGGCAACCTGAACCGGGGCCTCGACGACGTCTCACTCTTCGAGATCGGCCGCGTTTACTGGCAGGGCGAGCGACTGGCGCCACCGGCGGGCTCAACGCGCGACGGAGCCGACCACGACTTGCCGCCGCTCCCCGCCGAACCGGTGATATTGGCCGTCGTGGCCCATGCGGCCGGTGCCAACACCGCCGAACACATGCTGTGTCACATCCAGTCGACGCTCGACCGCATGTCCCACGACCTCACCGGCCACCCCCTGGAGGTGGCCGGTGCCGATATCGAGGGACTGCGACCGGGACGGCGCGGCAAGGTGCTCTGTGGTGGCACTGTCATCGGGCTACTGGGCGAGGTCGACGACAACGTGACCCTGGCACTTGGTCTTCGCGACCGGGTGGTGGTCGCCGAGGTGCGCCTGGATGCGCTCGTATTGGAGCCACCTCGACTGCCGCGCTACCATGCACCACCTCGATTTCCGGCTGTCATCCACGACCTCGCCGTCATCGTCGCCACCGGCACCCCCGCGGGCGATGCCCTGGCTGCGATCCGTGAAGCCGGAGGCCAGCTGCTCGACGCGGTCGAGCTGTACGACGAGTACCGTGGCGATGGCGTGCCAGAAGGTCACAAGGGCTGGACGTTTCGGCTTGGCTTTAGGTCCAGCGATCGCACATTGACGGGCGAAGAGGCCAAGGCGGCCGAGGAGACTATCGCCGTCGCTCTCAAGGTCCGCTGTGGAGCCGAGATCCGGCGTTGACCGTGGCCTTCACCGGTCGCGATTTCTTTGACCGCGACACCGTAACGGTGGCCCGCGAACTGATAGGCGCCCGTGTCTGCCTGGATGGTGACACGGTGGTGGCACGGCTCGTGGAGGTCGAGGCGTATCTCGGTGAGGACGATCTTGCGTCGCATGCGTATCGTGGCCTGACGCCACGGTCGCAGATCATGTTTGGCGAACCCGGCCACCTCTATGTCTATTTCGTCTACGGCATGCACCACTGTGCCAATCTCGTCACCGAGGCACGGGGCAAGGCCGGCGCGGTGCTGCTGCGCGCTGCGGCCGTGGAGCAGGGGGCGGACACCATCCGATCGCGACGAGCAGCCACCGGCGGCCAGATTGCCGACGATCGCCTGTTGAGCGGGCCGGGTAATTTTTGTCGTGGCCTCGGGATCACCCGCGACGACAACGGCCTCGATGTCTGTTCTGTGGGCGCCCGCCTGCGGGTGATCCCAGCAGACGATGTCCCCAACATTGCCACCGCTCCTCGGATCGGAATTCGCCATAACACCGAGGCCGCCCTCCGCTTCTGCTTGGCGGGCCATCCCGCGATCTCGATACCGATATAAGAGGCTGCGCCAAAAAGAAGAGGCCCCTCAAGGGGGCCTCCTAAAAGCCGTTGTATCGGCTGACCCGGAGGAATGATCCGGGTTATCAATGACACCCGTCTAGCAGGTGCCACTTCCTTTCAGCCCGGCCGAAGCGTTCTAAGTCTCGTACACCCTTTGGACCCATCCTGCCTTCCGGATCGACCTCTAACCGTGTCGATTCAACGGCGGTGCTACGACCACAGACTGACCGCCCCGGCCGGGCGTCACAACTCGGCTCGACCGTGCCTCAGAGATTGCCAGACGGTACGCATCTTGAAGGGTTCCCTCCTATCCTGCGAACCTACGAAAGACGTAATCAGAGTGTAGGCCTCCTGCTGGATTCGTCAAGGTCACGAAATGTTCACGGCATCGCTTTTCGCCTTTGGCTCAAGCTGTAAGCAGCCTCCTTGCCATTGTCGAACGTAGACTGTTCGGCGCGGGGCGACTACAGTTATGGAACGGATGTTCGGCGTCTAAAGACGATGCCGGCGTGGTGGAGGCACTATGTCTGGTCACAGCAAGTGGGCAGGAATCAAACACAAGAAGGCGATTGTCGACGCCAAGCGCGCTCAGATATTCACCAAGGTGGCACGCGAAATAACCGTTGCGGCCCGCGACGGCGGCGACGACCCAACCGGAAACTTCCGGTTGCGCCTGGCCATCCAGAAGGCCAGAGAAGTCAACATGCCGGCCGACAACATCGAGCGGGCTATTCAGCGCGGCAGTGGGAGCAAGGACTCGGCCGCCTTCGAAGAGGTTCGCTACGAGGGCTACGGGCCCCATGCCGTGGCGGTGATGGTCGACGTCCTTACCGACAACCGCCGGCGCACGGTTGCGTCGCTGCGCAACATCTTCACCCGCGCGGGTGGAGCCCTTGGGGAAAGCAACAGCGTCGGTTGGATGTTCACTCATCGCGGTGTCATCCGGGTGGAGGCCAAGGGTCATGATCCCGAGCAACTCGCGCTTGAACTGCTCGAGGTGGTCGACGTTGGCATCGATGGAGACATCAGCGTCGAGGATGACGGCGTGGTGGTCACTGTGGGGCCAACGCTCTTCGAGGAGGTCTGTCGCGTGATCGAGGCGGCGGGTCACGTGATCGAGGATTCCGATTTGACGATGAGCCCCAACGTCACGGTGGAGTTGGATGCGAAGCAGGCGGAGACCGTGGTCCGTCTGCTCGAGAACCTGGACGACGACGACGACGTGCAGCAGGTCTACGCCAACGCGGAATTTCCCGACTCCGTACTGGAATCCGTGGGGTGACCGAATGAGGGTGCTAGGCATCGACCCTGGGCTCGGACGCACCGGGATCGCGGTTGTGGACGGCAGTGTCGGGCAGCTCACGCTTATCAGCGCCGGCTGTGTCGAGACCGCGCCGAATGCCGAGGTGGGGATGCGGCTTGCCAGTCTGTTCGTGCGTGTAGAGCAAGCGGCGCGAGACGCGCGGCCTGAGGTTGCCGCAGTGGAGGAGTTGTATTTCTCCACCAACCGCGCCACCGCCATTTCCGTGGCGCAGGCGCGCGGTGCCGTGCTGTGTGCACTGGCCCACGCCGGCGTTCCCATCGCCTCGTATACGCCCAATCAGGTCAAGGAATCCGTAGCCGGCTTCGGGGGGGCACGTAAGCCCCAGGTGGCGCGAATGGCATGCCGTCTGCTCGGAGTGGAACGCATTCCCGGCCACGACGACGTCGCCGACGCTTGCGCTGTGGCCATCTGCCACCACCACCGCGCCGGGCTTGGCGTTGGCGTTCAGGACCGGACCTGCACCTCTACGCCATCTCTGGAACGGGCCGTCGCACTGGCACGCACAAAGTTCGAGGCGGTACGGTCGTGATCGCCCTGCTGCGCGGCCGTATCGCGACTCTCGGCAACGACGCGGCGATCATTGACACCGGTGGCGTCGGCTATCAGGTCAACTGCAATGCGCGAACGCTGGCGTGGCTGCACGACAGTGGCGACGGCGAAGTTGTGCTGCATGTCCACACCTCGGTGAGTGACGATGCCATCCGCCTCTACGGCTTCGCCAGTCTCGACGAATTGCGGCTCTTCCGTCTGCTCATCAGTGTCGAACGCATCGGACCCAAGGCTGCGCTGGCGATCCTCGGGCGTGCGGAGCTGACCACGCTGGCGTTGGCATTGCGCGACGGCGACGCGGCATTGCTCGCCACGGTTCCGGGCGTCGGCCGCAAGACGGCCGAGAGGGTGGTTCTCGAGCTGCGGGGCAAGGTCGGCTGGCTGGCGGGGCCGGGCGGGACGCAGGTTTCTCCCGCCACCGCCAAGAGCGACGCCGCGGCCGAAGCCCTGGTGGGCCTCGGCTTTCACGAGGCCGAAGTCCGTAGCGCTCTCGTCGCGGTGCGCTCCACTGTCGATGCGGACAATGTCAACGCACTGGTGGCTGCCGCGCTGCGACAGCTCGACCAGGGTGGAGCTTAGGTCATGAACGAGACCCGCATCGTCGCGCCGCACGAACTCGAAGACGAGCGTGCCGCCGACTTCGCGCTGCGTCCACAACGCCTCGACGAGTTCGTCGGCCAGAAGGCGGTGCGAGAGCAGGTTTCCATTCTGCTGGAGGCTGCTCGCGGTCGTAATGAGGCTCTCGACCACATCCTCATCTATGGCCCGCCCGGACTGGGCAAGACGACGCTGGCACAGATTCTGGCCACGGAGATGGGGGTCAAGGCCCGCCTCACCAGCGGGCCGGCGATCGAACACCAGGGCATGCTGGCATCCGTGTTGACATCGCTCAATGATCGCGACGTGTTCTTCGTTGACGAAGTCCATCGTCTGGCCCGGGCGGTCGAGGAAGCCCTCTATCCCGCCATGGAGGACTTCGCTTTCGACTGGGTGGCGGGCAAGGGCGCCGGTGCCCAGGCGCTCCGCCTGACGCTCAACCATTTCACGGTAATCGGGGCCACGACTCGCGCCGGGGCGCTGGGGGGGCCGCTGCGCGATCGCTTCGGGGTGGTCTTCCGCCTCGACTTCTACGACACCGAGGAACTGACCTCCATCGTCTTGCGTTCCGCGGGCCTGCTCCATGTCGACATCGACCGAGACGGCGCCGAGTTGCTGGCCTCTCGCTCGCGTGGCACGCCTCGCATCGCCAACCGGCTGCTACGTCGCGCTCGCGACTACGCCCAGGTGCGAGCCGACGGCCGCATCGATGCCGCGGTGGCCGGAGCGGCACTGGACGTGCTCAACGTGGACACGCTCGGCCTGGATGACATGGACCGGCGCGTACTCGGCCTGCTATGCGGTGCACTGGCGGGGCAACCCGTCGGAATCAGCACGCTGGCGGTGAGCGTCCAGGAGGAAACCGAGACCATTGAGGATGTGGTCGAACCTTATCTGATCCGGCTTGGCATGCTCGCCAGGACGCCTCGCGGCCGGCTGGCAACCGCTACTGCATACCAACACCTCGGCCTTGCCGTCCCCCCGGGCGTGCCCGGTTCGGGCAACGGGCAGGAGTCGCTTTTTGAGGCTTGACATCATGTCCGGAGAGACCGGAGAAGCCCAACTCGTCGACTTGATGCCATCGTCGCTGCCCACCGAAGCTTTCGACTACAACCTTCCCGAAGCTCAAATCGCCCAGCAGCCAACAATTGGACGGGGTAACTCGCGACTGCTACACGTCCGCGGCAGCGAACCCGGAGACGAGACAGGGGACGGGCTCGACGACCACGTATTTGGCAAACTCCCCGAGTTGCTTCGGTCGGGTGATCTTCTGGTCGCCAACGAGACCCGTGTCCGCGCTGCGCGACTGGTGGGACGGCGAAACAACGGTGGACATGCGGAGATCCTGGTACTGCACCAGGTAGGTGCGGACTTCGCCTGCCTGGTCCGTCCGGCACGACGCCTTCCCGAAGGTGAGCGGGTGGTGATCGGGGACTCGCTCATGGCCGTTATCGGCGCCCCGGTTTCACACCATCCCGGCGCTCGTCGAGTCACCTTCAGCGGCAGCCATGACATCTCCGGCGCCATCGAACGCTACGGCACCATGCCGCTGCCGCCCTACATCCGCTCGCCGCTGGACGACGCGTCGCGATACCAGACCACCTTCGCCGCCGGCGATCCGGTTTCCGCTGCGGCGCCCACCGCCGGATTGCACTTCACCGCATCCATGCATGAGCGACTGCTCCAGCGGGGCGTGGAATGGACCACGCTACGGTTGGAGATCGGCCTCGGCACATTTGCGCCAATCCGCGCCGAACGTATTGGCGATCACGTCATGCACTCGGAGCGCTTCGTACTGCCCGACATGACAGCGGATAAAATCAACGCGACCCATGCCCGGGGCAATCGTGTCATCGCTGTGGGTACGACCGCGATGCGTGTACTGGAGACGAAAGTGGACGCAACCGGTCGCGTCCAAGCCGGCGAGGGAGTCACTCAGCTATACATCACCCCCGGTCATACCTTCCGTGCGGTCGACGGCTTGCTGACCAACTTCCACCAGCCTCGGTCGTCGCTACTGGTTCTGGTTGCGGCATTTGTGGGCATCGCCAGATGGCGTGGCAGCTATGAACATGCACTGCATGCCGGATATCGCTTTCTGTCCTTGGGAGACTGCATGCTCTGCTGGAAGATGACGTGAGCGTGTTGCGCATCGACGCCAGAGACGGCATGGCACGGACCGGCGTACTCCACACCGTGCATGGCGACATCCGCACGCCGGCGTTCATGCCTGTCGCCACCCATGCCAGCGTCAAGGCGCTCGACCCTGACGAGGTGCGTCAGTGTGGCACCGACATCCTTCTGTGCAATGCCTATCACCTTGCACTCCGACCTGGCGTCGACCATGTTGAGCGCGCCGGCGGCATGCACCGCTTCATGGGGTGGGACGGCCCCATCCTCACCGACAGCGGCGGTTACCAACTCGTCAGCCTTCGCGGTTTCGCCGGTATCGACGAGGACGGGGCCACCTTCGTTTCCCCGTACGACGGCGGGCGCCTGTTCGTCACCCCCGAAGCGGCTGTTGACAACCAGTTCCGCCTGGGAGCCGACATCATCATGTGCTTGGACCACCCTGTCGCCTTCGGGACCGCCGCGGACACAGCACTGGAGGCAACGGAGCGGACGCATCGTTGGGCGGCGCACTGCCGGGCGGCGCATCCCGGGCAGGGCCGCCTGCTCTTTGGCATCGCCCAGGGCGGCTTCGACATCGAGGCACGGCAAAAGTCGGCCCAGGCAATCACAAAACTCGACTTCGACGGCATTGCGGTGGGGGGGCTGGCGGTCGGCGAACCCGTCGACATCATGGCCGAAATGGCCAAGGCATCCATCGCCGAGCTTCCCGCCGACCGACCGCGCTACTTCATGGGTCTCGGCACCGATCTCGAACTGCTTACCATGGTGTCGCTGGGATTCGACATGTTCGACTGCGTGGTACCGACACGCCTGGCCCGTAATGCCACGGCGCTGACTCCGTGGGGCCGCATGCCGCTGCGTAACGCGCGCCACCGCCTTGACGACACGCCCGTGGACCCGGACTGCCCCTGCTCGACATGCAAGCGTTTCAGCCGTGCTTATCTGAGACATCTCTTCGCGGCGGGTGAGATCCTGGGACACCGCCTGCTCACGATCCACAACATCACCCATCTAAACCGCCTGATGGACGGTGCCCGTACCGCGATTACTGCGGGCACCTTCTTGGAGTATCGGAAGCAGGTGGTTGCCCAGGCCAAGAACCGAGAGCCGGTACAGGCAGGCGGGGCCGGCTGCTAGACTCAAAGTCAAATGCACACGCTCGGTCAAGCGTTACCGCAAGTGCCCTTCGGGGTGCGGTCACGGTCCGGTCGGGCGGAGGTCAAACAAGCCAAGGAGGATCGGCTATGCCGACGACTACCCTCCGCCAGTTGCTCGAAGCCGGTGTCCACTTCGGCCACCAGACCAGCCGGTGGAACCCCAAGATGCGCCCGTACATTTTCACGGCACGCAACGGAATTCACATCATCGACTTGGTGCAGACCCAGAAAATGCTCGACGAAGCCTGCACCGTGGCCCGCGACATAGTTGCGGGCGGGCAGAAGATCCTCTTCGTCGGAACCAAGAAGCAGGCTCAGGACTCGATTCTCGAGGGCTGCGCGCGAAGCGGGCAGTACTACGTGACCAACCGCTGGCTCGGCGGCCTGCTCACCAACTTCAGCGTCATCCAGCGCCGGCTTGCGACCCTGGCCAAACTTCGTGGGATTCGCGAACGAGGTGACTTCGCACGCATGGGGACCAAAGAGGCCAATGTCCGCAGGGACGACCTCGAACGCCTGGAGCGCAACTTCGGCGGCATCGCCTCGATGGAGCGTGTTCCCGCCGCCCTGTTCATCGTCGACTGCAAGAAGGAACGTCTGGCGGTTACCGAGGCCAACAAGCTCGGCATTCCCATCATCGCGATCCTCGACACCAATTGCGATCCCGACGAGATCCAGCACATCATCCCGAGCAACGACGATGCGATTCGCGCCGTGCGCCTCATCGTCAAGACCATCACCGACGCCATCGTCGACGGACAGCAGCTGTTTGCCGAACGCGAGTTGAATGAAGCGCGCGAGCTGGCAGAGGCCAAAGCATTGGCGGAGAAGACCGCCCAGGAGGCGATCGCACTCGCTGCGGCTGAGGCGGACAATGCAGACGGTGTGGCCAAGGTCTCCGAGGCGGAATTCGCCGGCGTCATTTCTCAAACAGGTAAGGAGGCATGATGGCTGTCGCTATCTCTGCAGCACTCGTGAAGCAACTGCGCGAAATGACAAGCGCGGGCATGATGGAGTGCAAGAAGGCGCTGGTGGCGGCTGGGGGTGACCTCGACAAGGCGACCGACTGGTTGCGAGAGAAGGGCATGTCCAAAGCCGCCGACCGGGCGGGTCGCTCAACCAACGAAGGTGTTATCGAAGCCTATATACACGCCGCCGGGGGAGTGACCAAACTCGGCGTCCTGGTCGAGTTGAACTGCGAGTCCGATTTCGTCGCCAAGACCGACCAATTCAAGACGCTGGCACGTGAACTGGCGCTGCAGGTTGCCGGTGCGGCGCCGAAGTACGTCAGGCGCGAAGACGTGCCTGAAGATGTCGTCGAACGCGAACGCAACGTCTACAAGGTGCAGGTCGAGGGCAAGCCCGCCAACATCGTCGACAAGATTCTGGAGGGGAAGCTCAGCAGCTTCTATGCTCAGAGCTGCCTGCTGGAACAGCCTTGGATCAAGGACGACAAGAAGCGCGTCGATGAGCTGGTCAAGGAATGTGTGGCCAAGCTCGGCGAGAACATCTCGGTCGCACGTTTTGTGCGCTTCCAAGTCGGAGGTGCCGCAGCCCCCGATACTGCCGCTCCGGCCGGCAACTGAGAGCGCCGGCGGTGCTCAAGGACGTCGGCGTGGTGGAAGAAGGTGCTGCCCCTCACTACAGCCGGATAGTTCTCAAATTGAGCGGGGAGGCAGTCCTGGGCGCGGTAGCCTCGGGCCTCGACCTCCCAACTTTCGAACGGGTGGCCTCCGAGGTGGCACGGGTCCATGCTCGCGGCGTGCAGATCGCCGTCATCATTGGCGGCGGCAATATCGTGCGCGGCATGGAGGCGAGCCTCAAGGGACTCGACCGTGTCACGGGCGATTACATGGGCATGCTCGCCACCGTCATCAACGCGCTGGCAATGCGGGCGGCACTTGAGCAACTCGGGCTTCAATGCCGCGTTTTGTCGGCCATTGAGATGCACCAGGTCGCCGAACCGTTCATTCCGCGCCGGGCGGTTCGCCACCTCGAGAAGGGACGTATCGTCATCCTCTGCGCCGGGACCGGCAGCCCATTCTTTTCCACCGACACCGCGGCGGCGTTGCGCGCTGCCGAACTCAATGCGCAGGTGCTGCTCAAGGCCACCAAGGTCGACGGCATCTACACCGAAGACCCGGTCACCCATCCATCGGCGGAGAAGTTGCCGCACCTCACCTACATGGATGCGCTGAATCGCGGAATTGCGGTCATGGACAGCACCGCATTGACCCTGTGCAAGGACAACCAAATGCCCATCATCGTCTTCGACATCTTCGAAGCGGGCAGTATCGAACAGGTCGTCATGGGTGAGAAGGTTGGAACTCGCGTCGACGGTGGCGAGGTTCCAATAGAGAAAGGAGCAAAGGTATGACCGAACGCACCAAGAGCGACGAGGCTCGAGTTGTGGTCGCAGAGCGCCTTGCCGAAGCCGAGATGCGCATGGATAAGAGCATCGAAGCGCTCCACAAGGATCTCGGCGGTATCCGGACGGGACGGGCCGCGCCCGCTCTGGTTGAACGGCTTCAGGTCGACTACTACGGTGTCATGTCACCGCTTCAGAGCCTGGCCAGCATTTCGACCCCAGAAGCCCGGCTGCTCGTGATTCAACCCTACGATCGCAATGCTGTCGCCGCCATCGAGAAGGCCATCCTGAAGAGCGAGTTGGGCTTGACCCCCAATAACGACGGCCATGCGATTCGCATCAACATTCCGGCGCTGACCGAAGATCGACGCCGGGATATGGTCAAGCTGGTCAAGTCGAGTGCTGAAGAAGCCCGGGTTTCGGTCCGCAACATCCGTCGTGACGAGGTCGAACATCTCCGCAAGGTGGAGAAGGATGGGCACATCAGCCGCGACGAGGTCGAGACCAAGATTGGCGAATTGCAGAAACTGACCGATCGGTTCACCGCCAAAATCGATGCAGTGGCCTCACACAAGGAGGCCGAGATCCTCGAGGTCTGAGGCCCTTAACTTTTCGCATGCACCGTCCGCCTCCGCCAGCAGCCATCCCACCGCACAAGCAAACTGAGCTGCCACGGCACATCGGGATCATCATGGACGGCAACGGGCGCTGGGCACGCCAGCGCCACCGGCCGCGCATCGCCGGCCACCGCGCCGGGGTTCGCGCCATCCGCCCTGTCATCGAAGCCTGTCATGCCGCCGGCGTGGACGTCGTGACCCTTTACGCATTCAGCACCGAGAACTGGTCGCGGCCCCGGACTGAGGTTCTGGCGCTGATGCGCCTGTTCGGTGAGGTGATCGATAACGAGGTGGACGAACTGCATGCCAACGGGATCCAGATCCGCGCGCTCGGCGAAACAGACGCTCTGGGTTCCCGGCTCGCCGAGAAGGTCCACCAGGCCGAGGTTCTGACTGCGAACAACACCACGGCCATCCTCAACGTCGCCATCAACTACGGCGGCCGAGCCGAAATCACCGAAGCGGTCCGCGAACTGGCGCGACAAGACGCCGACCTGACCCAACTGCAACCGGACCAGCTTGGCCGCGCGTTGTATACAGCGGGTCTGCCCGATCCCGATCTGATCATCCGCACCGCCGGGGAGCGACGGATCAGCAACTTCCTGCTTTGGCAGGCCGCTTACGCGGAAATCTGGGTCACCGACGTGCTCTGGCCGGACTTTGGAGCCCACGAGGTGGGCCTTGCGCTCGCCGACTTCGCCTCGCGAGTGCGGCGTTTCGGGCAGGTAGTAGAGAGCCCTCCGGCGGACGACAAGGCACCGGCCAGGGCATGAGCGGAGCGGCATGAACCTACTGCTCAGAGTTGCATCCGGTGCAGTGCTCATCATCGCGGTGGGCATTTGCCTATGGCTGGGAGGCCCGGTCATAGGCGGCCTCCTGGCGGTTGCGGTCATCGCCGGCTGCCGGGAGTACGCCGGGCTCTGTTCCCGACTGGGCGCGGCACCCCTGCCGTGGCTGCTCTACCCCACGGCGTTGTGGTGGGCGTTGCGCTTTTACCTTCCAAGTGGATTCCCCGCCGTCGAGATCGGGCTTGGCGCGGGTCTCGTTCTCGGTCTGCTGGGGGTCGTCGCGCTACGCGCCCCACTCGTACGCTTCATGTCGAGCTTGATCGGCGCTGTGTGTATCGGCCTCTGCCTCGGCTACTTCGGCGCAATACAGAGTTTGCCAGGACATCTCGATCACTTCGGCCTGCGCCTGGTCGTGCTGGCGTTGATCGGCCCCGTCACCGGGGACACCGTCGCGTACTTTGCGGGAACGGCCTTCGGCCGGCACCGCTTCTTCCCCTCGATCTCGCCGAAGAAGAGCGTCGAGGGCGCAGTGGCCGGAGGCGGGGCCGTGGTGGCCGTCCTGGCACTGCTTGCGCCAACTCTCACCGGCATGCCGGCCTGGCAGGGAGCGCTGCTCGGCCTGCTCGTGACTGTCGCCGCCCAAGGCGGAGATCTCGCCGAGTCCCAGTTCAAGCGCGAGGCGGGGGTCAAGGACTCCAGCCAGATGATCCCCGGTCACGGCGGTGTTCTCGATCGCCTCGACAGCCTTCTACTGGTCGGCCCCGTGGTCTTCTGCTTCGTAAAACTGGTGGCACTTACGTGAAACGGCGGGTGGTTCTGCTCGGGGCCACCGGGTCGATCGGCAGTCAGGCCTGCGACATCATCGATCGCCATCCCGAGCGCTTCGAGGTGATCGGCGCTGTGGCCGGGAGCGATATCGTGGCGCTGAGCCGGGTCGTCGAGCGTTTCCATGTGCCGCACATCGCGATCGTGAATCCCCCGAACAATGTGGGACTGCCTGCAGGGTGGGGGAGTGGTCTTGATGCCGCGTGTGAGGTGGCGGCCATTGACTGTGAAGTGGTGTTGTGCGCTATCGCCGGGGCGGCCGCGCTCCGGCCTGCGCTCGCCGCCATCGATCGCGGCACCGACATCGCGCTTGCCAGCAAGGAGGTCATGGTGATGGCGGGGGGATTGGTGACCGCCCGCGCGTGTGCCACCGGCTCGTGTTTCTGGCCAGTCGACAGCGAGCATTCCGCGATCTGGCAATGCCTACGCGGTGAGGATCCCGCTAATGTCGCCCGCCTCATTCTCACCGCCAGCGGCGGAGCATTCCGCGATCGCGATCCGGCAACCCTGGGCGATGTCACGCCCGCCGAGGCATTGCGGCATCCCAATTGGTCCATGGGTCCGAAGGTGACCATCGACTCGGCGACCATGATGAACAAGGGATTGGAGGTCATCGAGGCGCATTTCCTCTTTGGCACCGACTACTCGAAGATCGACGTTGTTATCCACCCGCAAAGTCTGGTGCATTCGATGGTCGAGTTCTGCGACGGAGCCACCATGTCACAGATGGGGATTCCCGACATGCACCTCCCGATCGCGCTTGCCTTGGCAGGGGGTGCCCGAATTGACGGCACCTGCGGCCCCGTCAATTGGCAAAACGCCGCCGTCTGTGAGTTCCATGGACTCGACCCGCACCGCTTTCCCGCCGTGGACATGGCCCGACGCGCCGGGGAGGTAGGCGGTGCAGCCCCCGCCATCCTCAACGCGGCCAATGAGGTGGCGGTGCGGGCATTCCTCGACCGGCGCCTGCGCTTTGACGAGATCGTGCCCATGGTGGCCGCGACAATCGATGCCGGGACAGGACGTCCAGGTGCAACCCTGGACGAGATTTTCGACGCCGATGCCTGGGCGCGACAAAAAGTTGCGACGGCGATTGGTGCCAGATCGGGATACTGACATCTAATGACCGCTATCGTCGCCTTCATCGTCGTGATCCTCGTCTGCGTTGGATTTCACGAGTTCGGCCATTTCGTTTTCGGCAAGCTGCTCGGGATCCGGGTCGACGAGTTCTCCATCGGCTTCGGCCCCCGTCTCATCTCGAAGCAGCGAGGCGAGACGCGCTACGCGATCCGGGCACTGCCGCTTGGTGGCTACGTCCGCATGGCTGGGATGCTCGGCCTTCCCGGCGAGGCCGATGCCGGCAAGCGCAACTTCTACCGGGCCAGCATTCCCAAGCGCCTGCTCGTGATGTCTGCGGGCATCTTGGCCAACGTACTCTTGGCGCTCATCTGCTTCACAATTGTCCTGGTCACTCCGACAGCGTCACAGGTATCCAACTCTAGTCCAGCCTACGCCGCCGGTTTGCGCGACGGCAGTTCAATAGTCAGCATCGACAACCAGCCAATCGATCACTCGTCGGCGGAGGCGGTGGGTAAGTTCGTCGCGCACGCCGTGGACGCCGGCAAAGGCAAGGCTATGAGCGTCGCATATAGAGACGCCTCGGGTGCCTTGCATCACACGACGATTCAGCCGGAACTGATCGTCTACAACACCAGTCCCGACAACCCCACCTGCGATCACTCCCGGCTTCCCCAGTGGTGGAGCACCATTACCGCGATCAATGGCCATCCCGTGGGGTTGGGCACCCCGGCAAGTCTGCTGGGGGCGAAGCATGTGACAGTTAGCGGCATCGGGCAGGATCCGCCATGCGGTCCAACGCAGTTCACCAACATTCCGTTCCCCGGGCTAAGCGGCACAGTAGATTCCGCCTGGAAGATCGGGGTCGGCCTCGACTATGCCGGCGAGCCGGTGCTGCCGGCGATTCGCGATGCCGCGGTGGAAGTCGCGACCTTCCCTCAGCAGACCTACGAACGCGTTCGAGAGGTGGTGACGACATCGGGCTCGGGTGGCGTCTTTGGACCCAATGGCTTCCAGGGACCGGTTGGCATCGCTCAGGATGCCGGCACCCAGGTGGCGCAAGGCCCGCAGGCTGTCATCTGGTACATCGGGTTCATCAGCGTGAACCTCGCCCTTCTCAACGTCCTGCCGATCCCCTTCCTCGACGGCGGCAAGATCCTGCTCCTCGGCATCGAGGCGGCACGGCGGCGGCGGTTGGCGCCTGCACGCGAGGCGGCCATCTATGCGGTGGGACTCGCGATGGTCCTTATGTTCTTCGTGTATGTCACCGTCGCCGACCTCCGGAACCACCACTGATGTCCTTCACTCAGCGCCGCAGCACCACCCCCGTCAATATCGGTGGGGTCGTCGTCGGTGGCGCCGCGCCGGTCACGGTTCAAACTATGACCAAGACGCAAACTGAGGATGTCGCAGCGACGCTGGCTCAGATCGAGCGTGTCGCGGCGGCCGGTGCCGGCATCGTCCGCGTCACGTGCGACACCAAAGAGGCTGGGATAGCGCTGCGGGAGATTTCGAAAGGATCGTCGCTGCCAATCGTCGCCGACATCCACTACGACGCACCGCTGGCGCTGATGGCCCTCGAAGCCGGCGTCGCCTGTCTGCGGCTCAACCCCGGTAACATAGGTGACCCGGCCAAGGTCCGCGACATCGCCGCGGAGGCCAAAGCGCGCAATGTGCCCATACGCATCGGCGTCAACGCGGGCAGCATCCCGCAGCGCAAGACGCTGGAGCGCGGCCGGGGCGGCAGTATCAACGAGACCGCGCAGCTCATGGTCAACGCGGCGCTCTCGCACATCCGCATCCTCGAAGACCTCGACTTCCGTCTCATCAAGGTGTCGCTCAAGGCGTCGGACGTACTGACCACGCTGGCGGCCAACCGCCGTTTCTCGAAGCTTGGCAATCCCTACCCGCTACACCTCGGTCTCACTGAAGCCGGGCCTGTGGGATCGGGCAGCATCAAGTCGGCAATGGCGATCGGCATCCTGCTCGGCGAGGGCCTGGGCGACACCATCCGCGTCTCGCTGGTGGGGGAGCCAGAAGAAGAGGTGCTGGTTGCGCGTCAGATCCTCGCCAATCTGGAAGAACACAGATCCGGGCCCAACCTCATCGCCTGTCCCACCTGCGGACGCTTGGAGATAGACATGTGGCCCATGGTCGAGCGGGTAGAAACAGCCCTGCACGATATCCGGCGCAGCCTCACAGTCTCGGTCATGGGCTGCGTGGTCAACGGCCCCGGTGAGGGGATGCATGCTGACATCGGCATCGCCGGCGGCAAGCAGAAGGGCATCCTCTACAAGGCGGGCAAGGTCGTCGCCTCGCTCCCCGAAGATCAACTCATCGAAGCACTGGTCGCCGAGCTCCGCGAGATAGCCACCGAGGACGAGCGGCTGCTGGCTGCGGGTAAGCCCCTGCCGGTGGGGCTTTGATCTGAGCGCAAATATCCAACCATGGGATAAGAGCATCTAACCCATGCTTGTTGACACGCTTCCGTCTGCGCAACCAGTCGTACTGGCCGTTTGCATTGCGCTTGGTGCATGGTCGATGCGCATCGAATTCCGTTCCAATGTCTCGACTACGAAGCGCAATGCCATGCGCTCGATAATAATCGCGACAGTTGTAGCTGTCAGCTTGCGCGGCATGTTCTCGATCGTGCAAACAGGCGCTATGCATGACATCAGATCGTTCGCGTTGTTTGGTGCTTCTATGCGAAGTGGCACCGAGATCTACGGCTCAGCTGGGCTCGAGCCCTACAACTACCCACCAGTCGAAATATGGTGGTCCGCACTCGCCTCTTTCATAGCTCCTGGCGGAGCTACGAATGCCTTTGCCGCACTCGTCAAATTGCCCTTCTGGCTAGCCGACGCCGCGATCGTGCCGGCTCTCGCGTGGGTAGTACCAAGGCATCTGCGAGTTCGCACGGCATGGCTATACGCGATCAACCCAATCGCGATCACTGTTGCGTCTCTTCACGGTCAATTCGACGGGATGGTGGTACTGCCCTTGCTGTTGTCCTTGGGCATGCTTGAAAAAGGTCGTCACGACCGTGCCGCCGCATTGCTCTTTGGACTAGCCGTGGCATTCAAGACATGGCCGATTGTGGTACTCCCGGCAATCCTCGTGTCGATGCGTGCAGAAAGAGGTATTCGCTTCTTGCTCAGGGCCACTGTTCCTGTCCTGGTGGCCGCTTTGGTGTACATGCTCGCACGCCCGACTGTCAATGTCGGTTTTGCAATTCAACTTGTTCTTGCCTACGCCCCAGGCACCACCTTGGACTTTGGGCTCAGACTTCCCTCTCAATGGGGGCCGTATCTGCAGTGGATCAACATCGTGGTATTGGTTCTCATTGCGGCCAGCGCAGTTGTCGCACATCGTCGCGCAATTCCAACAGCAGGACGAGTCGCTACTGCGCTGTTCATTTTGATTGCGCTATCGCCGACCGTAGCCGACCAGTACTACGTTTGGCCCGTGGCGTTTCTTCTGGCAGCCGGCTACTTACGCGTTTCTTCGTTGTATGCACTTCTGGTGGGGCCAGCTGTCGCGTATCGTGCGCTCTATGTCAACGCACCGCCATTCGTACATGCGCCCCCGGTAGCCATTCAAGTGCTGTTCTGGTTGGCGACCATCGCACTCATCGGATTGACGGTAGCTCTGTTGGTTCGCTTAATAGCTCCGTCATGTAGATGGGTTCGCGGAATCACCGCCACCGCATCGCCCTGAGGAAAACGGACAGCGTCCTTGGGCGGACGTCCGTGCGTGAGAGTTTGGTCCCGTATACTCAGGTGTCCATGGCTGATTCCAAACACACCACCCTACAGAGCGAAGACTTCGATCGCTGGTACGTCGACGTGGTTCGTCGTGCCGAACTGGCCGATTACACGCCCATAAAGGGCTGCATGGTCATCCGTCCCTACGGCTTTGCGCTCTGGGAGCGGACTCGCGACGCCCTCGACGCCATGATCAAGCGGACCGGCCACGAGAACATGTACTTCCCGCTCCTCATTCCAGAGAGCTACCTGGCCAAGGAAGCCGAACACGTTAAGGGCTTTGCCCCCGAGGTGGCCTGGGTGACCCAAGGCGGCAGCAAGCAACTCGAGGAACGGCTGGCGATCCGGCCCACCAGCGAAACCATCATCTGTTCGCTGTACGCGGATTGGATCCACTCCTGGCGCGACCTGCCGGTACTCATCAACCAGTGGGCCAACGTCTGCCGCTGGGAGAAGCGCACCCGGCTCTTCCTGCGCACGACCGAGTTCCTCTGGCAGGAGGGCCACACCTTCCACGAAACGGAGGTTGAGGCTGCCGCCGAAGTCGACACCATGCTCGACTGCTACCGCGAGATGGCAGAGGAGTGGTTGGCCATGCCGGTCATCTCGGGCCGCAAGACCGAGTCCGAGAAGTTCGCCGGCGCCGGCTACACGCTCTCCATTGAGGCGATGATGTCGGACGGCTGGGCGTTGCAGTCGGGGACCTCTCACTACTTCGGACGCGGTTTCTCCAAGGCCTACGGCATCACCTTCGCAGACAGGGACAACAACCTGCAGCACCCCTTCCAGACCTCGTGGGGACTGTCAACCAGGATCATCGGCGGGCTCATCATGGCTCACGGTGACGACGCCGGTCTGGTGCTGCCGCCGCGCGTCGCCCCGATTCAGGTGGTAGTCGTGCCCATCGCTCGCAGCCACGAGGCTGAAGGCGGCATCGTGGAGGCGGCCTGCCAGCGACTCGAGCGCGAGACATCCGGCAGCGTCCGTTTGCGCGTCGACCGCCGCGAGGGCATCCGACCCGGAGAGAAGTTCGCCCACTGGGAGTTGCGCGGCGTTCCACTGCGTATCACCGCAGGCCCTCGGGATCTCGCCGACGGCAATGTCACCCTGGTACGCCGTGTTGACGGAGAGCAATCGGTGGAGCCACTGGAGGGCCTGGCAGCGCGGTTGCCTGACCTACTCGCCGCCGCTCAACGGGTCACGTTCGACAGGGCCAAGCAACGCCTTGATGACAGGTCCGTGGACGTCAAGGACCTCGACGAACTCAAGCAGGCGTTCGAAGCCCGGCCAGCGTTCGCCAGCGCGCCCTTCTGCAATACCACGGAATGTGAGGATCAGATCAAGGCGGCGGTGCATGCGGTCGGCATCCGCAACCTACGCTTCGATCGGAGCGCCAGCGGTGCACCGTGCTTGGTATGCGCCAAGCCCAGCCAGCACGTCGCCCTGATCGCCCGCGCCTACTGACGGGTTCAGAAGCGTGGGCACTGCCTCGGATTGGCTGACGGGTGGCCAGGCGCCGGGTACACTCGTAGGGCTAATGCCTCTAGAGGAATTGCTGCCCAAACTGGCCTACGTCTCGCCCAAGGACAAAGAGACGCTGCTACGTGCCTTCGAAGTCGCCAAGACGGCTCACGCGGGGCAGTTCCGACTGAGCGGCGAGCCGTACATCGAACATCCGGTTGCCGTCGCTGGCCTGCTGGCCGATCTCCACCTCGACACCGACACGCTGACTGCGGCACTGCTCCACGACACAGTCGAGGACACCGGACTCACCAGTGAGAACATCGTCAGCCAGTTCGGGCCGCATGTCGCCAAGCTGGTCGAGGGGGTCACCAAGCTCGGCAAGATTCACGTTCACACCCAGGAGCAACATCAGGCCGAGAACATCCGCAAGATGCTCGTAGCGATGGCAGAGGACATCCGCGTCGTCCTCATCAAACTCGGTGACCGGCTCCACAACATGCGCACCATCAGCGCCCATCGTGAGGACCGGCGGCTGCGGATCAGTCGCGAGACGATGGACATCTACGCCCCGCTGGCCCATCGCCTCGGCATATGGCAGATGAAGTGGGAACTCGAGGATCTCGCGTTCGCGCAACTCGAGCCCGACAGCTTCCGGACCGTTGACGAGAGTCTCAGCAGCAAGCGCCAGGAACGGGAGGCGTTCATTCGCGATGTCACCGAGATCCTGACCAAGGAGTTCGAGAGCTTCGCGCTAGCCGCCGATATTTCGGGGAGACCCAAGCATGTGTACAGCGTCTACGACAAGATGCAGCGCTCGGGCAAGACGTTCGAAGAGATCTACGACCTGATCGCAATGCGCGTCCTCGTCGACTCCATCAAGGACTGCTATGGCGCGCTGGGAATAATCCACTCGCTGTGGAAACCGATCCCGGGCCGTTTCAAGGACTACATCGCGATGCCCAAGGGCAATGGCTACCAGTCGCTGCACACCACCGTGGTAGCGCACACAGGCGAGCCCATGGAGGTCCAGATCCGAACCCACGAAATGCACCAGATCGCGGAGTACGGCATCGCCGCACACTGGCGGTACAAGGGGGTCGGGCTGGATACGCGGCTCGACGAGCGCTTCGGCTGGCTGCGATTGCTGATGGATTGGCAGAAAGAGGTTCTCGACGCCGAGGCCTTTGTCGATACTGTCAAGGTTGACATTTTCCAGGACGAGGTATTCGTGTTCACCCCCAAGGGTGATGTCCGATCGCTGCCGTCGGGTAGCACGCCGGTGGACTTCGCGTATCGCGTTCACACCGATGTCGGGCACCACTGTATCGGCGCCAAGGTGAATTCTCGGATGGTGCCGCTCGACTATCGTCTCCAGAATGGCGACATCGTTGAGATCCTCACCACCAAAGCTCCGCACGGCCCATCGCGCGACTGGCTCAAGTTCGTCAAGACATCAAGCGCTCGCGAGAAGATTCGGACCTGGTTCAAACGTGAACGACGTGACGAGAATGTCCAGAAGGGACGTGAGTTACTCGATAAAGAGTCCCGCCGCATGCGTCAGGTTGCGCTGTCGTCGGTGAAGGACGATCGCATCCTAGAGATTGCCAAGGAATTCAAATTCAACGCCATCGACGACTTCCTCGCAGCCATCGGCTACGGTGACATCAGCGCCCGAAGCGCAGTGTTGCGCTTGAGCGACAAAGACGACGCCGAAGGGGGCGGCAAGGTACTCCCCATTCCAGTCGCCAGCGGTTCGCGGCCCACCGGTGAAGTCCGCGTTCACGGAATGACGGACATGCTCACGATCCTGGGACAGTGCTGTAAGCCCCTGACGGGCGAGCCCATCAAGGGCTACATCACTCGCGGCAAGGGGGTGACTGTCCACCGTGCCAGTTGCGCCAATGTTCGCAACGTGTCCGACCCCGACCGCCTGGTCGATGTCGAATGGGAACTGGGCGCACGCCAGATCTATCCGGTCAGCATCAAGATCGAGGCCTGGGACCGAACCGGGCTTCTGCGTGACATCGCAGGCGTCATCGCCGAGTCGAAGATCAACCTCAGCGGAGCCGATGTCGAGGTCTACGACGATAGAACGGCGGTGATCTCGACCATCGTCGAGGTTGCGAACCTCACCCAACTCAGCCGGTTGATGGAACGGTTGGAGGCGGTGCGCGACGTCCATACGGTGACACGCGACTTCGGGTAGACGCGTGGGGAAGTCAGGGTGCCGCTAAACTCGGACGTTCATGCCACCCATTCAATCGCCCAAGGGCACCCGTGACATCCTCCCCGCCGACATGGCGGCCTGGGACGAGATCTATGCCACCCATGCCCGGGTGGCTGAGGCGCACGGTTACCGCGCCATCCAGACACCGATCTTCGAGGCCACAGAGATGTTCGAACGCGGCATCGGCGCCGGAACCGACATCGTCGATAAGGAGATGTACAGCTTCGAAACCAGTGGTGGCGACCGCCTGACACTGCGGCCGGAAGCGACACCGGCAACTCTGCGTGCCGTGCTTGGCGCCCATCTGGATCAGGAACGCCGGCCCGTCCGGGTCCATTACGCGGGACCGATGTTCCGCCACGACCGGCCCCAACGCGGCCGCTACCGGCAGTTGCACCAGATCGGCGTCGAGGCCATCGGCGAACGCAGCCCCGTAATCGACGCCGAGGTCATCGAGATTGGCTGGCGCTTCTACGAGGCTCTCGGCATCGATGGGATCGATCTACAGATCAACAGCCTCGGAGATCTCGATGACCGTCGCCGTTACCGGCAAATGCTGGTCGACTTCTACACTCCGCATCTGGCCGGACTCTGCGATGACTGCCGGCGCCGGATCGAGATCAATCCCCTACGCCTGCTCGACTGCAATCAAGACGCCCATCTCGCCGCCATCGCACCGCCGGCAAGCAATGCGCTCAGCCCGGCAAGCAGCGAGTATTTCGAGTCCGTACTCGGTTGTCTGCGCGATGCCGGCATCACCTGCACGATCAACCGCCATCTGGTTCGCGGTCTTGACTATTACGCCCACACCGCCTTCGAGTTCTGGCATACGTCGTTGCACGGAGCCCAGAATGCGCTTGGCGGTGGCGGTCGGTACGACGGTCTGGCCGAGGTGCTCGGCTTTCCGGCAACGCCTGGAGTGGGTTATGCACTCGGAGTGGATCGCGCCCTCATCGTTCTGCAGGATGCCGGCGCCGGACCTGCAGCCGCGACCGATGCCGATGTCGTCGTCTGCTCGCTGGGCGCCGAGTCGGTGGGCTATGCGGCGGCGCTGGCGCGACAACTGCGCGCGGCCGGACATCGCGTGATCCTCGATGCCGCGGAGCGCCGCCTCGACAGGAAACTTCGCAATGCCGACCGCCTGGGCGCCCGCGTTTGCGTCATCGTGGGCGACAATGAGTTGGCCGCCAGAACCGCCATGGTGCGCGACCTGGGGCAGCGCGACCAGCAGAGTGTTGCAGTCGATGCTGTCAACAACACAGTGACTGCAATTCTCGGATGTGGAGGAGAGGGGGACAAGTGAGCACGGAAAGAACTCGTTGTGGTGAACCCAGGGCGACCGACGCCGGCAAGTGGATGGTCATATACGGCTGGGTCGATCGCCGGCGCGATCACGGCGGACTGATCTTCCTCGACATCCGCGACACCTCGGGAATTGTCCAGGTGGTCGTCAACCCAGCCACAGCACCCAGCGTCCATGACGCGCTGCAAAATGTGCGCCTGGAGTGGGTTGTTCGCATCGAGGGCGAACTGCGCCTTCGCGACGCAAAGAACATCAATCAAAATCGCGAAACCGGCGAGGTGGAACTGCACGCGACGGCGTGCAGCGTGCTGTCACAAGCCAAGACGCCGCCGTTCCCCGTCAACGAAGATTCCGAGGTCGACGAGAAACTGCGCTTGCAGTACCGCTACCTCGACCTGCGCCGCACTCGCCTGCAGCGCACGCTCAAAGCTCGCGCGGGTTTCATCAACGGACTTCGCGAGGCAATGAACGAGCAGAACTTCGTGGAGATCGAAACGCCGATGATGGTGCGTGCCACCCCAGAGGGCGCTCGCGATTATCTCGTTCCCAGCCGCGTATTCCCGGGCTCCGTTTATGCGCTGCCGCAGTCACCTCAGATCTACAAGCAGCTATGCATGGTGGCAGGATTCGACCGCTACTTCCAAATGGCCCACTGCATGCGGGACGAAGATCTGCGCGCCGACCGTCAGCCGGAGTTCACTCAACTAGACATCGAGATGAGTTTCGTCGACGAAGACGACGTGTTCGCCGCGTTGGAGCGCACCATCGCCTACGCCTGGCACAAGAGCGGTTTTCGTGGCAGTATCCCCACGCCTTTTCCGCGACTGACCCACGCCGACTCGATGCGGCGTTTTGGCGCCGACAAGCCCGACACCCGTTTCGGGATGGAACTCTGCGACCTCACCGAGGTGGCCAGAACCTCAGGTTTCCGCGTCTTTGCCGAAGCTGTCGCCAAGAGCGGTATGGTCAAGGCGCTGTGCGTCAAGAGTGGCGCCGACATGCACCGGACACACATCGAGGGTGAACTGACCGATGTTGTGAAAGGCCTTGGTGCCAAGGGTCTGGCGTACCTCTGGAACACCGCCGACGGCTGGCAGGGTCACATCGTCAAGTTCTTCAGCGAGGCCGACTTGAGTGCCATCGGTGACATCTGCGGCGCAACTGTCGGCGACGCAGTCCTCATGGTGGCCGACAGGTCGTCGGTGGTGTCCGCCGCACTCGGGGCACTGCGCAACCACCTCGGCCGGCAACTGCATCTCTACGATCCCGAGCGCATCGACATCCTCTGGGTCACCGACTTCCCCTTGTTCGAACAGGACGAGGCGACGGGACAGGTTTCGCCCACCCACCACCCGTTCACCCAGATTCACCCAGACGACATCGATCGGCTGGATTCAGAGCCCCTGTCAGTGCGCTCCCGTGCCTACGACATTGTCATCAACGGACGGGAGGTGGGCAGCGGCTCCATCCGCATCACCGATCCGGTGATGCAACGCCGCGTCTTTCGCGCGATTGGCATCGACGACGATGAGGCACAGCGCAAGTTCGGATTCCTACTGGACGCCTTCGAATACGGAGTGCCGCCACACGGTGGCTTTGCGGCCGGTATCGACCGGCTTGTAATGGAAGGGTTGGGCGAAGAGAACATCCGCGACGTCGTCGCCTTCCCCAAGAACCAGCAGGCCCAGGAATTGATGACCATGGCGCCCGCTCCAGTAGATGACTCCCAACTCAAAGAGCTTGGGATCCAGTTGCGCCGGCCGCGAGCCTAGTCCAGTCGCCTCAGGACATCTCGACTGACGAGACGTCAGACCCGGGCGGGAACAGTTCGGATCGGATCTCGTGGATCAGGCCGTACTCGATGGCCTGGTCGGGGTAGAGCGTGTTGCGGGCCAGCATGTCCGCCATGACCTGATCGCGCGTCTTGCCCACGGTGTCGGCGATGACCTGGGCGACATTGCCCATGTCGATGCGCAGGCTCTTGAGACGTTCCTCGAGTTGTTGCTCCTCGAGAACGACGGATTGATTGAAGCTCATGGCCACGCCGTGGATCAGGAACCGGGCGTGGGGTACTGAGAACCGCCGGGAACCGGCGCAGAAGATCACCGCGCCGATGGAGTCGGCGCTGCCGAAATTGTGGGTGGTTACCTTGAGGGGGATGCCCCGAAGGTAGTTGTATGCGGTCAGCCCCGACGTGACGTCGCCACCCGGAGTCGAGATGAGCAGGCCCATTTCCGTGTGCCCCTCGCGAAGCTTGGCACCGACGGCGTGCATCAAGGCGACGACCGATTGCTGCGTGACGGGAGCGAAGAACTTGACATAGAACATGGGAGTCGAGCATAGCTTTTCTCTTGTACGCCGGCCGGGTCGACAAGCGCGCGACCTAGCGCAACACAGGAACACTGTGCGATCCATATGTATCCTTATGCCTATGAGTACATACACCTACGTTCCCCACCCACACGCCAAGGAGCGGCAGCACCAGCACCCGCCCAAGGCCGCCGACCTACGCATTGGCCGCAACGCCAAGATCGCCGCGGTGATGACCAAGGGCGTCGGCTCGATGTGGTCCGTGTACTTCACGTGCACCGTGATCATCAGCTGGATGGTGCTGGGAACGTGGGGGGTACTCCATCACATCGACCCATACCCCTTCCCGTTCCTCCTCGCCGTCGCCAATGTCGTCGAACTGATGCTCATCTTCGTGATCCTGGTCGGGCAGGGGGTGTTGGGTCAGGCCGCGGACAAGCGCGCGGAGCAGACCTACCTCGACGCCGAAGCCATCCTCCACGATGTCATCTCGCTCAACGACCACCTTCACGCGCAGGACAAGACCCTCAACCAAGGCATGGCGCTGGTCGAGACCGAGCATCATCCGTGGATCGAGAAGCGCAAGGCGATCAAGGCGCCTCGCGTAAAAGACGAACTTGTCGGCTTCAATGGCAGGATCGCCGCGCGGATGACACGTGGCGCCACATCCATGTGGGCGTTCTATGCGGCGGGTGCAGTCCAATTCGGTTGGATCGCCCTGGCCGCAACCCATGTGATCCAGTTCGATCCCTACCCCTTCGCGTTCCTGCTGTTTGTCTCCAGCCTGCTTCAGTTGATTCTTGAGTTCGTCATCATGGTGGGGCAGGACGTGCTCGGAAAAGCTGGCGACCACAGAGCCGAGCAGACCTTTCTCGACGCCGAGGCCGTGCTCCAGGAGTGTCTGCAACTGCAGCGCCACCTGGCCGTGCAGGATGAGGCCATTGCCAAGCTGTGTGCGTACATAGAAGCGCACGCCGACAAGAGCGACCCGGTGCGGGCCACCGCGCCGACGCAACTTCTGGCACTCGATCCGAAGCCGACTATCGAGTGAACAGCATAACCCAAGCGTCTGGCGCGCAACCGTCGGAGTTGCTATTCCTGGCGAGTCCGAGTACAGTCCGTACATCTGTTCGGTAGCGCACCGCACTCACGTCGAGGTTACAGTTTTGACAAGCACACAAACTCGTAGTAGCATCAACGCAGTCATTGAAGTGAACGGGCGGCGGGCCGCCAAGGAGAGAGAGGCGTTGACGACAGAACGCGACCGGGCGCTCAGTACCGCCCTCAGCCAGATCGAACGCGCCCATGGCAAGGGGGCCATCATGCGCCTCGGCGAAGCGCAGACTCAGCGTGTGGAGTTCATCTCGACCGGAGCCTTGACGCTCGATATCGCACTTGGAATCGGCGGCGTGCCCCGAGGCCGCATCGTGGAGATCTACGGGCCGGAGTCGTCAGGCAAGACCACTCTGACCTTGCACGTCATCGCCGAGGCGCAGAAGAGTGGGGGAGTGGCGGCGTTCATCGACGCCGAGCATGCTCTCGACCCGCAGTACGCGGCCAAGATCGGGGTCAACATCGACGAGTTGCTGATCTCGCAGCCGGACACCGGCGAACAGGCGCTTGAAATCGTCGAGGTGTTGATCCGTAGCGGAGCTGTCGACGTCGTCGTCGTCGACTCGGTGGCGGCGCTGGTCCCCAAGGCGGAGATCGATGGGGAAATGGGGGACAGCCACGTCGGGCTCCAGGCTCGGCTCATGTCGCAAGCCATGCGCAAACTGACTGCAGCCATCAGCCGTTCCAACACGTCGCTCATCTTCATCAACCAACTGCGCGAGAAGATCGGCGTCATGTTCGGCAACCCCGAAACCACCACCGGCGGTCGAGCGCTGAAGTTCTACGCTTCGGTACGAATGGACATCCGCAAGATCGAATCCCTCAAGCAGGGACTGGATGTCATCGGCAGCCGGGTCAAAGTGAAGGTCGTCAAGAACAAAGTGGCGCCACCGTTCCGCAACGCCGAGTTCGACATCCTCTACAACGAGGGGATCTCGTACGCGGGCAGCGTTCTCGACATGGCTATCGACGCACGCATCATCGAGAAGAGTGGCTCCTGGTTCGCCTATGGAGAGACTCGACTCGGACAGGGGCGGGAGAATGTTCGCGACTTCCTGCGGCAGAACCCCGACCTGCTCAAGGAACTTGCCGCCAAGGTACGCTGCAATCTGCTCCCGCAGATTGCAGCGCCTACTGACCCCCCCTCTGTCGAGGCCTCCGGCACCCCATCTGAGAACGGGATCTCTCCACCCGTGCCGGTGGGTTGACCCGCCACCTAGTCATGGCATCTCACCTGGGATCGGCAGGGAGGCGCTCGCAGGCGCCCCCCTGCGACCCCGACGACATCGAGGCCGCAGGTGAAGTCGCGGTTCGCATCCTCAACGCTGCGGCGCAATCGTCGGCCGGGCTCGCAGCGCGTTTGCGAAGGCGGGGCTTCTCCGCGGAAACCGTTGCCGCCGTGGTGGCACGGATGGTCGAGTTCGGCTATGTCGACGACACCGCGTTCGCGACCTCGATAGTCCGGCGTAGCCAGCACAGCGGACACGGGCGCGCCCGCATCGCGGCCGAACTCCGGTCCCGTCAGATCGACGCCAACGCGATCGAAACCGCACTTGGCACCATCGACAGCACGTTGGATATCGACCTGGCGCTCAGCGTGGCGCGCCGCACCTGGCGACATGGCGCCACCACGGCGCCCGAGCTAATGCGTCTACGTCGCCGCGTGGCCGGTCAATTGCAACGTCGTGGCTTTGGCGGCGATATCATCGCCGAGGTACTGCGCCGGCTCGCAGTTCAGTGAATACGGTTAGTCACCATCGAAGTCGCGAACCAGGGCACGTTCGTAGCTCACGACGCGACTGAGCGCGACAAAGGCGAATACCGACAGTCCCACACACAGCGCCGTGAGTCCGTCAATCTGCAGCCAGTTTGCCGCGAAACCACCGACGATGCCGCCGACCAGCCCACCCGCTGCCAGTGTCAGCGTATAGAAGGCCATAAGCGCAGATCGGTCCGCCACGAAGGTCTCGGAACACTCCGCCAAGTAGACCACCGCCGCCGGGCCGAACCCGGACAGGATGAGAATGCCCGCGACAAGTACGAGCACAAAACTCGCCGTGGCGTCCATTGACGTGTGGTTTAGAGCTAACAGTCCCGCGCAAAACACCCATGCGCCAGGGATGGCTCGACGCATCGTCCGGGCTGCGCCGATGCGGATCAGCAGTGGCGTCCAGAGGGCTATCCCGACGACGAGCAACAGGAGACCTGCCGTGATGAACTCCGAGACCAACCTCTCGTCGAGACGATGAGCAAGCAACTGCCCTGACTGAGCTGCCGCGCCACTCTTCAGCAGCGGCGGCATGTTGACGAGCATGGCACCGATGGCCGCGAATGTCGCCAACCATGCGGGCAGGAAGGTGCGGATCGGTCCGCGACTGAGGACGGCACGAACGATGGCACGGATCGGACTTACCGGCAACGGCGGCACCCTCGGAATCCAGTGCCAGCAGACAAGCGCGGCCGCGACATAGAAGAAGGCGAATACAAGGAACGAATAGCGGTGGGTCCAGTGGTGGACGAAGCCGGAAAGCAGACCTCCAACGGCGTACCCCGCCAGGGTGCAAGCCTCAAATGCACCACCGGCATTGGACCGCACCTTGGTGCTGTGGCTGGTGGCGGCGGCGATGGTTCCAAGCGCGGTCGGCACGAATGCCGCAGCCGCAATCCCCTCCAAGAGCCGCGATGAGGCCATCCAAAACGGACGGGTCGCGAACGTCAGCAGGATCAAACCCAGCGCGCCCACCAGTGGCCCCCCGATCAGAAACCGTGTGCGTCCGAAGCGATCTGCGAAGCGCGCCAGTATGGGTGCGAAGATGAGTTCGGAAACCAGATTGATCGAACCCACAATCCCGATGATGCGAGGGTCGACACGACCGCGGTCGACTAGTTCAAAACCCACTGAGAGGCTGGCTCCGACGGTCCCGATGCGAAGCAGTGCGGTGGCGGTGAGCAACGCGCCGATGGCGACCGGACGCTCGGCAATCAGTTCGTGTTCGAGATCTGCAGCTGTGTCGAGCGACGATTTGGATGCGTGGGGGACAGGTGCAGCATCGACAGAGTGGGACGGCACCACTCCGCCGATAGGGTCAGCGTCCACAAAGTTGCCGTGCATTTCAGCCAAGGTTACCCCATGCATGCCGCCGACCCTTACAATGCTTTGCACGGGTTGCGGTGGAGCACCGGGCTCCTCCGGTCTTAGTGCACCGTCCAAGATGCCCATTGGACGGTCGTGCCCTTCACTGCAGACCGGCGCTTGGCTGAGGTGTCGGCACCTCTCTTTCGTAATAACTCCGAGGAAAATCCATCAACACTACAGACCTTCTGGTCCTACTTGCGGCCGTCGGCGCACTCCTAATCCTCTCGATCGCGGTCCTCGTCTACGCTCGTATCCGGCTCGGTGACGCGCGCACATCCGACGCCAATCTGGCCCAGCAAGCAAGTGCGGTACGCGGCAGCGCCGAGCAGGAGCGTCAGTCGATCATCCTGGCGGCAAAGGAGGAGGCCCTCCGGCTGCGTGCTGAGGCCGAGGCCGAGGTCCGCGAGCGGCGCACCGAGGTGGTCCGTGCCGAACAGCGTGCCGATCAGCGCGAGGAGATCCTGGAGCGTCGGCGACGGGAGATCGATACAGGCGAGCAGAAACTGGGGCGCCGCGAGGCGGAGTTGACAGAACAGCGTGAACAACTCACGAGCGAGCGAGCCCGGGTTGACACCGAACTTGAGCGTATCGCCAACCTGAGCCAAGATGCCGCCCGCGCCGAGCTCCTCGCCGAGGTCGATGGAGAGATCAGCGCCGAGATAGCAGAGCGCATTCGAGACGCCGACAAGCGCGTTCGAGAAGAGGCCGACGAACGCGCCCGCCACGTCCTTTCTTTGACGATGCAGCGTTACTCGTCGGACGAGGCAGGGGAAGCATCCGTCACGGTCATGCACATCCCCAGCGATGAACTCAAGGGTCGGATCATCGGCCGTGAGGGGCGCAATATCCGCGCTTTGGAAGCCGCCACCGGCGTCGACGTCATTGTCGATGACACTCCCGAGGCCATTGTCCTTTCCGCCTTCGACCCGGTACGCCGTGAGGTCGCACGCGTGACGCTGGAACGCCTGTTTGCCGACGGCCGCATCCATCCCGCCCGCATCGAGGAGATGGTTGCCAAGACAAGGGCCGAAGTGGGCCAGCGGATTCGCGAGGAGGGCGAGGCCGCGTGCCAGGAGTTGGGGCTGCCCAATGTCCACCCAGAACTGCAGACGTTGCTCGGCACACTGCGCTTTCGCCACAGCTACGGCCAGAACATCCTCGCGCACAGCAAGGAGACCGCGGCACTGTGCGGGATGATCGCGGCCGAGATCGGCTACGACGAACAAGCGGCCAAGGAGGCCGGACTCTTCCACGACATCGGCAAGGCTGCCGAGCACGAAATCGAAGGTTCCCATGCCTTCATCGGCGCCGAGATCCTAAGCCGCCTGGGCCGCCCTGCGACCGTCGTCCACGCCGTACGCAGCCACCACTATGACGAGGAACCCCGCAGCGTCGGGGCCTTTATTCTCATGACCGCAGACGCCATCTCGGCCTCCCGTCGGGGCGCTCGTCGTGAGGCATTGGCGGCGTCGATCAAGCATATTGAGAAGCTAGAAGACATAGCCACCAGTTTCGCGGGTGTTGAACGTGCCTTTGCCCTCCAATCCGGCAAGGAAATCCGGGTCATGGTCCGCCCCGAGGCCGTGGACGACGACCATGCGCAGATCCTGGCCCGGCAAATCGCTCGCCGCCTGCACGCGGAGGGCAGCTATGGAGGCCGTATAAAAGTGGTCGTATTGCGCGAGACGCGTAGCGTCGAGTACGCCAAGTAGGCTTTTTACAACGCTGTCCCAACATTTTCTAGCTGCAACCGTAACGATTATGTCGCACAGCCACTAAGAGGCTTGTCAGGACATAAGACTCGGGAAACATCAAAGTATTTGTCGCAGCAATAATTCTCGCACCGGTTTCCGATTAGAGGGACGATCACCTAAGTGGAAGTTCTCAAAGTCTCTGCCAACAGCAAGCCTCTGGCCGTCGCGGGTGCAATTGCCGGGGTGATCCGTACCCAGAGCAAGGTCGAGATACAGGCGATCGGAGCCGGGGCCGTAAACCAGGCGATCAAGGCGATTGCGATCTCCCGGGGCTACGTTGCGCCCGGAGGCATCGAACTGGTGTGCATTCCTTCCTTCATCGACATCTCGATCAACGGCGAGGAACGTACCGGGATCCGGCTACTCGTCGAGGTTCGCTGAGCGTCGAGGCAGCCGCTCCGGCGAAGTGGCGGCGCGAATCAGCCATTCGTGTAACTGATGAGAATGAATATTCTCATCACCAAAGGTGATAGAATGGTGCCATGTCCGGCCGTCCACGCTCAACCCGTCGACCTAACGCTCCAGGTG
>JACWAJ010000047.1 GCA_014874355.1 bacterium | reverse complement strand
GCGCCTCCTGCCCCCCCTGCCCAATAATCAACCACCACCCACACAGGGGGCGTCGCGACCGAAAAGGTTGCGACGCCCTTCTTGTATGGTCAGACTATTTCACAGACAGACCACTAGAATCTCTAAGCCATGGACGCAAGCGAGACGAGCGAGGAGACTGTTCCCACACGCCTCACCTGGCTTGCCGAACTCGTATTCCTGAGCCGCGTTCGCGGCGCTATCAGCGTGTTGGTTCTCGTCCTGGCGCTGCTTGGCACCAGCGCCGCCGGTGTGTACCTAGACGTGCTGCACCGGCATCTGGCCGCCTCATCTGCCGCAGGCCAGGAACTCAACCCCTTTGCCTCGCTGCTGGCGTCGGGTTCATCAATTGCCACGCTGTGGCCGGGATGGGTCGCCGCAGCGTTCTTCGCAATATCGATAGTCCAACTCCAGGTAGGCACCCCCGAACCCCCAACGAGCCGTCAGAACAGCGACAACTCCTCCGTCAGCGAGCTGCGTGCCGGTCTACGTCGCGAATACCTTGGGGTCCGGATCGCGTTTATCTCTATTGCCACCGTGGCCCTCATCGACACCGCACGGACTGCGAGTGTCATGGCCACAACCCAGCAGTACTCGACCCCCTCCGGTACAGTGGCCGCCACCGTCGCAGAAGCGGCGGGTTTGATCCTGGCCACTGTCCTTATCGGTGTCTGGGCTTGGCTATTTCGGTCTGAACTGGAGCGCTGGGGAGCCATTTGAGACCAGCACCACACTGACCTATGCAAGCGCCCCAGATTCCCCGTATGATGTCGCCTTCACCCGGTTGAGAAACCGGCTGCAACCAAGCCCATCCCCGGCGCCGGCGGCGGTAACGCTGCCGGCGCTCTTTTTTTGTAGGCATTGTGAGTGCACTGGCAGACCAAAAACACAGCCAGAGTCAAGAAAGGCCCTGAACCTTTCGGCTCAGTGCCTTTCCAACACGGGAGGCGGTGCCCTCGGTGGCCCTTGGGCTCGACCCTCGTCCGGGGAGGTGGACCACCACATTCCCGGGCCGCTCGATCCGCATTACTGCCGACCGAACCCGCAATTTGAGATTATAGATCCGCGTTCCGAGGAATGCAAGGACTAGCTCAGGACTTCTTTTTTGGGAAGTTCACGCAGTACCCGCGACAAGCATGGAGGGAATGAAGTGGACGCCATCCATGTTCTGGTCACCGCAGCCTCGGTCACCTTGGCCGTGTCTGGGTGTGGATCGAGTCCGCCAACCTACCTCTACATCGAGCACCCGCGCGACCCCCACCACGGCTACGGCAACCCAGACAAAACCGCCCACTCTCGTTTCGCAGCGATACGCTGAGGATCGCAACGCGAGTGAGCCGATGACCATCACAGATATCGGTGCCAAGCCCGGCCAGATGATCGTCCTCTTCGTCGCCACAGATGGACCTCCGGACATGCCACAGACCGTAGCCGGAGTGTCGGGGGGCGACCTCACGTGGACACGTGCCGTCCAGGGTCGTGTTCGGTGTCGGTGCGGATTGGGACGGTGCCACGCCACGAACCATCGGGCCAGGTCAGACGATGGGTCACGATGATAAAAGCACCGAAAATGACGATGAGTACTGGGTGCAATACTCGCTCAGCCCAACGCCACCCAAGGCAACCAAGGTCGAGTTGAGCGATCTGGCGCCCACGAATCACCGCTTCAACTTCGCCGCTATCGAGATCCGCGCAGGCTGAGAAATCGCTGTGGCGGACGATTTCAGGCCTTGCGCATGACAACGTAATCGCAAAGGCCGAGAAGACTCTGGCGGGCGGCAGAGTCGCCAAAGTCCGCCAGCGCCAACCGTGCATGGTCGGCGTAGTCGCCGGCACGACGCCGCGCCATGTCCATGGCACCGGATTCGCGCACCAATGCAACCACAGCGTCGAAGTCGCACTGGTCTGCGGCCAGCAGCGCGCGCAGCCGCGGCCCGCGGTGTGCCTCCGCCAGCGCGAGTATGAGCGGCAAGGTAACCGTACCTTGGCGAATATCTGCGCCAACCGGCTTGCCCACCGTTATCGCATCGGCAGCGTAGTCGAGCAGATCATCGGCAATCTGGAAGGCCATGCCCAGGTTGTGACCGAAATTGGATAGGTTCTCTGTGGCGGCAACATCAAGACCGGCGACCACAGCTCCGGCGTAAGAGCAAACTCGAAGCAGGCCGGCTGTCTTGCGCGCAATGGTCGCCTCATAGGATTCAGGCGATTGATCGAGATCCCGCCCGGCACGCATCTGAGCAAGTTCGCCGGCGCAGATTGCCATCACCGTTTCGGCCACACGCTCGGCAACATGGCCACCGGCGCCACGAGCAACCAGCCCCAGTCCCTTGGCCAGGTAGTGATCCCCGATGATGATGGCTGCGGACGGACCGCTCACGGTATGAACGGCAGCCACACCGCGTCTCACCGGTGAGTGGTCGATGAGGTCATCGTGAATGAGCGTCGCGGTGTGTATGAGTTCCACGCCTATGGCGAGGTCATACAGCAAGTCCACATCGCCCAGGCCAAGTTGACCTACCAGCAGCACCAAGGCGGGCCGTAAACGCTTGCCCCCGGCACAAACGATGTCCCGGGCCATATCGGCAACCTGTGCATCATCGCCGGCAATCTCGCGCTCGATTCGCGCCTCCAGCTCAACCAGTTGAGTTGCTATGGGGGCAAAAAGTTTCGCGGATTCCTGACTCACGAGGCAACCGGCGCCGTTGTCACATCGCTCCAGGGATCGGTGATGCTCGGCGCCTCGAGGTCGTCGCCAAACAGACGCCGCGCCACGCTCAGGAACTGTTGCGGCTGGGCGGTCACCAGTAGTCGTAGACGCCCGGCAACAACCGTCCCAGATTCGAGCCGGTTCACCTTGAGAACACGCAGCACCTTGGCCGCAGTCGTCTGTGCCGAGTCGACAATGCTGAGTTTGTCTCCTACCACACGCCGTAACGCCGGTTTCAGCAAGGGGTAGTGGGTGCATCCCAACACGAGTGTGTCTGCACCCCACTCGAGGATCTCCTCCAAAACCGCCTGCAGGGAGGCATCGGCCCGTGGCGTATCGGCCATACCGTCCTCGACGATCCTGACGAGATCGGGTGCGGGCTTGCTGAGCACGGCGACTCCGGGGTTGGCCTCGCGCAGAGCGTGAACGTACTCCTGGCTTTCATGCGTACCCAAGGTGCTGATGACAGCGACACGGGAGTTGCTCGTGGTTTCCACCGCCGCCTGCGCCCCCGGCGCGATGACACCGACGATGGGAACGTCGAAGACCTCGCGCGCTGCGTTGAGAGCGGCCGCCGTAGCCGTGTTACAACCGATTACCACGAGCTTGGTGTCGAATCCCACCAGATGACTGATGATCCGAAGCGCGTAGGCGCGCACCTCGGCAAGGCTGCGCGGACCGTAGGGGAAATGCAAGAGATCCGCGATGTAGACGAGCTCTTCGCCGGGAAGCTGGCGGTGCAGTTCCCGAAGGACCGTGAGCCCGCCCACCCCGGAGTCGAAAACACCGATCGGCCGCGCGTCACTCATTGCCGTCGAGGATATCAGGGCGACCGGCCTGCAGTGCCAGCTCCATGACCAGGTCGGCGTCCCCCCCACCGAGAGCCAGGCTAAATCCCAGGCGTTCGTAGAGGTACCGCGCGACAAGATTGCCAGCCGCCACTCTGACCCGGAGCCGTGGCAGCGACTTGCGGCGACCCCAATCCACGGCCATCTGCATGAGACAGTGGCCCACACCGACGTTGCGCCACAAGTTATCGACAAAGATGGCCGCTTCTCCCCCACCGTCGCTTCGGCGTGGCCCGGTGACGGTAAGGTGGGCTATAAGGCCGCCACCTTGCGCCTCGGCGACAACGCCCAGCCCGTCCTCCACAGCCAACGCCATGAACGCAAACTGCTCCTCCAGCAGGCTTCGTGACACGCCCGCGTCGAGTGCGACGATGGCGGCGGCGTCGGCCTCGAGTTGGAGGCGCAACCGGTAGCGCCGGCCATCGCGAGTGACGACATCTCGGGGAAGTGGAGCCTTTGTCAAATCCGGTGGAAATTCATCCAGGCGATTGGTGGTTTGAGTTACGCGGCGGTGTCCTCCTGAGGAGCCGGTTGGTCGATCTGTAGCTTGCCGTCCACGAAGCGATGGTCGGAGATGAGTAAGGCGATCT
>JACWAJ010000007.1 GCA_014874355.1 bacterium | reverse complement strand
TGTAGCTTGCCGTCCACGAAGCGATGGTCGGAGATGAGTAAGGCGATCTGGTTGGGAGCGGTGATGCTCTGCCAGTTCATGGCAAGGCGGGCCACCAGCTTGAAGACGAGGTAGAGAGCATCAGCGAGGTCGCCAAGGCCCTGGAGGTCGGCGCCAGGCAGAGCGAGCCGCGTCGGCCGCAGCTTCACAACCGGGGCTCGGGCCAGGTTGGTTTCCTGGCCGAGCGTGCCCCGGCCTCTGCGCCGGAGCCTGGCCGTGACGTCCGCCCCGGAACGCGTCCGCGCGTCCACGCTAGGGCGCGGTAGCGCGGTCGTCGGTTACTGCACGACGCGGTCTCCTATGCGAGAGCGAAGCCGGCCCGTTTGCCAATGTATCGGCCGTATGTACGTGTGCTGTACACTAAGGAGAGCACTGTACATACAGCAGGGAGATCCCGTGAGCACCCAAACCCCCCACAAGCCGGCCCGCCTGAATCTGCGTATCGCTGCCGGCGACGACGAGCTCATCCGTTCGGCTGCCGAGGCGACCGGCAGGTCGGTGACCGAGTATGTCACCCGGGCCGCCATAGAACGGGCGCTTCACGACGTCGCCGACAGGCGTCATTTCGCCTTGGATGATGAGCAGTGGGATCGGTTCATCGCTGCACTTGATGTCCCTCCACGATTCAACCAGCGCCTCGCGAACCTCCTGACCCAACCTCCTCTCGACGAGGATGTAGGTGGCTGATCAAAGGATCGTCCGTTACGACCGTCTCGATCCGAGCAAGACAGAACGAAAGGCGTTCGATTGCGGAGACCAGGAGCTCAACGCCTGGCTCGTGCGATATGCGCGCCAGAATATGGACGAAGGCAACGCAGTCGTCTATCTGCTCAGCGAGGACAGACGGATACTCGGCTACTACTCATTGTCCGCCGGCACGGTATCGAGAGCCGATGCGACTGCCATAGTAGGAAGGCAAGCCCCCGACCCGATCCCTGCCGTCCTGCTCGGCCGACTTGCAGTGGATCGTTCCGCGCAGGGACGCACTCTGGGATCACGGATGCTGGGCCACGCCGTTCGCCAGTCACTGGCGACGCGAGAAGTCATAGGTGCCCGATGTCTGATCGTGCACTGTCTCACCGACGACGTCACCCGCTTCTACAAGGATCGCGGATTTGATCCTTCCCCGATCTCCCCGAGAACTTTGATGTTGCCATTGGCAGACGTTGTGGCGACCTTGAACGCGTTGACGGGAGAGGGATGAATCCGATCCGTCCCGCAACCGCTCCGGCCCACTGTCTCGCATCTAAGTGGACCAGCTCACCCTGCACAGGTTCCGAGGACTCACTCAGCAAGAACTCGCTCAGGCCTCGGGAGTCAATCAGAGCGAGATCAGCCGCATAGAACGAGGGAGTGCAAACCCTTCCAAGGCAACTTTGGAGGCCATCGGACGGGCGCTTGGGGTGATTGTTGGATTCATTCCGCTGTTGAGCGTTGATCCACATTTCCAAACGGTTGGGGAAGATCACAGAGGGAACAGGTCGCCGCGCGTTGACACGGCGAACACTCGTTCCCTATGATCAAATAGGTTTTTGTCAGGGTTGGCGACAGACAATTGTCGCCAGACTGGCGCATCCTTGCCCCTTGTGATTCCTAGAATGCGCCCAATCGACCGCTTTGTAGGCAAGGCCGGACCGTGGGTCCGGCGAAGTTGCACCGCGAGGCGCCATCGAACTGATTACGGTCATCGCTCAACTAAGGCAGTGCACAGTTCATTGTATGGTACATGAAGCCCTATTGCTATACATAACAGTTATTATTTTAGTGGCACCTAATAAACGGGCTTGACCCCCACCCTCGGTGGTGTTATGGTTTACCCGATAGATGGCCACACGACCTAACTGCAAGTTACCCGGATCAACACAAAAGGAGACTATCGTGTCCAAGCTAACGGCCGCAACCCTGGCAACCGCCCTGGCCGACACATCATCCGACGCCGGCATCACCATCCGCACTGAGGCCGAACCGCTCTCAGGGCCCCACGACCCCATCAAGCCCGCCGGCTACCCTGGCGCCAAGTTCCAGGTCGAGAAGCGGTGGCATGGCGATCCGCTGGAGGCAGTTGACGCGATCATTGTGGACAACGTGGCGAGCCAGGCAAACCGCCTAGAGGCCGCTCTTCGCGCGATGCGAGCGGAACTGGGCCTGCCCGAGATCATCCTCGACCTCTCCAGCATATCCACGCTTCCGCCCCATCTGCCCACGGCTATCTCTAGCTTCTCTATGCCACACCGTCACGCCGATGCCTACCTACGTGACGCCCTCCTCGACGGCGAGAAATTCATGCGCACCAAGACAGGCGCCACCATCTTCAATGCATCCGTCGACAACCCGGCCGGGCTGCTCCAATGGTTTCCGCAAGCGCTGATTTTCGGATTCTGGACTTCTCACGCTGGCAAGAAGCGTTCTCAGGCGAAGTTGTCGCGGGCCTGGGTTTCGGAGATTACGGGCTATGACCCAGCGGGAGATTCCGGCAACCCAACCCGGACCCTCGGCGTAAAGGGGGATCCACTCAACCTTTCCGTCGTGGAACAAGCTGAATTCGACGAGAACGATCACGTCGGATTCGAATGGCACCTTACCGAGGGTTCGACGAAGGATAAGGCTGCCGGTGGCAAGAGCCGCAAGGCGCTCTCTGAGATCGGCCATGGCCAGGTTCCTTTCAGTGGCGACGAGGCCGCGCTCAGGCCGGTTTCCTTCCGCGACATCGAACAACGGGCTACGGTTTCGTTTGCTGCACTGCGCCGCCTTTCAGTCGACGGGCCTGAATCCAGTGCCACGATGCGTGCTTTGCTCGTCGCTCTCGGTCTAGTCGCCCACGTTGAAGCATTCGGTCGTGCATTCCACCTTCGCAGCGACTGCGACCTCCGCGCCGCTACTACGACATGGACATGGCTCGGAGGCAGCGGGGAGGAGGACCAAACCATGGAGTCCCTGTCCCGAGATCGCGCCATCGCCCTGTTTGGGGAGTGCCTCGAAGCCGCTGCCGCAGCCGGAATTCTTGAAGGAGGCGGTTGGAGAACCGAACCACTTGTGGTAACGCCTAACAAAGCCCTTACTGATGCAATCAGCAAGACCTGGCCGCTTGAGCCCGTGAGTGCGTGATGTTGACGATTTCGGTCGAACTGCTCCACGGAACGATTCGCGCGGGCTCGGCCGACGACCTCGCCGTGACCGGTCAACCCGACCACGGCGACTGGCCGCCCAGCCCGGCCCGCCTGTTTGCAGCGTTCGTCGCAGCGGACGGCACCCGAAGTCGCTGCCAGGTCACAACAGGCGCAGAACTCGCAGCGTTGGAGAACGCTCCGCCGCCTCGCGTCTTCGCTGACCAGCGGACATTGGTCCAGGAGTCCCCGCAACTATTGCGGTATGTGGTGGTCAATCACACCGCAGAAAACACGGTCCAGAACTACCCCGCGCGTACCAACACGAGGGTGCGACCAGGGACCCGGCTCGCGCCTCGCACTCCACGCATCACCTACGTCTGGGACGACCTGGAAGTTGCGCCAATCGACCTTGCAGCGCTCAGACTCCGGGCCAACCGCATCGGATACCTGGGATGTAGCGACTCCCCCGTTCGCGTTTCGGTAAGTGACGGTCTTCCGTTCGATCAAGTGGATCGAGACGAATGGGTGCCCGATGAGGCAGGAACGTCCACAGTGCCCGTTCCGTTCCCCGGCGCGACAGAGGTTCTGGACCGGATGTTCGACGATTTCACCGCCGGTCTCCCCGTGCGAAGGACTTGGTATCGAACCGAGGTCGCCGGCTATCGCGGCCCCCACGAATCTGTGCCACTGGACGTGCCCGAACCCTGGCCGCTCAACTACTGGCTTCAACTCGAATCGCCGCTCCCAGCCCGCCGGGCGCTCGATCTGGCCGAAGCGCTGAAGTCTGCGACCCTCTCCGTATTCGGTCAGATCTACAATAGCGGTGACGATATGCCCGCGATGCTCCACGGCCACATGCCGTCAGGAGCACGAGGGTACCAGCTTGCCCAGTGGGTTCCCCTGCTCAACGTCGGTGGCAGACACTCAGACGGCAGGATTCGCGACGCAGTCGTAATGCTGCCAGGTGGAACCGATCCCGACAAGGCCGAACGTGTTGCATTAACTCTCCGCGGCCTCTCCCACCTGCGACTCAGCGGAGGCCGAGAGGTATGTGTACATCTGCGAACCGGGTCCGGTCTATGGGCGAATAATCCGAGACGGTGGTTCGGCCCCGCCCGGTTGTGGGTGTCGGCACTGCCGATCGTCTGCGAAAGGCGGGTCCGCGAAGCCGCCTTCCATGAGCATCTCGTTAGGTGCTGCCGCAACGCCGGCTTTCCTGCTCCCTCGTGGTCGTTCGTCTCCCCCTCTCCCAACGGTGCAGGTATCCGCCAGGCGGTTGCAGCATGGTGCGACACATCCGAACTCACACGCCCTGAGTGGGTGACCGACTCCTCGAACTCCACCCTTCCAGGTGCTCCGTCGCTGGCCCCGTCCGAGGTTTTCCGGCGCGAGCACGGCGAACGCCGTCCGTACCAGCATATCGCCCTCGCGTTCGACACGCCGGTAATGGGTCCAATGGTGTTGGGACGTATGCGTCAGTTCGGGATGGGCTTGATGGCCCCGCAAAAGACGGAGGAAGCCTGATGTTCCCAACATTCGCCGAATTCTTCCATGCCGTCTATCGAATGGACCCGTTCCCCTGGCAACAGCGACTGGCTGATGACGTGGAAGAGGGCGACTGGCACGACATCATCGGAGTTCCCACCGGCCTTGGTAAGACAGCCTGCATCGACATCGCGGTTTGGGCTTTGGCCAAGCAGGCGACACTAGAGCCGCGGTCTCGAACCGCTCCAACTCGGATCTGGTATGTCGTCGACCGCCGCCTGCTGATCGACGCCGCACACAACCGAGCACAACAACTCGCCAACAAGCTGCTAGAGGCAGAGCAACAGTCCGAGTCGGGCTCGGGCTCCGACGGTTCGGCTGCGTGCCTCAGCGCGGTCGCCAGCGCCCTCCGGGCTCTCCAGGGTGTTGCACTCTCAACGGCTCTCCAAAAGGTCGAAGAGCCTTCGCAGCCACAAGCCCCTCTGCACGTTGTCCGCTTGCGTGGCGGAGCCGAATTGGGTAAACGTGCTCCTGCTCCTTCGCAGCCAACCATCGTCGTCGCAACCGTTGCGATGTACGGCAGCCGGTTGCTCTTTCGCGGCTATGGCACCAGCCGGTTGATGCGGCCTGTGGATGCAGCACTGGCCGGGACCGATTCATTGGTGCTCCTCGACGAGGCCCACATCGCCCGGCCGCTCAGGCACCTCGTCGCGACCACGGCCGACTGTGACGCCGGCGATCCTGAGCGGATACTGCCAAAACCCCGTGCCCGGCCACGACTGGTTGCCCTAACCGCCACCTCTGATCCTGGCAATGACCGCTTTGATCTCGATGACGCCGACCAGCAACATCCGATCATCGCCCAACGCCTCAAGGCAGCCAAACCAACGAGGCTCGAAGCAGTTCAGCGCTCCATGGCCGACACTCTCGCCTGCGAAGCAGCGAAGCTGGTCGACAGGCCGGGATCGACCGTCGTCTTCTGCAACACCGTCAAGGCGGCCCGTACGGTGTTCGAAAAGCTGCAGAAATTGCGAGGTGAGACTCGCGGCATACCTCTCGAGATCAAGTTGCTCACCGGACGAATGCGCAAGCGTGAGGCAGACAAGGTTCGGGAAGATGTCATCGCTGCCGTGGGCTCCGATCGCGACCGATCCACACTCAGCGACAAGCACCTCATCATCGTCGCCACCCAAACCTTGGAGGTGGGTGCCGATCTCGACTTCGACCACCTTGTCACTGAATGTGCCGGAACCAGAGCACTCATCCAAAGGTTCGGACGCCTCAACCGGCTCGGAGAAACGCCGAAGGCCGAAGCGGTCATCTGCGGCGACCCCGATGCCCCGCCGCTGGCACCGTACGGGCCGGAGCCGAAAGATGTCTGGCACAGCCTGAATAAGGCAATCGCGGATACCCCAGACCAAAGGCTCGACATGTCACCGGGAAATATCAGAGCCCTCCTGGGACAGCCAGATGACGTGCCAAAACGATACGGGGAACTACTTCCCTCTCACCTTTGGGAATTCGTAAAGACAACCCAAGAGGAACGCGGCGAGCCTGACGTTGAATCGTTCTTCTCCGAATTTGACGACGAACCTCGAACCCTCAGTGTGGTCTGGCGGGCTCAAGTGCCGGTAGCACGTAATGGCGGTGATCACGCGTCTGGAGACGTGATATCGGAAAACGATCTCCGTGTCGTGCCTTCGATTTCGGAAGACGAGGCCGTCGAGATACCACTAGGCGAGTTCCGCGCTTTCGCCAAAGCTCACAACATCTCCGACGTGACCCGTCTCTCCTCGGATCGAACGACCGTTGAAAGATCGTCCGTCCCGCCGAATCGCTTGCGTGCCGGAGACGTCGTCCTACTGCGCACCGACAGGGGGGGATACGACGAATATGGTTGGGCACCGGATAGATCTGATGCGGTTCTCGACATACGGACCCTCGAGTGGCCGGCTCTGTGGCTGGATGCAGCGGCCCTGGCGCGGTTCACCACTCACCCCCTTGGTCCGGCCTTGAAAGAGGCTCTCTCAGCGGCGGTCAAGTCAGCCGAAGACGAGGAAGCCGGCTGGGACGAGCGGCGCAAAGCACTGACCACGATCATCAGCGCCCTTCAGGACACCGACACACACCCATGGGTAGGCGCGAACGAGTGGACCCAGTACCTTACCGAACTCCGCTCCACTGCCGAGAACGCCGATGAAAAGACGCTCCATAAGGGCGATAACAACGGGTGGATCTTGCAGCCGCTAAAGTCAAAACGGCCACTGCGATCAGATGTGGCCGATGACCTCTCTTTTGATACCGCACCGCTCGGCCTCTACAAACACTGCTCTGAGGTTGAGGAAATTGCGACCGGCGTCAGCGAGAGCATCGGACTCGGTTCCGACCTGCAAACCGTAGTGGCCAAGGCTGCAAGATACCACGACCTCGGCAAGGCGGATCCACGATTCCAGCGGCTGCTCGACCCCGAAGGTCTGCTGCATGAACTGTGGGCCAAATCGAAGATGCAACGTGGCCGAACCGCCGTGCGCACGGATTGGCCCCGGGGCGGACGCCATGAGACGATCAGTGCTCAACTCCTACGTGAGTGGCAACTAACTTTCGCGCCCGATGGTGCGACTGATGAGGAACTCGTCCTACATCTGGTGCTTTCCCACCACGGCCATGGACGGCCACTGGTGCGCCCCGCGGCCACTTCCGCGTCACCGACGTTCGAAGTGTTTGTGGATCGCAATCTTGTAAATGCGAAAGGAGCTTTGTCCGACATCGACTGGGATCAGCCGCATCGCTTCCGAAAGCTCTGCAATCGGTACGGCTTCTGGGGTCTCGCACTGCTGGAGGCAATCGTCCGGCAGAGCGACCATATTGCATCGGCAGCGGCAGAGGGCAAACCTGTGGAGGTAGTGTGATGTCTGAACGAAGTGCCCGTGCATGGACCGACGACTGGCTAAATGGCTGGCTCGCGGCGTTGGGCGCTACCGTCTTGGTCGACGATCTTTGCTTGCAATGGTCAGATGACCGACGATCACACGCGGCCTTCTCCCTCGGTGGCGATCAGCCAATCGCCGAGGCATTGGCGGCCAGATTCCCGTCGATTGACGACCTACAACATCTGGCCATTGCGAATCCGGGAACGGCGTTTCCGCGCAATGTCGACGCCAACCACTATCAGACTGCGGTCAAGAAAGTGCGGGACACAGCACGCAATATGAACTATGACTTCTCTCTAAGCAGTTCTGTCACAGATCTCGTGAACGATCTGGAGGTCGAGAAGGCACGCGGCATGCCACACGGACGCTTCGACACCCCCGCCCCAAAGGGGCAAACCCTGTGGGACCGCCTTAGCGCGAGCCGGAAAGTCCTGGCATCGACGCCCGAACAACTCTCACAGCAAATTGCAGCGTCAATGGACGGAACAGCGGGCCGGCTAAAGGTGAATGGCCTCGGTTTCGATGTCCGGCGGATCGAAGCCGGTGACCCTCCAAACGCTGGTAAGTACACCGATCCAGTGGTCGAAGTTCTGGCATTCTACGGGCTCTCGTTCTTCCCCGTGCGGGGAGATGGCCAGCGCAAAGCAGCAACCCGCGGCGAAAGAGCAACCAATCGAGAACGAGTGGACGCATTCTCGTGGGCGTCCTGGCGGGATCCCCTAGACAGATGGGCGATAGACGCATTGCTCGGGCACCTCTACGCACCGCAATCAACCCGTCACGACAACGCCCGACGTAAGACCCCACGCTATGAGTCGATAGGAATCCGCCACGTCTACGACGCGGTGGAGTTCGAGCCGGACGGTAAGGACGTGACGGCTGGACATGCATCTCAACGAACCTACCCCTGACCCTCCCATCCCGATCTCCGCCCTGGAGCATCACATCTACTGCCCGCGACAGTGTGCGCTGATCTACGCCGATGGCTTATGGACTGATAACGAACACACCGTGCGCGGTACGGCCGGCCACCAGCGAGTAGACACCACGCCCTCAAGAATCGAACGCGGATACCGCATCGAACGACAGTTGGCTCTGTGGTCCGAGACTCATGGGCTCACCGGGCGCGCAGATGCGGTGGCTGTAGACTGTGATGGGCATCACATTCCCGTGGAGTACAAGATCGGCGTGCGGCACGGCGAGACTGCTCACATACAGCTCTGTGCACAAGCCCTCTGCCTGGAGGAGATGTTCGCCGAGGATGTGCGTTATGGCTTTGTGTGGTACAGTTCAACGCGGCATCGAACTCGAGTCGAGATTGGCGAAGATCTGCGGAGCGCAACGGTCACAGCGCTCGCTGAAATTCGCGGATGGCTGAGCGCCGAAACTCTTCCGCCAGCCGTCGACGACGGGCGATGCGGATCATGCCAATTCCTCTTGTCGTGTCAGCCGAGCCTGACGGCGCATCCCGATCGCATCGCGCGTTACCTGAAGGAGGCCCTGCGATACGGGTCCTGAGCACGCTCTACGTCAGCGGACACCGCGCGCGAATAAGCGTGCGCGCCGGGTCGATCGTCGTGTCGGATCCAGATGGTTCGCGACGAGTACCGATTGAAACCATCGACGCCGTCATGATTGTCGGCCACGGCCAGATCACCACCGACGCACTCGCCCTCTGCGCACAGAAGCGCATTGGAGTGACAGGCCTGACCGGCTCCGGTCGTGTCAAGTTCGTGGCAGGCGGTGCGATGGGCGGAAACGTCTTCCTTCGCCTACGGCAGTACCGGGCTGCCGATAACGACATGTCTTCCCTGAGCGTGGCTCGCATGCTCGTGGTCGGCAAGTTAGCCAATGCCGAACGCGCCCTAAAGCGTTGGTCGTGGGACGCACCGATGGCCACGCGGCGCAAGTTGAAGCGGTTGGGACTGCAAGTGGCAGAACAGGCTGATAAGGTTTGGGATGCCAAGACAGGTGACCACGCCCGCGGATGCGAGGGGAACGGCACGCGTGCCTATTTCGCTGCAGTGCGACTCCACCTGGAAAATGTCAGGCCCGATCTTTCGTTCGAGGCACGAACCAGAAGGCCGCCGCGCGACCCGGTCAACGCGCTGTTGAGTTATTGCTATGGATTGGCTCTAGCGGAAATCGCAGGGGCCCTCGAGGCGGTTGGACTCGATCCGCAAGTCGGCTTCTTGCATGGTGTCCGGCCAGGGCGGCCGTCGCTGGCGCTGGACGTATTGGAGGAGTTCCGCACCGGGGTTACCGATCGTTTCGCTCTTGGCCTGCTTGCACGGCGCCAACTCGGAGAGGAGGCATTTACGCCCACCGTAGGTGGCGGGTGGTACCTATCCGACCAGGGAAAGCGGCGGTTGTTCGAGGCATGGGAGGACTACCGCTCCGAAGAGATTATCCACCCGCTGCTGGAGCGGACCATCCCTCGCGCATCGCTAGCCGCGACCCAAGCAACCCTCATGGCGCGGTTCCTCCGCGGAGACTTGCCTTCATATCCGCCTTACGTGGGACCGGCCTAGAGGTGGACATTCTTGTGACCTACGACATCGACACTGGCAACCGTGTGGGCGAACGCCGCCTCACCCGCGTCGCGAAGGCCTGCGAGAGATTTGGCGTTCGCGTTCAGGATTCCGTGTTCGAGTGCCGGCTGAACCCGACCCGTGTCCAGCGCCTCATAGTCACCCTATCATCATTGGTCGATCCGTCAGTAGACAGCGTGCACGTCTATCGTTTCGAGGGCTCCATTGAAAAAGCCCGTCAATCAATCGGACGTGCGGCTGTCTCCCACCATCCAGGAGATCCGTGGATTCTTTAGCGCTCCCGAACCCCAAGTGATCCTTCACAACAACATAGCAACGCAAAGTGTGATACGGTCAGCAGCGATGGCAAACTGCCAGTCCGTTACCGCCACGTTACATCTCGCAAGATCATCAGGGGTGTTGTCGGGGCTTATGTTCCGACCTTCGTTGAGCCCCATCCCGGGCCGGACGGCCTACCCACCCCGGGACCATGGTGTTGTCGGGGCTTATGTTCCGACCTTCGTTGAGCCTCTGGAGTTCTAACCAGCCGTCGTGCACTTTCAACGCTTCGGTGTTGTCGGGGCTTATGTTCCGACCTTCGTTGAGCCTTCCGGTGCCGGTGATGGTGCCGCCTGTGCCGATGCCGGTGTTGTCGGGGCTTATGTTCCGACCTTCGTTGAGCCGCGGTGGCCGGCTTCGCTACCTGGTCGGCGGCAGCGGGGTGTTGTCGGGGCTTATGTTCCGACCTTCGTTGAGCGCACGGAAGTTCGCTCTGAGTATTAGGGGCTTTGCCGTGGTGTTGTCGGGGCTTATGTTCCGACCTTCGTTGAGCGCGGCGAGACCGGGTGGGAGTGACCGGACCCCGTTTTCTGATCCACCCTCTATGAGGGATCGGGGTTGATGTTGCCGCCGCCGGTTGGGACGGTGACGTTCGATGATGTTACCCGGGAATCGGGTTCCTGAGCCGGGTCATCCG
>JACWAJ010000046.1 GCA_014874355.1 bacterium | reverse complement strand
GTATGAGAGTCTTGGTGTGCAACTCAACCCCTGCGGAGATCCAGCATGCGTGGTACCCCCGATCTGCAGATGACGATGCTCGCGACGCTGAGCACGGAGAGCCTGATCCCGCCAGACCATCCCATTCGCCGGATTCGGATCCAGCTCACGGCGGGCCAAGCCCGCCTACGCCGGAGAATTGCTCAGCAGGCTTCTAGGAACCCTCCCTCAGCACCCGAGTGTTGAATCCCCGAGATGGTGCCGCCAGCAGGATTCAAACCTGCGACCTCCTGGTTCGAAGCCAGGTGCTCTATTCACTGCGCTATGGCGGCCGGGAGAGAACCCTGCAAGCTTACTCGACATCCGGGAGATCTCTTCGCCTGTATCCCCCGCTGGCTGGCCACTCGAAGGCCATTCCCGCGAACCACAATGCCTGCAATGGATGTTTTGGGACTGGCACCGGATCGACCGCTCGGCGCACCGACTCTCAAGGAGTTCGAGACCGGCGTTGCCAACCCTCTGTGCCACGCGTACTCGCGCCACTCCGCCAACGGTGCGGGATTATCCGTACGCGGCATCGCCGCATATCGGGCATCTGGTTTGAGGCTGCGTACGCGTGCGGACATGAACGTGGAACAGGAGCCGTACGGCAAGCGGATGGTAGACGACGCCACCGCCATGCACGCGGCACAAGCGGCCGTAAGCCAGTGGCGATCGGATATTCGAACGTGGTTGTCGGACAAATCGGCAACCTGGCCGCTGACGGTCACGGTCTGCATGCCCCAAACGGTTGGAGAGACCCTCAAGAGTGACGAATGGGAGCAGGGTGATCGCGAATGGACTGCGACCCCGCTGGCGGAGATCACGCTGGAAAAGACCGCCGATCCACGATTCCCCGAGGGCTACCGCATTTCGTCGATTGCCCCGGGCCGCGGGTTCTGACCAAATGCGGACCGCAAGCCCATAACTTCAGTCGTGGGTCAAGAGGCGCTCACTGCGACACACAGGTGTCGCCCAGCTCTGGGATGATCGCCAGGTGAAGTACCGGTCCACGAACAAGACGGTTGACTTAGCGAAATACCACATCATCTGGTGCCCGAAGTACCGTCGCAGGACGCTGGTCGGACCAGTTCAGCGATCTCAACATGGACAAGCATGCAGATCACGCATTGCAGGTGTTGCGGCAACGCGCCTGACCGGAACCTGGTAGCACCGCACTTGCGGTGCGACGAGAATTAGCTAAGCGCGCGCCTCGGAACATTCAATGCAGCGGCATACCGGCGCTGCACATCTGTCCGCACCTGTGGCTGCAGCCACGGGGAGCATTCACGCTGAAAGAGCAGTAGCTCCAGCGGGGTACCCCGGACGCTCCCGCTGCCGAGGATCGCATCAGTTTGGGTGGGCGACTTCTCGCTGGTTGAATGCGCCCCGGATTTCCGTTAGCCGCCATTTCGTTATTCATCCTGCTCCCACCTTTTATGGTGCGCCTTCAGGCAACGCAACGACCGCGATCGTTGACAGCCCAACGCGATTCCAAAGGACGTGCAGTGCGTGCCAGTGACGCAAGCTCGGTCAGATTGCGAACGAGAAGGTTGGCGCCTCCGGCGATCAACTCCTCGCGTGTCGCCTTGGTTGTCGGTGCCAGTAATCCACAGCGATAGGCAACCCCAACCTGCCGGCCCACTGCCACATCCGCAATACCGTCTCCAACGACGAATGCTTCGCGCAGGAAGGCTGCACGCGACAGCCCACTGACGGCGATGATTCTGTCGTAGTGAGGCGTGCCTTTTGGACAAGATTGGTCAGAACCAAGAGCAAGCGTGAAGAGGTTCTGCCACCCCAGCCGGCGAAGCACACGATCAAGGATCTGCGGAGAGGTGCCCGTCGAGAGGTACACGGGGATTCCGGCTCGTTTGAGGGCACGGAGTGTTGCTTCGGCACCAGGGAGCGGAACGGGGTCGCCGTCTCCGAGCAGGTTCTCGTAACGCGCCACGATTTGGTCGACCTGCTCGGGGGAAAAGCGGCCGTCGGCCTCGGCTGTCACTCGGGTCGGGCGGCCAATGCCGTGCTTATATGCGGCTTTGGCCTCAGCGTCGCCAAGGCCCGCTTCCTTCAGCGCCTGACGCCAGGCCGGCCAAATGCCTTCGCTGACGATCAGCGTCTGATCGAGGTCGAAGATGACGGATCGGATCATGGCCGGTCATTCTGCCGGAATCTGACGGACATTGAACGCCCAAAGGGAATCTGCAAAGTTTGTCCTCCTATATCCGAGTTCCACTGTCACAGTAGACCCCGTGACTACTGATGTGCTCGCCCGTGACGATGCGCAAGAACGCGCCAAACTAATCTCGAACGTCCAGTACGCGGTCCACCTGGACCTGTCGGATGACTTCTCCCGCAAGATCTACGGCTCCACCGCCGTGGCCACCTTCGATGCCGCCGACGGCGGATCGACCTTCATCAACTTTGAGGGCAAGGTGGACGAGGTCTGGCTCAACGGGCGCAAGCTCCCGGCTTCGTGCTTCGATGGCAAGCGCGTCAAGCTCGACAACCTCAAGGCCAGCGGCAACCAACTCAAGGTTGTGGGTCAGGCCCAGTACCACAGCGACGGAGTGGGGCTCCATCGCATCAAGGATCCGGCTGACGGTGAGGTCTATCTCTACACCCACTTCGAGCCATTCGATGCCCACGTGGTATTCGCCTGTTTCGACCAGCCCGACATCAAGGCGAAGGCCACCTTCTCGGTGACCGCCCCATCGAAATGGGCTGTGGTGAGCAACGATGGGGAACTGCGCAATGAGGCCACCAAAGACGGTCGCACCACGCATCATTTCCAGACCACCAAATCGCTTTCGTCCTACCTCAACGCGGCAATCTCCGGCCCGTATCGACACGTGACCGACACGTACGTGAGCCCGCTCACCGGCAAGACCATCGAGTTGGGTCTGTACTGCCGTGGATCGATGCTCAAGTATCTGGAGAAGAACGAGATCTTCGAAACCACCAAGCAGGGCCTCAAGTATTACGAGACGTTCTTCGGCATTCCCTATCCGTTCGAGAAGTACGACCAGTTCTTCGTTGCCGAATTCAACATGGGTGCCATGGAGAATCCGGGTTGCGTGACGTTCAACGAGAGCTACCTGTTCCGGTCCCGTGTCACCGAGCGCTCGCGCGGCCAGCGTGCCGACACCATCCTCCATGAGATGGCCCACATGTGGTTCGGCGATCTCGCAGCACCCCTGACCCGGCAGAACATATCGGGCGCGCTGTGGAACATGGTCCGCGATGCGCAGATGCCCTCGCGCCAGTACTTCGACATCACCCTTGCCCACCTCGCCACCGAACCCGATGCTGACGCATTGGCATCAGCCCTGCGCGACGCCGGCTCAGCCGCCGTCTATGCCCACCCCTCGGCTCGCGAGGAGATGCGCGCACGAGTGGCCCAAGCCGCCAAAACCGGAATGGAAGCGCCTCACGCAGTGAGATCGCGACGCTCGTACGCCATGACCGTTGCCACAAGCAGCACAACCGGGCATGCGACCAGGAGCAGCATCGTGGACCATGCGATGCCGTTGACGAGGACAGTTGCGCCGCCCACCCAGTGGAATGGCGAAACCGCATTGGCAAAGCCCGTAAGATCGGGTACCAGGGATCCAAAGATGTTCAGAACGTACATTGCCACAGCCACGGCGGCCGCGATACCACCGCCCAGTGACGAAGATCCGGTCGCAGATGCAACCAGGAACGCCAGCATGCTGAAGCCGGCGGCAAGCAGTGCCACAGCCGCCAGCGCCATGGCCAGAACCCCCAGGTCCACCGTGAGACCCTGAGACGGTCCAACGGCCGCGACCACAACCCAGATGACCAGCGCGATCACAAACAACGGCGAGAGCACTCCAAGAGCCTTCTCGACCGCAAGGCGGCGCCGGCGAATCGGTGTCGACAGAACGAGATCGATTGTGCCGTTGCGCTCCTCACCGGCGAGAGCACGGCTCCCCGCGAGGATACCCATCACCAAAAGCAGTGCCGGCAAGAGGATGCTGAAGAGTTCTGTTCCCAAGTATCCCTTGGGTGACACATAGTCCACGCCCGATCCCAAAAACGCATCCCGGAAAGCCTTGGGCATCGAATCCAGGAGTTCTTGAATGCTGGCACCACTGCTGCGAATGGTGGGATAGAACAACACGTACTGTGCCGCAAGTAGCATTGCGCCAAGACTCCAGGCAAGCATCCCGCGAAGATGATCTGCGAGTTCGAGACGCAAGACGTCAGCGTGCATCGGCGGTCTCCAAACGGTAGTAGTCTCGGAACACATCGTCAAGGTCCACTTCCGCGCTACTGAAATCACGCACCCGGAAGCGTGCGGCGGTCTTCACGACTGGATCGAGGACCCCTTCCACCGTCAGCGTCATCGCGTGGTCCGACACGGTGACTTGAGAAACCCCGGAAAGACTCGTAAACACGTCTGATTCGACCGGCTCGAGGAACTGGATCGACACCACGTGCCGCCCCTGGTTTGCAAGCTCGCCCACATCCTGCACGGCAACCAGCTTGCCCTGACGCAGGATGCCGGCACGGTCGCAGAGATGGGCCACCTCATGAAGATCGTGCGAGGACACGAAGACTGTCGCACCACGATCACGCGCCTCGCGAATGAGGTCGTGAACGGCCCGCTGCATGAGTGGATCGAGTGTGGCGGTGGGTTCGTCGAGAATGAGCACCTCGGGGTCGTGCGCGAGCGCCTGAATCACACCGACTTTCTGCCTCTGTCCGTGGGACATCGCCCCGCAGCGCTGATCGAGATCGCACTCCATCCGTCGAGCGATCTCTTCGACGCGCTGCACGTCGATCCCGCCCCGGAGCTGGCCAAGATAGCCTACAAACTGCCGCGCGGTGAGGTGAGGGTAGAGGCGCAGGTCGCCGGGCAGGTAGCCCGTTCGCCGCCGCACCTCCACACTGTCTTTATGGCAGTCGAAACCCAGGACAAAAG
>JACWAJ010000045.1 GCA_014874355.1 bacterium | reverse complement strand
GCCAACATCCGGTCGGCCTCCCGCAGCTTCCTAACGATCTGCTCCGGTGCGTGCTTCCTGCCTTTCATATGGCTCCTCCTGCCCTTTAGGGCCGCAAGGATCACTCATTTCAGGTGGATCAGTTTCCGGGGGTCATTCCAGTTGTGCTCAGTGCAATACCACCGATCTCTGCGGCTTGCAGATCCCATCCGAACACGAATCTGCAAAACGTAAACGCGCCTGCAAATGGGAGCAGGAACGAGACAAAGCCAATCACAAGGCTTGCCTTCCAGTGCTTGCGCAGTGAGACGGGGTCGATCTCTGCTCCGGCCAGGAAGGTGAGGAGTACCGAACCGAGGGTTGCGAGAAAGGTGGTGAATTCGGTTTGGGTTACATGTTCTCTGATTCCGGGTGTGTTGCTTGCGATTGCCCCAACAACGATCTCGACGAGTGCGACAGGAATTGCAGCCCGAATGCTGATCAGGGCTGCGACGAACGCCATCCCAACCCAAACTGCAGCGACAGCGTAGATGCTCACGAAATCTCCCATTTCTGCGTGCAGGCAGGGAGCCAATGGCTACCCCTACCTGTGATGTGAATCCAGGTAGGGGTAGCCATCAGCCGCTTGGGCGATGCAGATCGCGTGGATCACCGGAGCTTCATCCGGCAACGTCATGATAACTCCGGATTAGGAATGGCGTGCCTATTTACGGTCAGATAACCGCCAGTTCCGCTTCGGTTTCACCGTGACCGAAACGGTCGGGTGCGAACGGTGCGATGTCGATCTCTGGCGTACGTCCGAGCATGACATCGGCGAGGAGTTGTCCGATGGCCGGCGCTTGCATGAAGCCGTGGCCGCTGAAGCCGCAGCAGAGCCAGAAACCCGCCAGATCGGGGGACTCGCCCACGATTGCCTGATGGTCGGGAGACACCTCGTAGAGCCCCGCCCATCCGGTTCGGATGCGCGCCGCTTCGAGAGCGGGTAGCCGCCAAGCGGCGTGCTGGAGCATGTGTTCCAGCGAGTCCCACGACACCGAGGTATCGAACGACGACACATCGTCCGGGTCGCTCATGCCCAGCAGCAAGCCGTCGCCTTCGGGGTGAAGGTATAGAGACGTTGCGAAATCGACGGTCATCGGCGGTCGCCGTCTGAGTTCAAAACGCTCGGTGAGGAAGATGTGCCTCCGGTACGGCTTTACAGGTACGTCCACCTTCGCCATCTCACCGACCTGGCCGGCGTAGGGCCCGGCGCAGTTGATCACCAGCGGTGTGTCGATGTGTTCGCCTCCTGCCGATACGCCCAGCACCCGGTCGCCGTCACGCAAGATGGCGTCGACGGCTGTGCCTTCCACGATTACGGCGCCGTGCCTTCGCGCGGCGGCGGCATAGCCGCTCACCACCTCGTTGGGGCCGGCCAGCCCATCCGACGGGCAGAACGTGGCTGCGGTGAGGTCGTCGCCACGCATGTCGGGAAACAGCTCCAGCGCTTCATCGACGCTGAGCCAGCGAACGTCGTCGAGACCGGCATTGCGCTGGACCTCGAAGTTGCGCTTTAGCTGTTCGGCCGCCTGTGATGTCGATGCCAGGAAGAGGTAGCCGATCTGGCGAAGATCGGCGCTCTGGCCGGTTTCGTCGTCAAAGCGTTCGAGCAACTGGAGGCTTAGCATGCCGACCTTGACGTTGACGGCCGTTGAGAACTGCTGGCGTACGCCGCCGGCGCAGCGTGCCGTCGACCCGGCACCCAGTTGGTTTCTCTCGATGAGCAAGGGCTTCATGCCGCGACGGGCTAGGTGGTAGGCGAGACTGCACCCCACGACGCCACCACCGACGATGACGCATTCGGCGGTGGTGGGTAGCCGGCTCGACACGTCAGGCAACCTCGACTATCGGGCTTCCGGCCGGCAACTCCCGGCCGGCGAGAAATGCGGCTAGGACGGCGTTCTGGCGGCGTACGAAGTGCTGGCTCCACCCGTGGCCGGCGTCCTCGAAAAGGGCTAGGCGAACGTGCCCAAGTCCGTCCACCGCTTCGCGAAGAGCGGCCACGTCGACGATCTTGTCGCCGGCGGCGACCATCACCAGCGTTTCCCGCTTGAAACTGCGTACCAGTTCGAGGTCGTGGCGGCGCAGCCCATCACGCAGCCATTCCCTTGCGGCGCGAGGCGTGGCGCGCTGCTGGTTGAAGAAGTTCATGTCGGCGCCGCGGTCGTCGACATTCTCGTCTTCGGTGAAGTGCCGCTTATACCAGTCGCTGATGCGGCGCTGGCGGGCCATCCAGACGGCGGCGGCATACACGCCGGGCGCTGTCAGCAGACGCGACTGACGGTGGAAGCGGCGGAGCACCAACTCGGGTTCTAGTAAGGGGGTATGGAGAATGAGACGGTCGACCTGCTGCGGGCGTTGTCGCAGCAGTGCCAGCGCGATGCAGGCGCCGATGCACAGTCCACCCAGGTCGAAATGGTCGATACGTTCGGCATCGACCACCGCCGCCATGGCCTCGCTCAATGTCAGGGCCGTGTGCGGGCCGGCAAGTGGGGTGGACAGACCAAAACCCGGCAGATCGGGAATCACCAGGCGGCGCAGGGGCGTGAGGGCGTCGAACCAGGTTTCGAAGTTCTCTGCAGAACCCGTGAAGCCATGCGCCAGCACCAGCGGAGGCCCGCTGCCGCCGACCAGGTAGCGAAGCCGGCCACCGCGGTAGTCGATGAACCGCTCGTCTATTTCGGTATCTCCCAGGTCACATCTGGCCGCGTTTCGTGCCCTTTCGCCTCAGGCGTTGGTGTCGATCTGGGCGCGCTGGAGCTTGCCGCTGTAGTCGATGTAGATCGACTTCCACTCGCTGAACTCGTCGAGCACGTGGCCGCCCGCTTCGCGGTGGCCGTTGCCGGTGTTCTTGGTTCCACCGAAGGGAAGCTGGATCTCGGCGCCGATCGTCGGCGCGTTGACATACACGATGCCCGCCTCCAATTCGTGCATGGCACGGAAGGCGTGGCGAAGATCATTGGTGTATATCGACAGGCTGAGCCCGTACTGGGTCGAGTTGGCGAACTGCAGCGCCTCGTCGAACGAATCCACCGGCATGATTACCGTTGTCGGGCCGAATATCTCCTCTTGAGCGATCTGCATCTCCGGCTTCACGCCGGTAAAGACGGTGGGCGTGTAGAAGTTGCCGTCGTCAAGGTCACCGTCGCTTGCGATTTCGCCGCCGAGAGCCAGATTGGCCCCTTCGGCGATGCCCACCGTGGTGTATGAGTGGATGCGTGCCAGTTGGCGAGCGTTGATGACCGGTCCCACGTCGACGTCCGCGTCGAGACCGTAGCCGAGGCGTAGCGAACGGGCGCGATCCAGTAGCTTCTGAGTGAAACTTTCGAGTACGGCGCGATGCACGATCAGGCGCGACGAGGCGGTGCAGCGCTGACCGGAGGTTCCAAAAGCACCCCAGAGTGCGCCGTCCACAGCGAGATCGATATTGGCGTCGTCCATGACGGCGATGCCGTTCTTGCCGCCCAGTTCGAGGGAAACCCTTTTCAGCATCCGGCCGCATTCGGCGGCGATTCCCCGTCCGGTGTCGCCGCTACCGGTGAAATAGATGGCGGCGACGTCCGGGTGGGAGACGATGGCGTTGCCGACGGTTTCACCGCTGCCGAAGACGACGTTGATGACCCCTTTGGGCAAGCCGGCTTCCTCGAGCGCTTCGACGAAACTCAGGCCGCACAGTGGGGTGTCGGTGGACGGCTTGAACACCACAGTGTTGCCGGCCATCACGGCGGGGAATATCTTCCAAGAGGGAATCGCAATCGGGAAATTCCAGGGGGTGATGCAGCCGACCACGCCAAGTGGCTGACGCATGGTCATCGCCCACTTGTTGCGCAGTTCGCTTGGCACGGTTTCGCCGAACGCCCGGCGTCCCTCGGCGGCGATGAACTTGCCCATGTCGATGGCTTCCTGAACGTCGCCTCGCGCTTCGGTCAGAACCTTGCCCATCTCCCGCGTCATGAGCCGTGCCAATTTCTCTTTGCGGGCCTCGAGAATCTCCGCTGCGCGCAGGATGATGGCGCCCCGGGCGGGCCAGGGGGTCGAACGCCAGCCGGGCAAGGCGGCCTTGGCGGCGCGAACGGCGGTGTCGATGTCACTGGCGTCGCTGAGCGGGAAAACTCCCACGATATCGGTCCATCGCGCCGGGTTGCGCGACTCGAAAGTCTTGCCGCTGCGTGCTTCGCGATCCTCCCCGGCGATTCGGTTCCCCGGGGTGACAGTCATGAGTGCCTCGGCCATTACCGTGTTTCCTTGATGGCGGTTTGGAGCATGTCCAGACCGCGTTCGAGATCCGTCTCGGACGTTGTGATCGGCGGGATCAGCCGGACGACGTTGTGCTCGACCCCGCAGGTCAGCAGTAGCACGCCTAGCTCCAGGGCACGTTTCTGGATTGCATCGACCAACTCACCGGCGGGCTTGCCATCGCGCATGAACTCGATTCCGATCATGAGGCCGCGGCCGCGAATGTCGATGATCTCGGGGAAGAGCGGCCGCCATGACGCGAGTTGCTCCATGACCCGCTTGCCGAGTCGGGCCGAGCGTTCGCAGAGGTTGTCGCGCACGATGGTGTCGATAACGGCGATGGCTGCGCTGCAGGCGACGGCGTTGCCGCCGTACGTCGTGCCGTGCTCGCCACGCTCCCAGCGGGCCATCAGTTCGCGCTTGGCGACGATGGCGGCCACGGGCATGCCGTTGCCGAGCGCCTTGGCGACGCACATGATGTCGGGGAGGACGCCGACGTGATCGACCGCGAACATCTTGCCGGTGCGCGCGAGGCCGCTCTGGACCTCGTCGGCTACGAGCAGGATGCCGTGCTCATCGCAGATCTCGCGCAGGCGTGGCATGAACCGGGCCGGGGGTACGACGTAGCCGCCTTCGCCCAGGATCGGCTCCACCATGATCGCCGCCACCGAGTCGGCGGGGACGACGGTCTTGAACAGACGCTCGATGTCCTCACCTTCGGCGATGGGGCAGGGCTCGTCAGATGTATGTGCGCAGGTGTGCAGGCAGTAGGGGTAGCGGACGTGGTGCACGCCGGGCAGGAACGGTCCGATGTTGCGGTGGTACCGGGGATTGCTGGCAGTCAGTGTCAGGGCGCCGTACGTCCGGCCGTGGAAGGCCCCGTAGAAGGCGATGATTTCGCTGCGTCCGGTGGCTCGCCGGGCAAGCTTGAGAGCACTCTCGACGGCTTCGGCTCCGCTGTTGGTGAAGAACGCCTGGTCGAGTCCCTTGGGGGTCACGTTGACCAGTCGCTCCGCAGCCTCGATGAGCCTTGGGTGTAGCGAGGTGACCGATGTGTGCCAGAGGCGGTCGAGTTGGGCATGGGCGGCGGCGACGACCGCGGGATGGCCATGACCCAGGTTGGTGACGGCTATGCCACTGCCAAAGTCGAGGACGTCGCGCGAGTCGACTGTGTACAGGTGGGTTCCCTGGGCGTGGTCGACGACGAGGTCGGAATACTGGTAGTACACGGGTGCGATGATATCGGCGTAACGCTTGCGCCACGTCGAAGCGTCGATCGCGGTTGGCTTCTCGCTGGCGACGGCCTGGTTCACTGGACACCTCCAACACATTTTGGGTCTAACCCGTATACAAGTTGTAAGGGTGCAGCGTACTCGGTCGCGCAGCCGTTCGGCCTCAGCGGGTGCGCTTAAGGCCTCCGTCACCGAATGAGTTGCATTTGACCTTGCAAGGTCTGGGCGGCATCGTCACACTGTCGGCCATGAAGATGCACTCACTATCCCGCCGATCGCTTGTCGCACTTGCCGTGCTTGCCGGCATGGTGGCCTGTGGTGGGCAGTCACCCGGTGCGTCGGGGACGCCCACGGCCAAGCCGTCCCCAACCCCCAAACCGGAGCCTCTTGCCTTGTGCGTTCGCACAGATGGTGGTT
>JACWAJ010000044.1 GCA_014874355.1 bacterium | reverse complement strand
GGCTGGGGCAGCCCGACTTTCCGCTCGACGACGAGGGCTGGGCGGCGTACCGGCTCTCCGTGCTGCGGATGCTGGGGGGTACCAAATGATCCCAATCCTGTTGCTGATACTCGCTATGGTGCCGGGCTGGCGGCTGTGCTGATCCTTGTCCTTGTCGGTTCGTTGTGGACCGGTGTCGTGCAGTGGCCTACGGGTGACACGCCGTACGAAGGGGCATTCGTACTGACCGAGAACGGGCACGAGAGTGTTACGGCGTTGAGGTGTTCATCGAACGGCGCGCTGGAGACGGGGCACATTGACAACGGCGGTGGAACTGTCATTCGTATCACTGTGTCAGGGTCTTCCGCCTCGATCGAAAAGATAACCGGAGCCAACAAAAGCAATCCAACCGGGGGCAACATCAAGGGAACCCTGAGTGCCGCAACAACCGGTTCTGGAACCTCGTTGGCGGGGACGTTGGACGGATCCCTGGGGAAATCTACTGTCCACATCAGATTTGCCTGCAGTCCGAACGGGGGTGGTCTCTATAGAGGAGAGACGTTCTCTGGGATTTCGCGCACACTCACCTTCTCGGTAACCCATGACGGTATGCATGCCCACGATTTTCGCCTTCTCATCGATGGGGTTCAAAACGTCATCGATCACCATGCTGCAACTGGCCTTGCATTGTGGGACGAACATGGCTTCGGGTACGGCGCCACAGATCAGAGGGCGGATGTCGACGGTTCGGGGCACTTTTCCGTCCATATTCCGATGCAATCAGTCCGAGTTGACGGCACCTTCGTCTCGGGGGGTACGGCAACGGTGACGGGGACGATTGATCGTAAGAGTGGAGCGACCGGCGACGTGACCATCGCCGGCGAGGGTGGCCTTGAATCCACGCACGGGTCCTGGAAGGGCGGGTACGGGAACATTGAAGAAACAATCTCGCAGCCGGTCATAGTCGCTCCCCCGGTGGGGGTGGCCGACATCAATGCACTACCGGAGGCAACACTGACCTACCCAGGCTTTACCCCGGTCAGTGGCGAACCGTTGGTGACCACCACCCCCGGGACGCCGTCCATTAGCGTTGGTGGCGATAAGCCCGAATATTATGGGATGGACGCTGAGGTTGTTCGGCATACCCAGACTACGGACAGCTTGGATCAGATCGTCACCTGGTTTGGGCAGCAGCTCACCTCAAAAGGCTGGCAACTGGCATCGGGGCCGGTTAATGGTTACAGCGAGCGTCTCAACACTCGCTGGCGTAAAGGATCAGACGAATGGTTCACCGTTGCATTCGGCGTGATGTACGACACGGGCGTAGATGCCGGACCATCGCCGCCCGGAATCACGATCGTCAACACAGCTTTTGACAAGGGACCACAAGGGGAACTCGGCCTTGATTTACCCGCCGGCCCATTAGTCCCCAGGCCGATATGCGAGATCCCACACGGAGGCGCCTCGATCACACTCACGGGGAGCGTCAGCGGCACTGCGACGACGACATGTGCCTCGTACACGGGGGGATACCCTCCACGTACAGCCTCGTCATGTGCCCCACCCTTCAGGGTTCATTTCTTTGTGGACGGTGTAGCTGTGATTATTGATGCCCGGCTGCATGAAGGGACAACAACAGATGTTTCGTTGAATTGGAACAAGGGAGATAAAAGCTTTGTGTCGTGGTTACCTGGAGGGAGTGTTCAAATCTCTCCCCAGAATGGAACCCTGCACGTCCAGGCCGTCCTTGTGGCGCAGGTGGCCGGCGATAACTCATCTGCGCAATTGGATGCGACGCTTCCGTGTTCTTCCTTGATGGAGCTATGAAGGAGATCCCTGTCAAGGGGTTCGTCTACGCGACCATCACAGCCGCAGTGTGATCGGCACCTGTTGAATCTGGCTGGGCTGCCGTCTTTTGCGCTGTACTGGAAGACACAGTGCTTGCGGCAAGCTTGACTCTTTGTAGCACCCGTGCTACGCTTGGCTCATGTTACGAGAGATCACACAGCGAGAGTTGCGCAATGACAGCGGTGGCGTCATGCGTGCCCTCGACGCCGGGGAGTCATTTGTTGTGACTCGCAACGGGGTCGCAGTTGGCGAATTGACGCCGTTGCGGCGGCATCGCATGGTTTCAAAGGACGCCGTGCTCTCTGTATTCGCACATGCAGCCCCGATTGACTTCGAGCGGTTCCGACGTGATGTAGATGCGTTGGCCCATCAAGACCCAACGCCTCGTGGCTGAACGGCAGCGGCCCCGGGGGCTGGCGGACACCTCGGTGCTGATCGAACTCGACCGGCTCGAAGCGGACGGGTTGCCCAAGGAGATGGCGATTGCGGCTGTGACCATGGCAGAACTCGCCGCGGGTCCCCATGCCACGGCAGATCCTCTTGAGCGGGCGCGCCGTCAAGAGAGGCTCCAGCGTGCCGAGGTCACTTTCGATCCACTGCCATTCGACGCCGAAGCTGCTCGGGCGTACGGGCTCATCTATGCGGCGGTCGCCGCTCGTGGACGCAAGGCACGAGGGCGTCGGGCGATCGACCTGTTGATTGCGGCAACCGCACTGGCCAATCAGTTGCCTTTGTACACATGCAATCCCTCAGATTTCGACGGGCTGGACGGTTTGATCGATGTGGTGACTGTCCACGCCGTAGCGCCGAAGCGCTAACAAAGCCCAAAGATGACGGCAATCCTCACTAAGCCGGCGCTGTGGCGATTCTGATGTTCCATCCACCCGAAAAAATGTCCGGTCAGGTGGTTGCCTTGCGTCGCTACCGGCTGGCCGATGCCGCTTTGGTGAAGGAGGCTACCGAGGCCAGCCACGAACACCTTCGGGGCTGGATGCCGTGGGCGCAAACCCCGCCAACCGACGCATCGGCCCTTAGCTTTGTGCGCCAGAACGTCGAGCAGTTCGGCTGTGAAGGCAGAGCTAACTACGCAATCATCCTGAAAGCGGACGGAGCGTATGTCGGTGGTTGCGGGCTCATGCCGAGGATCGGTCCGAGGGCTTTGGAAATCGGATATTGGGTGGACGTTCGGCACACGCGCAAGGGGATAGCGACTGAGGCGGTTGGCCTGCTCTCCGGGGCCGCGTTTAGCCTTCCTGATATTGACCGGATCGAGATTCACTGCGATGAGGCAAACCTGGCGAGTGCTGCAGTTGCCCGTAAGTCTGGATTTCGTTTGGAACGTATCGAGTCCGCTGAAATCAAGGCTCCCAATGAAGTTGGCCGTTGCATGATCTGGGTCATGCGTCGAGATGAGTTGAACCGTCATGCCTGAGTTGCCCGAGGTCGAAACTGTGGCGCGCGACCTGCGCGACGCATTGCTTGGGCGACGTTTCGAGCGCGTCGAGGCCACCCATCCCAAGATCGTGCGCTTTCCCGCTCCCGAAGTCTTCTGTCAGCACCTTATGGGTCGGCGTGTTGACGCGGTGGACCGATGGGGCAAGTTCATCATCGTGCTGGGCAATACCCGGCGCCAGCTCAAGGCGGTACTCTTCGATCAAGCGCGCGTCGCCGGGCTGGGAAACATCTACATCGACGAGGCATGCCATCGGGCCGGCGTCCGGCCGCAACGTCGTTGCCACCGGCTCACTCCGGCACAGCGGCGGACTCTCCACGACGCCATCCAATCGGTTCTTACCGAGGCGGTGCGTAATCGTGGTTCCAGTGTGGACAACTACCGTGACGTCTGGAATGCCAAGGGCCGGCACCAGGAAGCCCTGCAGGTCTACGGTCGTGCCGGCCAACCATGCTTGCGTTGTGGCGCGGTGCTGCGTAAGGTGACCCTGGCGCAGCGGACCACGGTTTTCTGCCCGGGGTGTCAGCGCTGATGCGGATTGCACTCGTCACCTATGACGACACCCCTCCGCAGGGTGGCCAGGGGGTGGTTGTTCGCGATCTGCGGCGCGGCCTCCAGGCCACTGGCGTGGATGTGGTGACCCTCTCCGGCCGGGGCGATCATGCCATCGCCTTTCCTCGGGTGTTGCACCGGGCACCACTGGATTTTTCTCTCCGGCTCAATCGTCACCCCGAACTTATTGCCAGGATGCAACCGGACGTGGTGCATCTCCAGGGCGGACCTGGCGGGGTTCTGCTGACGCGACGCCTGGCGAGGCCCATGGTGGTGACGGCACACCACACGTATCGCCAGGCTTACTCGCTGCGTTCGCTGCGGCGCGCTTTGGCCAGGATCGAGGCACGCTGTTACCGGCGGGCGTCGCGCATTCTCGCCGTCTCCGAATCCACCGCGTCGGCGATCTTGTCCATGGGCGTGCCGGCTTCGCGCATCGAGGTATTGCCGCCGGGGGTGTCGATTCCTATGGCCATCGATCCGGCAAAGCGGATTGTGGGTCGTGTTCTTTTCGTGGGGCGTCTCGAAGCGGAGAAGGGCGTGGTCGAAGCCATCCACCTGATGCTCCGTCTGGCGGCGGATCGCCCTGGTATGAGTGGGCACATCGTTGGTCGCGGCCGGTTGGAACGGCAGGTCGTGACAGCTTGTTCGTCTGTGTCGGGAATCGAGTTTCTGGGTGGGGTCGACGACACTCGTCTTGCTGAGGAGTACGCCGCGGCCGAGGTGGTGGTGATGCCGTCGCGATACGAGGGGCTCGGGCTTGTAGCGTTGGAGGCAATGGCCGCCGGGGCGGTGGTCTGCGGCTACGACGTCGTCGGTTTGCGCGACGCTGCGTTGGGGGTGGCTCCGCTGGCGCCGGCGGGAGATCTCGACGGGTTGCGGGCGAATGTCACCTCGATCCTGGACGATCCGGCCTGGCGTGCGGAGCTTGCCGCGCTTGGTCGCGACGCGGTTATCGAGCACCATTCCTGGGAGCGTCACGTCACACGGCTGCTCGAGATCTACGCGGAGGTAACGGCTGCGTAGACTTGTGATCAAATGGCAGCGTTCGAACTCGTCTCCACCTTCGAGCCTGCCGGTGATCAGCCATCTGCCATCGAGGCGCTCGTCGATGGCGTGAACAGCGGTCTGCGCGAGCAGGTTCTGCTCGGCGTCACCGGTTCCGGTAAGACGTTTACCGCGGCTAACGTCATCAATGCGGTGCAACGCCCGACATTGGTGCTGTCGCCCAACAAGACGCTGGCCGCCCAACTCTGGGCGGAGTTTCGCGAGTTCTTTCCGCACAATGCGGTCGAGTACTTCGTCTCGTACTACGACTACTACCAGCCCGAGGCCTATATAGCGCGTACCGATACCTATATCGAGAAGGATTCATCGCGCAACGAGGAAATCGACCGGCTGCGCAACAGTGCAACCCGCGCGCTGCTCACGCGTCGTGATGTCATTGTCGTGGCGTCGGTTTCATGCATTTACGGTATCGGCTCGCCCGAGAACTACCTGGGGGAGTCCATCTCTCTGAAGCAGGGCGAAGCGTGGCGTCGCGACATCGTGCTGCGTAAGTTCGCCGATCTCCAGTACAGCCGTAACGACAGTGATTTCGCGCGCTCGCGCTTTCGCGTTCGCGGTGATGTGGTCGATATCCAACCGGCCTATGAGGAGATCGCCACACGTATCGAATTCTTCGGGGACGAGGTCGAGAGCATCAAGGAGTTCGATCCGCTCACCGGTGAGATCCTGGCTTCGCGAAGCGAGGTCACAGTATTTCCCGCGTCGCATTACGTGACCCCTGCCGACCAGCTCGCGGCTGCGATTCTTCGGATCGAAGCGGAACTCGAACAGCGTGTTGCCGAACTGGAGTCGCTCGGCCGCCTGCTGGAGGCGCAACGGTTGCGTCAGCGCACCACCTTCGACATGGAGATGCTGCGCGAGGCGGGGATGTGCGCCGGCATCGAGAACTACTCGCGCCATCTCTCGGGTCGTGCCGAGGGGGAGGCCCCCAACTGCCTGCTTGACTTCCTGCCCGATGACGCGCTGGTCATCGTCGACGAGTCGCATGTTGCGATCCCGCAGATCGGAGGTATGTTCTCCGGCGATCGTTCGCGCAAGATTCCCCTGATCGAGTATGGGTTCCGCCTACCGTCGGCACTGGACAACCGGCCGCTGACTTTTGCCGAGTGGAACCAGCGTGTGGGGCAACTGCTCTATGTCAGCGCCACGCCGGGAGACTACGAGACGGCGCATTCGAATCGCACGGTGGAACAGATCATCCGTCCGACCGGTCTCATAGATCCGTCGCTTACGGTCAAACCCTCGGAAGGGCAGATCGACGATCTTCTCGTGCAGATTCACGACCGGGTGGAACGCAATGAGCGCTGCCTCATCACCACCCTCACCAAGCGGATGGCTGAAGATCTCACCGATTACCTTCGTGAGGCCGGTGTTCGCGTGCGCTATCTGCACAGCGATATCGACACGCTGGAACGAGTTGAGATCATTCGCGATCTGCGGCTGGGGGGTTTTGACGTACTTGTCGGTATCAACTTACTTCGAGAAGGGCTGGATCTTCCTGAGGTGTCCTTCATCGGTATCCTCGACGCCGACAAGGAAGGTTTTCTCCGCGGCTATAGTTCACTGATACAAACCATCGGCCGTGCCGCCCGCAACGTCGGCGGTCATGCCGTCATGTACGCCGACTCGACGTCTGCGGCCATGGCCCGGGCTATTGCGGAGACGGAGCGCCGTCGCCGGATCCAGGTGGCCTATAACATTGCCCACGACATCACGCCACAGACGATCGTCAAGGCCGTGTACCAGATGGAGACGCATCGCAATGAGGTCAGTACGCGCGCTGCGACGTTCCAGGAGGCGGCCGGCCTGCCGCCCGACGAATTGCTGCGCCTGGCAAAGGACGTCGAACGGGAGATGAAACGTGCCGCCAGGGATCTGGAGTTCGAGCGTGCCGGCGAGTTACGCGACCGGCTGGTGGAACTTCGCCGGCATCTTGAGGCGCACGTCCCGGTGGCTGCTGCCGGTGACGGGGCCAAGCGCTCTCGGAAGCGGTGGGGGCGGTCCCGTCAATGACCGGATCGCGGCATGCATGCGGCCATAGCGTACGGAAGATTCGTGTGGCCGAGTGGTACTATAGTATGGCGACACGTTACGGAATCGAAACCGTGATTGCGCACAGTCCAATCTAGCCTGAGATCGTTCCAACAGGCGGAAAGTTCGTGAAACACATGGGTAAGCCCGACGGGGAGCCGATGAAATCCCAAACAGCACCTGTGACGAGAGGCCGAGCATTGATCGTCGAGGACGTGATCGATCGCGGTCTGGCTGAGGATGAGCGGCGCCTGCTCGAAGCTGGCGGCTACGTCGTATCCATTGCCCGTGATAACGACGAAGCGCTCAGCATGATCGTTTCGACCCGGCCGGCAGTGGTTCTGCTCGATCTTCGGTTGGGCTCGATCGATGGGCTTCAGCTGCTGAGCGCGATACGCAAGACATACGGGCCAACGCCTGCGGTACTCGCCGTGAGCGGGTTCATGAGTGCCAGAGTCACTGCCGAGCTCCGGCGCTTCCCCAACGTCGGTCAACTGACCCAGAGCCGGCTGCACTTACTGTGTTCCACTGTTGCCGACCTTTTAGCAACTGGCCTGTAGTCGCGTCGCGTTTGCCATCACCTCATTACATTGG
>JACWAJ010000043.1 GCA_014874355.1 bacterium | reverse complement strand
GTGCCTTCACGGCGTTGTCCTCCAGATGAACCCGCTCTAACGGGTCCGTTGTTGTTTCTGCAGCCTGGAAGGCTACGCCGCTTTCCTATCCGCAGTCAGCGGGTCGTCAACGGCAATTTCCACATGAAATGACGTTAGCTCCCGTGGCGTTTCCCGATGTTGGGCGGACCAGCCCGAGCAGCATGCGAATGGTGGTGGTTTTCCCGGAGCCGTTCGGTCCGACAAATCCACAGACCACACCCTGCGGCACGTTGATGGTGAGATCCCGCACTGCGGTCTGGGCGCCGAACTGCTTCGAGAGCCCGGTCGTTGCGATGGCGGTGTAGTGGCTTAAAGCGGACATTGGACCTACTGTACATTGAGCGGACGCTATGCAAAACGGATCGTTGTCGGTGGGCCGTAGATGAAGGCTTCGTACACCGGTGTCCAGGTGTCGACGGTGTTAGAGCGTCATGGAGGGGCGGCTCGATCGGCTCTTTGCGGGTCCGCCGCCGGGCTTTGGCGGGAGGTGCAGACTCGGCGACCGGAAGACGCGCGGGGCTCGTGTCCCAGCCTGCTTGGGGTCCGCCGTCCGGCCGGGACCGGGGATGCTCAGGAGGTGGGTTGCCACTCCCGCCTTCTCTTTCAGCTTGCGGATCGTTGTCGGTCGCTGGTAGATGCCGGGGCGGGTGAAACGGAGTTCGAAATCCCGGGTGCGCCCATTGCGTAACCACAGCCAGGCGGCAAAAACTCTGGGTGCGAAGCCGACGACGGCGTCAAGGGGGAAGAGGACAATCCACGGGACGGGCAGGATGAACATCCCGGTGAGAACGACCCCTATCGAGATGAGAAATCCTGGGTAGCGAGCTCTCTGATTGATCCAGTCGTCGCCGACTGCCGCTGCACGCCGGACGAGCCGTCCCCCACTCTCGGCCGCAAGCGGAAGCCATCGTACCCACCGGGGGACTCCCTTGATCCCGTCCATCGTCTCAATCGGCAGGCGCGCCTGCTTGGCGACATCGATTGCCTGGCGGGCCTGGGGTCGGGTCCAGTACGAGACATCTCCGTGAATGACGGTGCGAGTCAGATTGGCGACTGTGGGGATCTGCGCCAGCCACCAGTAGGTGGCCATCATCGAACTGACCGGGGCTCCGAAGAGGAGCGGGCCGCCAAACAGCAGACTGTACTCGAGGATGTTGGCGGGGATAGGGCACCGTTCGAGAAACCAGTCCTTGGGAGCTTGGAAAATTACCCTGCCGACTGAGCGCCGGGGTCCGCGAGTTTCCGTGCGGCGAAGTGGTTCGAGAACGGGCTGGGCGGTTCTGACCGCTGCTCTCGGAACCCGTCGAAGTACAGCCCGACCCTTACGCGGTTGAGGTGTAAGGGGGGTGGCCTTCGCGCCACTGTCGACGGGTCTTTGCACAGCCTGCTCACTTTGGCAGATTCGTGTGGGCTTCGTGTGGGTAAGGAGCAGGAGAGGCCGCGCCGGAGCAATCGAAAGGTCGTCGGTGGCTCAGTAGATGAAGGCTTCGACGTCGTTCAGGCTGGTTACCTGGCGCTGGTTGACCACGCCTAGACCGAGGTAGTTGGCCTCGTCAACGATGAAGCTCGCCGGTCCGGTTACCGCTACTACGTAGGCAACATGCCCATAGCCGCTGTAGCCGTTGCCGGCACCCCAGACCACGATGGCCTCTGGTTGTGGTGTCATCCCCTCGGAGTAGCCGTAGGCGCGAGCGTTGCCTGCCCAGGCCCAGGCGTCCCCGTTCCACGGCACATCGCGTAGAGAGGCGACGTACCAGGTGCACTGACCCCACGGGAAGGCGTCGAAGCGTGGGCCGAAGTTGAATGGGGGCAGTGCATTGCCGCGAGTCACCCAGCCGCCCGAGGATGCCGATGCGGCGGCGGCTTGCGCGGCCTGGAGTTGGACTATCTGCGCCTGAGCGGCGCCTATCTGGGCATTGATCGAGGCCGCCTGCCCGGTGAGTGCCGCGGACTGACGCTGGTACGCGATCTCCTGGGTTTCCTGGCTGGCCTGCAACGCTTGCAGGGAGTTCATGGTGCTGACGACCTCGGCCTGCTCGGTCACCTCCCGGGCACGCAGGTCGCTGACAGTGCGCATGTCGGCCTGAACGGCGTTCGTCAGCGTGGTCATACTGGAGTTGACTCGCTGAAGGTAGATCAAAGATCGCGTCAGGTCGCTGATGCTCGAAGCGTTGATGACGCTCCACAAGGCGGCACCGCTGTCGTCCATTTCGTAGATCGACTTCATCACCGTGGCCAGGTGCTGCCGGTCGGTGGCGAGCTGCGCGGTGACCTGGACGAGGCGCTCTGTGGTGGTCGCGATCTCGGCGTTGACGGCGTTGAGGTGTGCCTGAGTGCTTGCCAGTTGTACTTGCGTTTGAGCCAGCGCCTGCTGTATTGCCGCTGCGGCCTGAGCTGCGGCCTGCTGTTCGGCACCCACGCTTCCCATTTGCGCGCGCATTGTGGCGATCTGCTGGCGAAGCTGAGCGATCTTCGTGTCGTACTGATCTGCGGACACGTGAAACTGCATCGCCGGCGTGGAGAGCACGGCCAGGGCGAGCAACAACGCTACGAGCGTGCGACGGAATTGTGAAGTAAGTCTTCGCATGAGGGGGGTATGGAGTGAACGCGATGACGTTGGCACGGTACCACCCTTGGGGCGCCAAGGCAACAACGCGGTGAGGTTTGGGCTGCATCCGCCTCCCTGGCTTGACTACCGGGCCGACCTGCTGATACTATGCTGCCCGGTATGTTGTCATATGCAAAACAACACATTCGCATAGGTGCCGTAGTGGTGGGCCTACTCCTATGTGGGATCGGAAGCGCGATCGTGCTTGTCCACTCTGTGCCAACCGCTGGGACAGCGGTCGCCACGCTGTCCACGGCCGATCTTGGCTCGGACACTACGCCGGTGGCGCTGATGTTTGTCAGCGGCGCGGTGGTCCATCCCGGTCTCTACCGGCTCAGCCAAGCGGCGCGGGTTGCTGACGCCATCGCCGCGGCTGGCGGCATGACATCTGCCGCAGACCCGGGCAAGCTCCCCAATCTGGCGGCGCGGGTGCAGGATGCCCGGCAGATCAATGTGCCGTTCTTGAAGCCGTCGGGATCGTCTGGTTCTGCCACCGTGCGGCTGGACGTCAATTCCGCCAGTATGGAGGAACTGGCGGCTGTGCCGGGAATGCCCGCCGGGCTCGCGCAGGCCATCGTCGATTACCGCTCCACCTGGGGTTCGGTGGCCAGTCTGACTGAACTGCGCGATGCGTTGGAGGTGGACAAAGCCACGTATGCGGCCATCTCGCCCTGGCTGCGTGCCATCCACTGAACCGGCGAGCCGCCGTGGTGCCGCCATCGCCGGACTTGGCGGTTTTGCGCTGGCTGTTGCGTTGGGCTGGCGATTGCGGCTGGATGCGAGAGCAGTGGCGGCGGTTGGACTGGGTTCTCTGGGCGTTGCTCTCATTGCACAGGGCGTTCTTGGGCGTGGAGGAGGGGTCGTTATGGCCGTTGCCGTCTGTGTGCTGGTTGGCCTGGCGCGAGGTGGTAGTACCGCTGGTGGAGACGCGGCGCTTGCCGGCCATATAGGTGTGCCGCTGATCGTTTCGGGGGTGGTCAGTGCTACTGAGACGCCCGGTGTGGTGGTCGATGTCGATCGAATCGCCACGGCCGACCAATCCATGGCGGCAGGAGGGCGCGTGCTCCTCGGGGGGCTGGTGCCGGTGGGGCTTCAGGTGGGTGACCGGGTCGCAATTACGGCGTCAGCCCTCCGCTTCCCAGGGCGGCGCCCGGGTGCGGAATCGATGGAGGCACTCGAGCGCGATGGAGTCGACGCCATCGCCACGGTGAGTTCGGCGGTTGTGGTTGGAGTCGAGCAGTCTCCGCAGCGGTGGCTGGCGGTGCTGCGAGAACACGTTCGAGAGGCCGTCGACAGCGAGCTTCCCGAACCGGCTGCCAGTCTCGTCCTCGGTGTGGCTATGGGGATTCACCAGCCCATCGACAGCGGCATTCGCGTGTCGCTGCAGGATGCCGGGCTCTATCACATCGTCGCGGTCAGTGGCCTCAAGGTGATCATTGTGCTGGGGCTGCTGGCTGCACTCACCACACTGGGCGGATGGCTGCCGTGGCGTCGCCGTCTCGTCGGGCTTGCGGGTGTGGCGTTCTACGTCGTTCTCAGCGGCAGCGGTGCGGCGGCCATGCGTAGCGCGATGATGGCCGCGCTGGCGTTTGCGGTGCGTCGCGATGGGCGCAGGCTGGATCCGTTCATTGGTCTGGTGGGCATAGCTGCGCTGCTCTGCGGGCTGGAGCCCCGGATTGCTTTCGACGTCGGCTTCCAGCTCTCTTTCGTGGGCACTGCCGGGATCCTGCTGATGGCTCCTGTGCTGCAACGGCGGCTGCCGGGACCACGTCTCCTGGTAGTGCCGTTGGCGGTGACGGTGGCGGCGCAGATGGCAACGCTGCCGATTATTGCTGCCACATTCGGGGTGATCTCAGTTGTCGGGCCGGTTGCGAACGCCATCGTGCTGCCCGCATTGCCCTTGATCGTAGGACTGGGAATCGTTGGGTCGGTGGCCGCCGCCACGGTTCCGGCTGCGGGCTGGCTGCCGCTGCAACTGGCCGGCGCTCTTTCGGGCGCGGTTGTCGCCATCTCGCGCGTGCTGGCGGCTATCCCCGGGGCTGCGATCCACGTCGGCAACTGGCCCGGAGCCTGGATAGGAGCCGAAATTGGCGGGCTTGTTGTGGGTGTGCTGGTGGCGTACTGGTTGGCGCGTCGTCGTCTTGATGTGGAGTGGCGTGTTGCGGTTGCGGGCATCGCCGGGGCTGCGGTGGCGCTGGGCATCGCCGGCATCGCGTCGTTGCCATCAGGAGCGGGCCGTGTGACGGTCCTCGATGTCGGTGGTGGAGAGGCGGTGCTGATGGAAATGGCATCGGGCGAGCGGGTATTGGTCGATGCCGGCGCCTATCCACAACCTCTGCTTACGGCACTCGGGCGGGTGCTGGCGCCAACGGACTTACGGCTCGATGTCGTCGTTGTCACTGCATCCGACCCCAAGTCAGTCGGTGGGCTGGCCGGACTGGTCGGCCACTACGCGGTTGGTGAGGTGGTGGTTGCGGCAAACCTGACCGCTGGCGGTCAAACCGCCGTCGAGGGGTTGCGCCAGGGTGGCGCCGATGTCAGCCTAGGCGCGACGGATTGGCGCTGGGGCGGGGCTCTCTGGAGTTGCGTGACAGCGGACCCCGAACACTCCGCGGTGGGCTGTGTTTTGCGCGTCCAAGCTGACGCCGGTTGGACGGTGGTTGTGACGGGGGCCGTGCCTTCGCCGGCGCAGGGGTCGGTGGCGGTGCTCGGGCGGTCCTTGCTCCATGCCGACCTTCTGGTATCGCCGCCAGGCGGCGGACTGTTGCCGGTGTTGCTCGATGCAGTCAACCCCAGATGGGTGGCTGTGCCGACGGTGTCCCAAGGGAAGGTCCCCGAACTGGGCGGCGGCGTGACGGTCGCGACAACGGGCAACGACGGCGATCTTGGCTACACCGCCACCTCGGGAGCGGGCCTGGCTCGCGACTAACGCGGTATCGGCGGTGTGATGACGACAGCCGTCGATTGACTTTCTGGACGGCTTCTAGACGGTTCGGTCACATTCCGTCAACGAGCATCGTTCTCCATATCGTCCCGGGTGCACTCTTTCCTACAGATGAAACGTCACCGCGTGCATGAGCCGCCGCCCCAGCTAGTGGTCGCCGAATTGATGCGCGCCGGTCTGTCTTCGAGTACGGCTGCGGCAATGGAACATTGGAAAGCCCAGGAGGTTCTCGATTTGTTGCATCGAGATCTCACCGAAGAGATGTCTCAATCTCGTGGAGGGCGGCGGAGGATCGATCTCTCGCGTGGTACCATTTAGCACTCAGGGACACCGAGTGCTAACCGCCCTGGTGATGGGCGGGCCACCACCTATACGACGTGGACTCTCCGATAGATCTGGACATCCGTAAGCAGCAGATCCTCAAGGCCGTCGTCTCCGACTATCTCGAGACCGGCGTGCCGGTGGGGTCGCGTGCGCTTGCCGTCCATCTCGCATCCTGGTCGTCGGCGACCATCCGCAATGAGTTGGCCACGCTTGTCGATGTCGGCTACCTGCTGCAGCCGCACACGTCGGCTGGACGTGTTCCTTCCGACCTCGGCTATCGCTACTACGTCGACTTCCTGATGGAAGAGGAACCGGTGCCGCTTGCGGTACGCCGCCAGTTCGACCCGCATTTCGTAGACCTTCCCAGCAATCTCGACCAGTTGCAAGAGCGAGCCGCGATGGTGCTGGCACGGGCCACCGACTCGGTCAGCATCGTCACCGGCCCGCGGGCGCTGGCGGCAAGGGTGAAGCACGTTGATCTGGTCTCGCTCGACCCGGTCCACGTCTTGGTGATTCTGGTGCTCGAAGGCAATCTCATCCGCCAGATTCCGGTGACGCCCGGGGTCGACACCACCCAGGATGAGCTCAGCGATGTGGCTCGTGGCATCAACGGCCACATCCGTGGGCTCAACGCGGAAGAGATCGCCGGGGTCGTTTGGCCCGGGCCGCCGGCCTCGCTAGGCCGCCTGCTGCTCGACCACGTCCTTACTGCGATGCGCGGTATCGACAGCCGTCAGGACACACTCGTCATCCACGATGGCGTTCGCAATTTGCTGCACCAGCCCGAGTTCGGCGATGTGGAGCGGCTCCAGCAGGTTCTCGATGTTCTCGAGGAAGATCGGCTTCTTACCGACGTTCTTACCAAGCTCGATCTAGGACAGGGTATGCAGATCATGATCGGTCGTGAAAACGGCCTTGAGCAACTCAGTCAGTGCAGCCTGGTGGTGACGACGTACCGCGCGGGCGCGGGGCGAACCGGCACCATTGGAGTCCTCGGACCGACCCGGATGCACTATCCGCAGGTGGCGCCTCGCGTTCGCTATGTGGCGCAACGGGTCGGCCAGGCCATCAGCAGAATGCTGGGATGATGGAGGGAAGATGACAAGAAGACGCGCTCCTGGCGCCGAACCCCACCAGTACATGGTGACCGATACGGATGCCGATTCTGGTGCCGGCCAAAGCGAAACCTCGGTTGTGCAGGACATCGAGGTTCTCGAACAGGAGTTGGCGACCATGCATGCGCAATACGTGCGGATGGCGGCCGATTTCGAGAACTTCAGGCGACGCAAGGCTCAGGAGCTGACCGATCGAGGCCGCTATGCCAGCGAGGAGGCGGCACTGGCGCTGCTCCCCGTACTCGATAACCTGCATCGTTCTCTGGAGCATGTTCCAGACGGTACGGCAACTGGCGTGGCCAGCTTTGTAGGCGGTATCGAACTGGTGGTGCGTGACTTCGAGGCTGCGCTGGAACGCCTTGGAGTTGTGGCCGTGCCCGCAGTGGGGGAGCCGTTCGACCCGTCGATCCATGAGGCGATCGGTGCGGAGGAGTCGCAAGACGTGGAATACGACACGGTAATCACTGAGTTGCAACGCGGCTACCGCCTTCACGATCGGGTGCTCCGTCCGTCAGTGGTTCGCATTGCGCATCCGGCCAGTCCAGGTGCCTGACCCATGGCTACGACCAAACGGGATTACTACGAGGTTCTGGGTGTGGCGCGCGGCGCCAAGCCTGACGAACTCAAGCGGGCATATCGCAAGCTGGCCATGAAGTACCACCCTGATCGCAATCAGGGCGACCCGTCGGCTGAGGAAAAATTCAAGGAGGTCGGCGAGGCCTACGCCGTCCTCAGTGATGCCGACAAGCGGCAGCGCTACGATACCTTCGGCCACGCCGGCCAAGGCATGCCCGATTTCGGGGGCTTCTCCTTCGAGTCGGCCTTCGACCTGTTCGACATGTTTTTTGGCGGTGGTGCTCGGCATCGTCGTGGTGGGCCGCCTCACGGTAACGACCTTCGCATGAACATCGACATCGACTTCAAGGAAGCGGTATACGGGGCTAAGCGGAGTATCGAGGTGCCGCGGGCCGACACCTGCCCCGAGTGCCAGGGCAGCGGCGCCAAGCCCGGGACGCAGCCGACCACGTGTCCCGATTGCGGAGGCCATGGCCAGGTCCGCCGTACGGTGCAATCGATCTTCGGTCAGATGGCCAGTGTGGGTTCATGCCCTAGGTGTCACGGTGAAGGACGGCTCATAGCCGAGCCGTGCAGTCGCTGCCGGGGCCATGGCCTGGTTGACGTCCGCAAGAGCATCGAGGTGACCATTCCTGCCGGTGTCGATGAGGATGTCTCGGTTCGCGTCTCCGGCGAGGGGGAGGCGGGTCCGCGTGGCGGGCCCCGTGGCGACCTGTATCTGGGTTTTCGGGTCAAGCCGCATCCCGACCTCCTGCGGCATGGCACGGACCTCGTGTACGAGTTGCCGGTGTCGGTGGCTCAGGCAGTACTTGGTGACACCATCGCGGTCCCGACCGTCGACGGAGAGCACCAGATCGAGCTTCCCGCAGGCACCCAGAACGGCAAGGTCATCAAGATCGCCGGTTTTGGCGTACCTCACGTGCGCAGCGGTCGGCGTGGCGACCAGCTATGTGTCGTTCATATCGTGATTCCGACCCGGCTCAGTGCCGACCAGCGCAAGCTCTACGAGCAACTGGGAGAACTGACCGGGCATCCCGCCGAGGTGCGCCGGGGCTTCTTCGACCACGTCAGGGGTGCCTTCAAGTCCTGACGATGCTTAGAGCCTATACAGAAACCCCAGCCCGGCATCTCATCCGTCCATTTACGTCGATCTCGGCGTCAGTTCCTGCGCTTCCCGGCTCCTGCACCTACTGGTGCAATCGCCTGCGATGCTCAGCGCTTCCTTGATCTCGACGGTCTGGACGGCGATCTGCTCGTACCAGGGTTTCTGGATAGGCTCTTATCCAGGCGGCCAGGTCATGGTGCGACCGCCGAGGATGTGGAGGTGGAGGTGGTCCACCGACTGGCCAGAGGCGACACCGGAGTTGGTGACCACTCGATACCCGGCGTCGTCGCCGACGAGGTCCTCGTACACGGCGAGGCGCTGGGTCACTTCCAACATGTGACACCAGAGCGGATAGTCGTCTGGGGTGATCGTGGCGACCGACCGTATGTGCCGGCGCGGGATCACGAGGATGTGACAGGGGGCCTGCGGGGTGATGTCGCGGAAGGCCACCGTGGAATCGTCCTCGTGGACCTTGTCGGCGGGAATCGTGCCCTGGGCGATTTGGCAGAAGAGACAGTCGTTCATGAATCCAGGAGCCTACACCTTGACGGCGCGCAATACGTTGCCGTCGACCGACTGGACCAGCACCTGGCTGATGCCGCCCAGGTGCAGGTCCGGCTGTGCGGGAGCCCCCACCTCGTGATATGTCGCCGCAAAACCGTGCGCCCAGGTGGCATCGATACGGTCCCAGACCACCTCCAGCCGCCGGTCTGCGACGCTTGCGTAGGCGGCGGTCGATGCCTTCGCGGCGGCGATGTGCACTTCCTGGCTACGGCGGTGTGCGGTGGCGTCGTCGATTCGCCCTGCCAGGGCGGCTGCGGCAGTGTCCGGTCGTGGTGAGTAGCGAAAGATGTGGCAGCGCAGGAATCCGATCTCGCGAACCAGCTCCAGCGTGGCCTTGTGATCGGCCTCGGTTTCACCGGGGAATCCCACCATGATGTCGGTGGTGAACTGGGCGTCGGGGTTGCTCTGGCGCAGGGCGGCGGCGACACGAGCAAACTGAGCCCGCCGGTATCCCCGATACATCGCCTTCAGAACTTCGTCGCTGCCCGATTGCAGGGGCATGTGCCAATGCGGGCAGAGGCGGGGGTGCCGGCTGAGTTCGATGAGGCTGTCGCTCACATCGTTGGCGTTAATCGAGGAAAGCCGGATGCGCCCGCGATCTCCGACGGCATCCAGCAATGCCTCGACGAGAGTGGCGAGGCCGAGCCCGATGTCGCGCCCCCAACTGCCGAGGTCGACTCCGGCGATGACGAGTTCGGCGTGGCCGGCAGTCAGTGCGCGTTCGGCTTGTTCTAGAACCGCATTGAGTGTCACTGACCGGGACTGACCTCGGGCACGCCATACGATGCAGTAGCTGCAGCGATGGTTGCAACCGTCCTGTACCTTGATGAATGCGCGTGCGCGTAGCGGAGGAACGGCGTTTAGGTCTGCCGCAAGCGGCGGCAAGGTGTCGCGCTCCTGGCATAGAGCGACCACGTGTTCGACGATTCGTGATTTCTCAGCGTTGCTAAAAGCGGCGTCAATACCGCGCGGCGTCGAGCGTGCTCCGACGCTGTCATTGGGCAGGTAGCGATCCGGGTTGGTGTCCACCGAGCAGCCGGTGACGATTAGGTGGCAGTGCGGGTACTGGCGCCGCAGTCTTGTCAAGCGCTGCCTGGTGGTGGCGTCGGCTTGGAGCGTGACGGTGCAGGAGTTGACCACCCGGACGTCGGCGGGTTCGGCTTCGTCAACCACGGTGCATCCGGCGGCGGCCAGGGCACCCGCAAGTTCGGCCATCTCGGCGTAGTTGACCTTGCAGCCGAGCGCGGTCAGCGCGACGCGAACGCCACGGTCGTGCAATGCGGCATCGGGGATACGTAGATCGGCCACTGCCCCAGTATCGGGTATTCGGGCTTAAGCTCTGCAGCCGTGATTAACGAGAACCTTTGGGTGGAAACCCAAGATGGCGTCCGTCTGGCAGTCGAGGTCCACAAAGGCGGTACGCCGGCCGGCTGTGCGCTGTTGCTCATTCCGGGATGGGGGACGTCGCGTCGCACCTTCGACCCGCTTATCCCGTATCTGACGCCGTTTTCGAGAGTCATCACCTACGACCCTCGCGGTCTGGGTGAATCGGGGATGAGCGACCCACCCTGGACTTCGACACAACTCGTGGACGATGCGCTGTCGGTGGTGCAGGCTGTGGAGGGGGAGGCCAAAGTCGATGTGTTCGGTGTGTCGATGGGTGGCGGTATCGCGCAGCAGTTGGCAGTCGACCATCCGGATCGGGTGCGCCGGCTGATCTTGGCGGCAACGGCGCTGGGTGGCAAGGCGATCGTCTCGTTCGGTTCTGAGGCGCGCGACCGGCTGCTGGGCCGGGGCACGCGTACACCCGAGGCCGCGTATCGCATTGCCTCCACTGTCCTCTACTCAGAACGCTTCTTGCGTGAGCATGCCGACTTCATCGATGGGGAGGCACGTGAAAGGGGAACTCATCCTGTGCGTGCGAAGGTTCACTCGGCACAGAACCAGGCCACCGCTGAGATCAATGTGGCGGGTCGACTTGCTGCCCTTCGGATCCCGACGCTCATCCTCCACGGTACCGAGGACGCGGTTATTCCGCTGTCTGACGCCGAAATGTTGGAGTCGCGTATTCCCGGCGCGAGGCATCACTGGTTCGAGGGTCTCGGCCATGTCTTCATCCACGAGGATCCGGTCGCTGTCGCGCGGACCATCACCGAGTTCCTCGCCGGCTGAGGCAGTGTCCTCGTTATTCCGGCACGATCCCTTGTTCGGCGGATTCCGCCTCCTCCTGGAGGCTGTCGCCAGGCGTCTTGTTCTTGCGGTTGCGGCCGCCTCGACGCCGGCGTCTTGGGGAGTTGCCGGGGAGACCGGCCTGCGATTGCGCTGACGGATCCGTCCCAGCCCCCACTCCCGCAGTGACCTGGGCGGGTGCCATGGCGGTCGCCATGAGTTCGCGGATGACCGTCACCTTGATCACTCCGGGGTACTGCATCTCAGCCTCCACCTCGCGGGCGATCTCGTGCGAAAGCCTCCCGAGGGAGTCGTCCTTGAGCTTCGTGGCGCTGACGACGACGCGAATCTCACGTCCTGCCTGGAGTGCGAAAGCCCGTTCCACGCCCTCATGGCGGGTGGCGATCTCTTGTAGCTGTTCGAGACGGGCCAGGTAGGAGGCCAGCGTGTCGCGTCGCGCTCCTGGGCGCGATGCCGAAATGGCGTCAGCACAAATGGTCAGCATGGCGAGATCGGTCGACGGATCCTCGTCGAAGTGGTGCGCCTTGACGGCGTGGACGATTGCCGTGTTGGTCCCGAGGATTTCAAGCAACGAGCCACCGATGATGGCGTGCGATCCCTCGATGTCATGGTCGACGGCCTTGCCGATGTCGTGGAGCATTCCGGCTTCACGAGCGACTTCCTGATTCATTCCAAGTTCGGACGCCAGGATGCCGCAGAGGTAGCCGGTCTCCTGGCAGTGGAGCAACGCGTTCTGGCCGTAGGAGAAACGGTAGTGGAGGGTTCCGACGAGTTCGGCGAGTTCGGGCCGACCCTCCAACATCATCTCCCACAGCGCCCGTTCGCCTATCTGTACCACCTTCTTGGCCAGTTCAGTGCGGGTTTTGAGGATCAGTGGTGATACCGCTTCGACTTGAAGCTTGCGGCTCAAGACCTCGGTGGCCACTTGGCGGGCCACCTCACGGCTCAGAGGATCCTGGCTGCGGAGGCCTGCCTGGGCGCGCTCGGTGTCAATGTTCAGTTCTGTGGCGGTCTGCAGGGCGACGGCTTCGAGGGTGAGGACGAGTTGCTCTCGTGCTGGGTCGTCAAGCTCCTCGAGGGAGATCGGTCCAGATCGTGGAACTCCATCCGCGTGGCCCTGATCCTGACGTTGTAGCGCGGCGGTGATCAGCCCTCGGGCGGCGACCTCAGGGTCGTCGTCAAGACTACGCACTGCGGCCTCGACACGACTTGGGTGTTCGGCGGCAAGCTCGGCCGAGATGCGATCGAGGACGGTCGTGACGGCCTCTTCGCGCGCCAGATCGGCTCGCTCGGCGAGGAGTGCGGTCGCCTCCTGGCGGCGCAGGTCGATCTCTTCCCGCTGGGCGTCCAGTTCGGCCCGGCGCTCTTTGTAAGAGTGGCGATGCTGCATGAAACTGTGGTGGCGGTTGCCCAGCAGACGGTCGCGTTCGGCGATCAGGGCCTCCTGCAGGTCCAGGCTCTGCTGCCGTTCCTGAATCTCCTCGAGAGATGTGCTGCGCAGCCGCAGAGCATCGGCGCGGGCGGCGTCGATGAGGGCTTTGGCCTCGCTTTGCAATTGCTCGGTACCGTGCGATCCGGTATCCGATTGCGTTGCCGCCTCGGGCTGGGGCGCACCTCTTGCGCGTCGCGACCAAGCGATACCCACGCCAAGCAGCACAGGGACGAGAACGGCTAGAAGCAGCAGCATTAGCACAGTCTAGTGGACTGTGCCGGCAGAACCTTTCCGGTCTTGCTGATTGCGGATACCAATGCCGTTCGCAACCGCACCTGCCAAGAGGAGCAGGGCGCTCACCAGCATCGCCAGGTGGAAGGCGTCAGTTGACGCAATCTTGGTCGCGTCGATGAGTTGAGCGATAGGCACGCCGCCAACCCCGTGAGCCGGCTGGTTGAGTGGGCTTATGGCCAGACGGACCGACACCCTGCAGAACCCGAAAGACAATGAGTAGTTCCAGGTTTGGCGCCAGACCGCAAAGCAGCGATGCAATTCCGGAGGTCGCCAGACCCCATCCGAACATCCTCCGGCGACCATAGGCGTCGCTCAGCGCACCGGCCAGGATCAGAAGTGAGCTGAGGGTCAGCAGATAGCCGATGTAGACGTATGACCGGCCTTCGAGGACGCTCACGAAGAGCCGTGGCAACTGGCGTCCGATGCTGGGCAGGGCCACGCTGACCACGGTCTGGTAGAGAAAGACGATGGCGGAGCCGAGCACGGCACAGAGGAGGACTCCGCGCTGCCGGGTCGTCAGCTTCACTTTGGGGACGGTTCGGCCCCGGTCGATCGGGATTTGGGGGAACCCTCGGGTGACAACCGGCGAGGACGAACGTAGCTGACCGCGAAGAGACGTTCTCCGGCGGTCTCCCCGCGCCTCTGGCGCCGGCTGCCCACCAGGTAGCTGATGGCCACGGCGGTGAGGATCAGCAACGAGTCCAGTTCCTGGGTGAAGAGGATGCTGTGGATGCGGAATTGCAGGAACGAGCGGGTTATCCGGTCGAACCCCGCTGCTACAACCGCGACTACGCTAGCGTCAAGGGCGATCGCAAGTACGACGCGGTGCCACGGAGCTATACCGGAGAACACTTCACCGGAGGGCCACCGCCGTGGTGCACGCCGGGCTGCGCGGTAGGCCACGATTCCCAGTAGTACGAGAATGCCGCCGGAAATGGCGAGTTTTTCGATCTGGCCAAAGAACGCCACCGCAGGCACCCCCACGGCAGTGCCGGCGGTGAGCAATACGGCCGTCCAGACGATGGCCGCAGGAATGGCGGCCCGCATGAACGTCTTGCGCGGCATCTCGCTGGCGCCGGCGATGAGCGTTGCGTAGACGCGAATTCCGGGGAGGCAGCGCGCCACGGCGACGGCGCGGACGTCGGCATGGCTCATCCGTGCGCGGGCACGGTCATACGCACGGAGGGCCTGCAGCCGTGACGCAATGGTACGCAGTTGGTCGGGTCCCACTGCACGTGCCCAACTGAAGCCGGTGAGGCAGCCGAGGAGGATGGCGATCACGGCAAGCGGGTAGATGATGAACCACGGCAACGAGCCCGACGCGATCAGCAGGCCAGCGATAACCAGCAGCACCTCGTTGGGGGCGAAGGGGAGGGGCACGCCGGCCTCGTCGATGAAAAGCAAGGCGCAGATCAGGACGGTTGCCAGTGAGCCGTGCAGGCCGGTGATGAAGTCCACTTCCGGTCCATTTTGCACGAGCGCACGGGCTGGCGCGCGAACCGGGGTGGCGCTACGCTGCAACTCGCCGACGCGTCACACTTGGAGCTTCTCGCCGTCACCAACGCGCCCCGGGCACTAGGTGGAGGTGATCCGTTCGCACCGTGCGTTTTCAGGTGATCTTTGGCTATCGATGCACTTCCTGCCGCCGAACTCGTGGAGCCGGACCCGTTCGTCCATCTGCATACCCACACCGAGTTTTCCCTGCTCGATGGGGCGGCTCGCATCGGCGACCTGGTGGCCCGGGCCAAGGCGCTCGGCCAGCCGGCGATCAGTATCACCGACCACGGCGTGCTCTACGGCGCTGTCGACTTCTACGTCGAGGCTACCCAGGCGGGACTGAACCCCATCATCGGCTGCGAGGTCTACATGGCCCAGCGTTCGCGTCATGACAAAGAGCAGCGCATTGATCGCGACCCCTGGCACCTGGTGCTGCTGGCGCGTGACAACACCGGCTACCGCAATCTGGTGCAGTTGGTGAGCAAGGCGCACCTGGAGGGGTTCTACCAGCGACCGCGAATCGACAAGGAACTCCTGGCGGAACACGCTGAGGGAATCATCTGTTTGTCGGCCTGCATGGGCGGTGAACTGCCGCAGACGATCCTGACCGGGGACATGGATGCGGCGGAACGGGTGGCGCGTCAGCACATGGAAATCCTTGGTCCGGATAATTATTTTCTGGAACTTCATGACCACGGCATTCCTGGCGAGGACACGATTCGCGCGGGTCTTACAGAGTTGGCACAACGCACGTCGCTGCCGTTGGTTTGCACGCAGGACGCCCATTACATCCGCCCCGAGGATGCCGAGGCCCATGACATCCTGCTGTGTATCCAGACCGGCGCTCGTCAGCGCGACGAGAAGCGTTTCCGTTTCCACGGACCGAATTTCTACGTTTCCAGTGGCGCCGAGATGCGCCAGCGCTTTGCCGCCTATGGCGAAGCCGCCAGCAACACTTTGGCAGTCGCGCAGCGCTGCAATGTGAAACTGGATCTGGGGCACAACCTCTTGCCCACATATCACCCGATTCCAGACGGCATCGATGCCGATGGCTATCTTCGCGAGCTGTGCGAGACAGGCCTGAAGGAACGCTATGGCGAAAGCCCGTCGCGCGAGGCGCGCGAGCGCCTGGCTATGGAACTGGACGTCATTGCGCAGACGGGCTTTGCCACCTATTTCCTCATCGTGTGGGACCTCATTCGGGCGGCTCGTTGCGAGGGGGTCCAGGTTGGGCCGGGTCGCGGCAGCGCGGCGGGTTCATTGGTTGCGTATGTGCTGCGCATCACCAACATCTGCCCGCTCCGGTACGGGTTGATCTTTGAGCGATTCCTCAACCTCGAACGCGTCCAGATGCCCGACATCGACATCGACTTCGACGATCGCCGCCGGGGCAAGGCGCTGGCGTACGCGGAGCGCAAGTACGGTCGCGATCGAGTAGCCCAGATAATCACTTTCGGCACCATGGCAGCACGCGCTGCGTTGCGCGATGTCGGACGGGCCCTCGACGTGCCGCTGTCCGATGTCGACCGGCTGGCCAAGCTGGTGCCCCAGACGGCCGGCATCACCCTCGACCGGGCGCTTGTCGAGAGTCGTGAACTGCACGAACTGTACGAAGGCGAGGATTGGGCCAAACGCGTCGTCGACAATGCACGACGCCTGGAGGGCATCTGCCGGAATGCGTCGACACATGCCGCGGCGGTTGTCATCGGTCGTGAGCCGCTGATGAACATCGTTCCGCTGGCGCGCAACACGAGCGGCGAGCGTGAGGGTGCGGTCACGCAGTTCGATATGAACGGCGTCTCCAAGATCGGCCTGCTCAAGATCGACTTTTTGGGCTTGACCAACCTTTCGGTCATCGACGATGCGGTGCAAAGCATCAAGCAGGCTTGCGACATCGATATCGACATCGACCAGATTCCTCTCGACGACCCTAAAACCTACGAGTTACTTGGACGTGCGGACACTCACGGGGTCTTCCAGATGGAGCAATCGGGTGCCAAGCGGATCTGTCTCGACATGCAGCCGCGTAGCCTCGAAGATCTCGGTGTCGCCGTGGCGCTCAACCGCCCCGGGCCCATCGAAGGTGGGGTTATCGACATCTACATGCGCTGCCGGCGTGGCGAAGAACCGATCACCTATTTGCTTCCCGAGTTGGAGCCGATTCTGGCCGAAACTCACGGGACCATCATCTACCAGGATCAGGTCATGCGGATCGCCTCGGCGGTAGCGGGCTACTCCCTGGGTGAAGCGGACATTCTCCGTGCCGCGATGGGCAAGAAGAACAAGCAAAAGATGGCCGAGCAGCGCGAAAAATTCGTGTCCGGGGCAGTGGCGCGCCAGGTTGCGGAGAAGACTGCGGGTGAACTCTTCGACCTCATGGCGTACTTCGCCGGCTATGGCTTCAACAAGGCTCACTCCGTCGCCTACGGTCTGATCTCCTACCAGACGGCCTACCTCAAGGCCAACTACCCGCTCGAGTACATGGCAGCGCTACTCAACAGCAAGGCCGGAGACTTCGACAAGGTGAAGGCGACAATCATCGACTGTCATGCGCGAGGCCTGACGGTCCGGCCGCCTGACATCAATCGTTCGGCGGCCGGGTTTGCCGTGGGTGATGCCGATAAGAAGGAGATTCTTTACGGCCTTTCTGTCATCAAGAATGTCGGCGAGAAGGTCGTGGAGGCGATCATCGCGGAACGCGAAGCGAGTGGTCCCTTCCAATCACTGCTCGACCTCTGCCTGCGCGTCGGCACGCGCGAACTGCACCGCCGGGTGCTTGAAGCCTTGATTCGGAGCGGCGCCTGCGATTGTCTGGGGGAGCGCGCGCTGATGCTGGCGCTCCTCGATCGGGCCATGGATCGTGGTGCGGCACTGCGCCGTGAGCGTGACTCCGGGCAGACCGCGCTGTTCGGCGACACCTCGGGCCTCGAGGCGGCGATGGGGCCGGTGCCCGGTGGTGACTCGGAGGATCTGGGTACGGTGGCCGGTATCACTCCGGCCGGCGACGAGGCACGCCTCGGCTGGGAGCGCGAATTGCTGGGCATGTACCTGAGCGACCACCCCCTGCGTCGCGTTGCCGGCAAGCTGGCGGAGCGTACGGATACGGCGATCGGCGAGTTGGGGGCACACCTCGACGGTCTGTATGTTCAAGTCGGTGGTGCGGTGCGCGATGTTCGTGCCTTCGTTCCCAAACGCAGCACCACCGGCCAGCGGATGGCGTTCCTGCAGATCGAGGATCTGACCGGAAATTGCGAGGTTGTGGTGTTCGCGCGCACCTTCGAGGAGTGCGCCTCGACACTCAAACCGGATTCCGTCGTCGTGGTGCGCGGCAAGGTGGAGGCGGCGCAACCACCGCCCGGATCGACTTCGCAGTCCGATGGCGAACACCCTGAAGCCGCGCCGGCCAAGATCATCGCCGAAGCCGTGTACGCGCTCGATGACCCCCGCCTGCTGGCATGGCGCCGCAATGCCGTGGTCCATCTGACAGTGGGTGAGGAACATGCGTCGGTGCTTCCGGCGTTGGGTCCGGTTGTCGACCGGCATCTTGGCGATGTGGTCGTCGTCCTGCACGTCGAGGGACCTGATTCTTTCGATGAGATCGAACTTGGCGAGGAGTTCGGTGTCAACCCGGGAGTGGGACTGGAACGCGAGGTCGAGGCGCTGCTCGGTCCGGGAAGCTACCGGCTGGAGGTCAAGCGCAATCGTGCGCCGCAGCTGGAGCAGAAGTTCCGGCGCGGGAACTAATCTTCGCTATTGCGCGCGGTTGCGGCTGTGTTCGTCGAGGCGGTGGCGTTCTTCGCGGGTGAGGCTTTCGATCCCATGCGCGGCGATCTTGTCTAGGAGACGGTTGATCTCGGTATCACGGACCACCCGTAGCTTGGTCTTGCGCCGGCGTTGGCGCTCCTCGGTTCTCGACCTGTCTCCGCTCACGATGGCGGGCAGCGGGAGCTTGGGGATCCAGGTCAGCCGGCTGAGGCCAAATGATCTGGCGCCGATCAGTGCCGTGAGCACCATCAGCAAGAGAAAGACGAGGTAGTCCCATGAGCGGGTACCGGTGTACTGCAACGCGCTGAGGCCGAGCATCACGGCGGCCAGGGCCCAGAACGGGATGTCGTAGAAGGCTCGGGCCGTCGGGTAGGTGGCGGCGTAGGCGACGACCACGCCGCTGGCTAGGAATGTGATGCCACCGATTATGGCCAGAGGCGTGGTGAGGCTCGCGACGGCATGCGTCGTGAGAACCGTAAACAGCGTGTCTCCCGCAGCCGGCACCAGGGTCAGGATCACCAAAAAATGCAGGAACCGGGTGCGTCCGAGGAGTTGTTCGAGCCCCTGTCCGAACCAGTAGAACATGACTATGCCGAGTACGACCCAGATGTCTGGGACGTTTGTCAGCGGCCAGGTCAGCAGCCGCCAAACCTGGCCCGGTGCCACGCCGTTCGAATAGAAGACCAGCGGTTCGAGCAGGCCGGGGTCGATTGCGTATACGAAGATCGAGACCGTGGCAAGTGCGGTGATAAGCACCGTTGTGGTGACGTCAACGGTCCCGACCCTGAACCAGTGCTGGCGCACTTCTACGTCACCGCCGTATCCGGAGCCTTACCCGAGGACATCGCACCGTCTCCCCGTCCCCACCGCCGCCAGGCCAGCACTGCTGTTGGAACGATCACGAGCAGGATGGCGAGTGATGTCCACTGCGCCTGCTTGAGGCCCAGACCGATGACGGGTTCGGAGTCGCGTAGGAAGAAGATCAAGAACTGGCTCACGGCATAGAGCGCAACGTAGGTGATGCCGATGATGCCGTCACGCGTGTGAAGGTGGCGCAGCCAGAAGAGCACAGCGCCGATGGCCAAAGTCCCCAGCATTTCGTACACGGCCGCGGGTTGATATCCGACACCACATAGGAAGCCGGGCTGAAGCACGGCGCAGTGACCGAGTCCGGCGGGGAAGGTGTAGGCGGTGGCGAAGAATGCGTCGCTGCGCGCTCCGAGGATGTCGCCGTTGATGATGTTGCCGATGCGCCCGATGGGCTGACCCACGACCGCGAAGAACACGCCGGCGTCGAGCAGCATCCAGAAGGACAGTTTTCGATTGCGCCAGGCGAAGTAACCCAGCGTGGCGATGGCGCCGATGATGGCGCCGAAGAACGCCATTCCACCCTCCCACACCGCGATGATGCGCAACGGGTGCCGGAGGTAATCGAGCAAGTCCGGTTGCTGTACGACGAAGTAGAGACGCGCTCCGATGAGGCCGGTGATAATGCAGGCTGTCGCAATGCGCTCGACCTGCTGGCGGGCCACATTGTGGGCGGTGGCGATGGGGAGTACGCCATAGCGGTATGCCACCGCAAACGCCAGGGCATACATGATGCCGTACCAGCGAATGCCACTGCCGATATGGATCGCGACGGGATCGATGTTGATGTTGATGATGCCCAGAGCCACGTTGTGAATCATGCCTGGTCCTGCCGCTTCGGTGTCACGGTCAACAGCCGGTAACCCTGCCGCGAACGTAGCCGTTCGGTTGGGTAACCGTTCAGGTTGAGCCAGTCCACCAGTGAATCGGCGCCGAGATAGCGGTGCATGACGAGGAAGGCCCGGCCGTCAACCACGAGGCGATCGAGCCATCGCGTCAGCATCTCGTGGAGGCTGGCTTTGCCAACTCGCACCGGCGGGTTGGAGTAGATGGCGGCCAGGCGCAGATCGGCTGGAACCTCGTCGGGTGTGGCGGCGTGAACGTTATCGATGCCGGCCGCTGCCGCGTTGCGCCGCGTCAGTTCCAGGGCTCGCTCGTTCACGTCGACGGCCCATACGTCGGTGTGCGGATGGCGCAGCGCTGTGACCAGAGCGATGGCGCCGTAACCGCAGCCGAGATCCAGAATGGCACCTTTCGTGGGTGGGCCGGGTGCAGCTCGGAGCAGGAACTCTGTGCCACGGTCCAAGGCGCCTTTGGAGAAGACGCCGCTATCGCTCTGGATGTCGAGGTTGACGTCTGACAGTCGCACTGCCACTGGCTGTGGGTGGGACTTGGCACTAGGCCGTGCTGCGAAGTAATGGGTGTCGTCATTCATCAGATTTCCCGTTTAGGGTACGTTGAGTGTCATAGGAGGGGCCCTGGCGTTAGAGTCCCCTTTGTCCCGACACGTTGACGTTCGGGCAGGTCACCCAGGAGGCTGCAAGATGGCGACAGATTCCGAGCAGGCACATGGTCAAGTCCGGACGGGCCGGTTCGGGGTGGTCGAAGCGTTCATCTATGTCGGTCTCATGCTGGGCACGGTCGGTGGGCTTCTGGCCACCTATCAGTGGCAACCCGCCCTCGACTGGTGGGCCCGGGCACTCATCGACGGGGCCTATGTGGTTGTGGGCGTGGCGGTTGGGATTGTGCTGATGCGACGACCCAGTACGCCGATGCGGGATCGTGGCGTTGCCACGGCGGTAGCCGTGGCCAGCGTTGGCCTGGGGGTCGTCTGTATTGAGGTGTTGTTTGGTGCCGGTGTGTTCAACTCGGGCATTCCGGCTGTCGATTCGAATTCGGTATTCACGATGGCAGCCGCTCTGGCCGCGCTACTGCTAATCGTTGCATTGGCTTGGTGGCGCAATTTCCTGCTGGTATTTTTACTTGTCGCGGCGGATTTCGCGGCAGTGAATTTCGGCACCGCCGCCATCCAGAACGGCAGCGTTTCCTCTCCTGAAGTCGTGATACCGGCAGTTTTTGCCGGCGGTGGTTTGGTACTGCTGCTGACGAGCCTGCTGCCGCGGTTGCGTGGCAGCGATCACGCTGAGTTTTTGCGCCTGTTTGGCATGGTGGGCTTGGTGTTCGGCATGTCTCAGGGACCGGCCGGTGACGTACATACCTGGCTCAATGTCGGCGGTGTGTGCGTGGCTCTGGCGGGAATTCTGCTGGCCGCAACGCTTGGCGCGGGGTCGCGTGGCATTGTCGCCGGTGGGGTTGCCGGAGTTGTCGTGGCGACCTTCTTGCTCCTGCGTGGGCAGGTCACCGATCTGGGGACGGCGAACCTGGTAATGCTTGGCATTGGTAGCGGGGTTTTCGTTATCGGGGTTGTCGTTGCCGTCGTTTCGGGTCGCACCGTGCAGCCCATACCATCGATGCTGCTGTCTACGGCAGTGCCCATGCCGGCCGCGAGTCCTCTGCCGGTCGCTGCGACCCCGGTTCCTGTGGAGGCGGCTCCCGTGGTCGCGGCGGCCGAACCACCGTTGGAACCGGGGTCGCAGCCGGTGACGGGGGCCGAGACGTCAGCACCTGTGGAGAATGCGGTTCCCGATGCCGCGCCACCCCCGGTGGCGACGCCTCCGGCCGGAGCGACGATCTCCGACGATAAGAACTACTGGTGGGATGCCGCAGCCGGCGCGTGGATGCGCATGCCGCAGCCGGAGCCTGTCATCGAGCCGGAGCTTGTTGCAGAGACGCCGGCAGAGGTTGTGGCGGCTCCCGATGCCGCGCTACCTCCGGTGGCGACGCCTCCGGCCGGAGCGACGATCTCCGACGATAAGAACTACTGGTGGGATGCCGCAGCCGGAGCGTGGCAGCGTGTTCCGATTTCCCCAGATGGCTATTACTACTTCGACGGAGCGACCTGGCAACCCCGGCCGCGCTGACCGTCCGCGCCACCAAGGTTTGACCACAGTTGAGCCATCTCTTGCGGCATGGGTGGCTAGTCTTTGTCCCGATCACGTCCTTTCGCGATTGCTACGGTGGGACACATGCAGAACGTCCCCTATGTGCAGTATCAGCCGCCCCAGCAATCAGCCGGAAAGCCCTTCCTCTCTGGAATGTTGGGTGGGTGTAGTGGCGTTGGGCTTGGCTGCATTCTCGTCCCGCTCGTACTGGGAGTCATCGGCATGGCCATCTTGGGGTCGTTGGCCAACTCTTTCTTCGGGGCGAGCATCCACAATGGTGGCTTCCTGGAGTCGAACGGCTCTCCACCACCGACACCAAAACCGCCTCACCCGGCCGCCGGGCCAGGAAGTCTCAACGTCACGGTGGCCTTCTCGGGGCAGCCCGTTCGCACCGCCGTACTCTCAGGGTTCACATGTGTTGACGAGCATGGGGTTCTCGGTGACGACATTGGCCCGACATCCAAGGCAATCTCTGCGCCTTTCGACGACGTGGGAACTACGGTCGCCTATACGGATATTACTCGTGGTGGCCACATTGTCCAGTTTGAGATTATCCCCGTCCAGCAAGTGACTGCGATGAATCCTGCGGTGGAATTGGATGAGGGGCGTTCGCGTTACTCGGGGGTCGCGTCTACCGGCTCATATACCCTCACGCCCTCCGCCATCGTGTTCAGCCATGCTCAATTCGAGCTGTACTACGGCGCAGGGAAACGGTCCCAGTCCGATGCCAACGGCTTCATCGTTGTTGATGGAACGGCGCCGACATGCCAATCGTAGTGTGCGACCGCAATCCTTAGGCGGGTGCGCTCGACGGTTCCTGCCGCTGACATGCGGCGCACAGGCCGTGGAAATCGAGCGTCTGGTGTTTCGCAGAGAAACCGTAGCGCCGGCTGAGCGAGTCCACCAGCGGTGCGATGACGTCTTCATCGATCTCCGTGGTGTGGTTGCAGTTTGTGCATATGAGGTGATGGTGGTGGTGGGTCGAACAACTCGCGTAGGCGTAAACGTGGCCGTCGCGTTCGAAACGCTGGGCCAGTCCTGCTGCTACCAGCGCGTCGAGGCTGCGAAACACGGTGGCGCGGCCAAGTGAAGGGTGTTTGTCGCGCAGGCGCAGGAACATCTCCGGCGCGGTCATGGTGCGATGGCTCTGGCACAGGGCATCGAAGATGATGCGGCGCTGGGGTGTGAGCCGGTGACCTGTCGACGCCAGCAGGAATTCGTTATCTCTGCCCGACATCAGGCACGGCCCCGCAGTCGGGTCATCCAGGCGGGAGTGCTGCCGGCAGCGCGGGTGACCAAGTACGCGACAAAGGCGATGGCGGTGAGGAAGAAACTCACGGGATACCCGTAGTAGTAGGCGAGGGTCAGTGCCGTCCAGGTGAAGAGGACTGCGATCACGACACTGATTGCGATTGCATATGGGGGTCGCGTGCTGATGCGCTGGGCTATCGCTGCCGGTGCCACAAGCAGCGCGAAGATCAGCAGTACGCCGGTTACTTGAACCGACTGTGCGACCGCAAGTCCGGTAATACCCAGGAATACCACCCCCAGTTCCTGCACGCGCACGCCTCGCGCTTCCGCCACCTCGGCGGCGAGTGAGGCAAACAACAACTGGCGATAGAAGATGCCGATGAGCAGTAGCGTCACGCTGCTTATGCCAAGCGTGATAACGATGTCACCGCGGCTGATGCCGAGAACTTCGCCGAAGAGGATCGCATTCGATTGACTGGTGCTGCCGCTGCCCTTGTACAAGGTGACGAAGAGCTGGCCTAGTCCGAGCGAGAAGGCCATGACAATGCCGATGGCGACATCGCGGCCCCAGAGCCGCTTGCCCAAAAACCCCATGGCCATTGCTGCGCCGACGGTGAATGTCAACAGTCCGCCAAGCGGGGCGACGCCTATAAGGACGGCGCCGGTGGCGCCCGCATAGCCGATGTGGGATACGGCGTGGCCGGCAAAACTGAGGCCGCGCAGGACGACGAAGTAGCCGATTACCCCGGCGACGATGGCGACGATGGTGCCGGCCTCGAAGGCGTTGCGCATGAACTGGTAGTGGAGTAGTCCGGCAATGTCGTCAACCAGGTTGAGGGATGGAGCCGGTCCTACGACCGTGTCGAGCAAGAAGGTCGGGGTCATCGGCCATTCCCGCCAGTGCTGCCGTGGTCGTGCGGGTGTGCGACCTCAGCCTCCAACCCCACCACAAAGACGCGGCCTCGATGGTCGTGAACGACCTCGACGGGGGCGTCGTAGAGCTCCGAGAGGGCAGTGGTCGTGATGATGTCAGCGGGCCGCCCCACTGCGACGCGGCCCCGTGCGATGTAGACCACCTGATCGACGACGTTCATGATGGGGTTGATGTCGTGGGTCACCATGAGCACGCCGATGTGACGCTCTTGGGCGATATTGGTCACCAGTTGGGAGATCACCACCTGATTGCGGATGTCCAGGCTGGTAAGGGGTTCGTCCAGAAACAGCAGTCGGGGCTCGCTGACCAGAGCTTGGGCGAGCAGGAGCCGTTGCTGTTCGCCACCCGACAGGCGTCCGATGGCCCGGTTGGCGTAGGCGGTGGCTCCGACGGCACTCAATGCTTTGTCAACGAGTTGGTGGCGACGCCGCGAGGCGGCGCCGGGCAGTCCCCAACCCCACCGGGTTCCATTGGCCCCCAGCAGCACCAGGTCTCGCCCTCGGACGGGAAGATCGGGGTCGATACCGCTCCGCTGGGGTACATAGCCAATTGCGGCGCTGCCGTGCTTCGGTGGCCTGCCCAGAACTTGCACCTTTCCCGAACTCGGTGGAACCAGCCCCAGTAGGAGGCGGAGCAAAGTCGACTTGCCAGAACCATTGGGCCCCAAGACGGCCGTCACCGTGCCGGGTGCCAGACAGAGACTGGCCCCCGACCAGATGGTCCGGTCCCCCAGCCGCACGCCAACATTCTTGAGGCAGGCGAGTTCGGTGATGCCTTCAGTTTCCATGTCTAGCCCCTGGGACTCAATTTGAGGGCTTTCTGCAACGCCGTAAGCTGGGCGTACTGCCAGTCCTGGAATTTGGAATTGGCCGGCTGCATCGTTTCCGAAACTCCGACCACGGGGACCCCGGCTGCGATGGCAAGTTGTTTCAGATTGGTGGTGACGGAGGTGACCGTCTGGGTGTTGTAGATGAGAAGTTTCACCTGGTGGTTCTGGATCTGGTCCTGGAACGTAGCGGCAGAACTGACCGGTGGGTCGCCGCCCTCTGAGATCGCTCGCATGAATGCGGGCGGGGAGATGATTTGGAGGCCCAAGGCGTCGCTCATGTAGTTGAAGACGCTCTCGGTGGCGGCGATATGGGTGCCGCCGAACTGGACCCGGATCGATGTGATGAGATCATGGTAGGGCCTGAGCGCGGTTGCGAACTTGGTGCGCTGCTCCGTGAAGTAGGTGGCATCGGAGGGCGCCAGTTGCTTCAGGTTCTGGGTGATCTGGTCCGCCACCTGGTCGACGTAGGTTGGGCTGTACCAGAAATGGGGGTTGTCCGAGGTCTGCTTGCCGATCATGCCGGCCACGGATAGGACGGTGCGGCCATCCTTGGGGTTGGCATCAAGCAGCTTCTGCGCCCATGCGTCATATCCGGCGCCGTTGAGAATCACCATGTCTGCAGACGCAAAAGCCCGTGCATCTTGGGGCGAACTCTCGTAATCGTGAGGGTCTTGATGAGGGTCGGAAACGATGTTCGTGACCGCCACGTGATCCCCACCCAGCTGTGTCGCAAGGCTGCCCCAGAAAGCCTCTGCCGCAACGACGGAGAGCTGGCCCCCAGAGGTCGAGTTTCCGCCGCCGGCCAGCCCGCATCCGGCAAGGAGGGCGAGGGTGGCGAGCGCGACAACTCTTCTCATGGGCGGCTAGATGATACCTGGTATCGGTGATACTGGGTATCACATACCTCGGATCGGGGCGGGTCTTCGACTCCTTGCTAGGATGCCGCGTATGACCTATCGCCCTGGTTCATTCGTAAGCCTGGTCGTGGTGGGGTGACCCGAGGAGCCGGCCTGTTTGCTTTGCAGGAGCTGGATCTCCGCCTGACTGCGCTCCACGGCGAGATCGCTCGCATCGAAAGCGAACTGCAGGGCGATGATCAACTGGACCGGTTGCGGGTGGAGGTGGTGCAAGCTCAGGCGGATGCCGATGCTGCGCTGGCGAACGCCAACGCTGTCGATCACGAGGTTTCCGAGCTGACCCGGCATGCCAAGCGCTTGGAAGGTCGCCTGTACGGAGGCGGCATTGGCAATCCCTCAGAACTCGTGATGCTGCAACGGGAATTGGACACGTTGCGGGAGAAGCTGGCCGTTGCCGATGGGGAACTCCTGGTGGTGATGGAATCGGCTGAGGCCGCGGATGCGGCCGTGCGTGCGACCGAGGCTGCCGTTCAAGCGCGTGAGGCATATCGGGAGGCTTCGCGCGAGCCCGCCGAGCAGCATCTGATTCACACCCGCGACGAACTTGGCGTGATCCAGACAGAGCGAGAGCAACTGGCCGCGCAGATAGGTGCCTCCGACATGAGCCTCTACACGCGCGTCGCGGGGCGTCATCACCCGGCGGTGGTGCGCCTGGGCGGCGATTCCTGCGGCGGATGTCATCTGCCGCTCGGGATCCTGGAAGCGCGTGCGGTGAGGTCTGGGTCGGAGCTGATCCAGTGCAGCAACTGTGATCGCATCCTGGCGCCGTGAGGTATTTCGCCACAGCGATTGAAGGCATCGGTCCGCTGCTGGCTGAGGAACTTGCCGGGAAGGGCGCTGTGCTACGTGATCCCAAAGTCGAATTCGACGGACGGAATGACGTGGTGGCTTTTGAAGCTACAAGCCTTGAGAACTTGCTCATGCTGCGACTATCCGAGGACGTGTTCGTAGAGGCCGGTACAGCCCATGCGGGTGATGACCTTCATCGGGTGGTCGCACGAAGCCTGGGCGGCAGGGGCTTGGAACAAGCGTTGTCGATCTATACGAATACAGTTCGGCCCCTGCACTCGCGTATGCGGTATCGCGTGATCGCGCGGCTACTCGCCGAAACTGGATTTCTTCGCACGGAACTTCGCAATGCGCTCATCAAAGAAATCGGGGTCCGCCGGCCCCGGTGGCACCTTGATGATCCGGCGGAATTGGAAATCTGGTGCATGCAGACCCAACCCAAGCAATTTCGACTGGGAATCCGGCTGACCGATTCGGCGATGCGGCACCGTGCGTCGCGAGTGGTGGAACGCGAGGGTGCTCTAAGACCGACGGTGGCGGCAGTTACCAATACGGTTGTTGGGCATGAAGACAACGCTATGGCAATTCAGTCGGGCGTCTCTGGCTGCGCATAACAAAGTGCCGGGGGGGGAGTCGAACCCCCACGAGCTTGCACTCGGCGGTTTTTGAGGCCCCACGCGACCTTGTCGCGCGGGGTTCCCCATTGATAGTGAGGGCTCGCCGCCCTCTCGCAGCACCGGCCAAGCCGGCTGCTGCTCACTCCCGCCATGCGGTCTCAAAACCCGGGAGGTTGGAACCGGGTGGCCAAGAGAGTGCCGGGGGGGGGAGTCGAACCCCCACGAGCTTGCACTCGGCGGTTTTTGAGACCGCTGCGTCTACCATTCCGCCACCCCGGCTTAGGCCGTGTAGCTTGCCACGTGGACACCGCCTGACGGCGGATCCACCGGGAACCAATGTGTCCGCCAGCGCGTACCCTTGGTGCATGGACGACGGAGTGCTTCTCGATCGGGCCCGGCGCGGCGACCGGGATGCCTTCGCCGTCCTGGTCACCCGCTATCAGGACGAGCTGTACACCATGGCGCTTCGCCACCTCGGTTCCACCGCCGACGCCGCCGACGTCGTCCAGGAAACCTTCCTGCGCGCCTACCTCAACCTGCCCGCATTGCATGGCTCGGTACGTGGCTGGCTCCACCGTGTGGCGGTCAATGCCTCCAATGACATCTGGCGACGCCAAAGCCGCCACCCCACGAGCGCGCTCGAAGATGACGAAGGCAACATTGTCGATATTCCCGATCCCTCGTGTGGTCCCGATGCCAGCGCCGAAGCTCGCGAACGGGCTGTGGCAATTCGCCAGGCATTGCGGCAGGTGCAGCCCGAGTTCCGTGCGGCCGTTGTGCTGCGCGACGTGAACGAACTCAGTTACGAAGAGATGGCGGAGGCGCTGGCCGTTCCCATCGGAACGGTGAAATCGCGCGTCAGCCGGGGGCGGGCCCAATTGGTGGCCGCGTTGCGTGCCAACACCCTGTTTGCCGCCGAGGAGAGTGCACGATGACTCTTTCGCATGTGGTGGACCTCTTCTCACAAGCCTACGAGCGTGAGCTTGGCGGTGTTGCGCGGGATCGCTTCGATACCCACCTGGCGAATTGCGACGAGTGCCATAGCGCCTACGCCGAATTCTGTGCTGGCATTGACGCATTGCGGGCAATGCCGAAGATGACGATGCCGGTGACCGTCCACCTGCCGGGTACGCCACCCGTGGCGGCGAAACCTTCCCTCCGGGACCGGTTGCGGGTCATCCATATGCGCCCGGCCTTCGGGGCCGCGACGGCGGTCGCCGCGGTTGCGGCGGTTGGGTTGCTGGCGCTAAGCATCCACCTGGGCCCGACGGGTGGTGCTCCCGAAACGTCTGCGTCCAAGTCGAGCAGGGCGGTGGGTGGGGGCGCCGAACAGCAGTCGGTGACATACACCAGCACCGTGGATTCGGGAAGTTGCCGGCCGACGGCCCTGTCCGCCGGTGGCACTACGGCGGTGCCCGCGGGCTTCACAGATGCAGTGACGCGGACAGATCCCAGCCGGCCCAACCAGCAATTGGTGCTGGCGACGAGTACAGATCGCGCGGCGCCCGGTGCGGTAGTGCTCGTCTACGCCCGCCTCACCACACTGGCGATGGTGGCGGGTCCGGTGGGCTCGACGGCGGCCGCAGCCCCGAATCAGAGCATCCCCTGTGTGTCGCTTGTGGCGGTGCGAACGGAGAAGGAGGCCAATCCAGTGCCTGGTATCGCCGCACCGCTGACCGAGGCCCAGCCCACCAGTGACGTCAACGCAGGAGGGCTACCACTGCAGGTGGTTACGCTTCCGGCATCGCTTGTACCCGGCAGTTCGGTCGAGATTGTCGCAGTCGTTCCGGCCGGCTATCCCGGGGGAGGAGGGGTGGAAATGGTAGCCAGTCTCGAACTCACGGTCGGATAAGCGGCTGGCGGGCTAGCCCAGTTCGCGAGCCGGTCGAGGCACCATGGGCGCGTTGCCCTGGACCGTGGTGCGTTGGCGTGAGCGAACCGCTTGGGCAAGCCCCTTCTGGCAACTACCGTTACGTACGGCCTCAGCAATGAGCGTTCGCTGTTCCTGTTCATTGCTGGCCAGTCCACTTGCGGTCATCCGCTTTTTGACCATGTCCACCCAGTTGCTATAGGCCATTGGCGTGGTGCAGTGCAGCACGCCGGGGGTGAGCTTGTCGAGACCGATACGCTTTATGTACTCATCCGCGAAGATTGACGTAGCCAGTTCCGTCAAACCTTCCGAGACCATAAGCCGCCATCGTTTAGATCCGTTCTGAGGATGGAAATCGGACTGCATATTGGCAATGACCTGACGGCGATCCGCCGGGCCCATCGAGTGAATCAATTCGTGCAGCAAGGCATGCACCGCACCCCGAACCTGGTGGGCCTCGTCCGGTGACAGCACTTGCAACCGACCGGCTAAGGCATCGTCAAGCATCTGCAAATGCGACTGGTTCAACTTCAGCGCTCCAGATGAAAGCCTAAAGTTTCCCCCCAGACCTCCCCATGGCGGTTGCTCAACCTCTCCTATGCTCGCGACCCAGCTGGTGGAGCCAAACATGCTCGCGGCGGCCTGGATGAGATCGATCTCGTGTGCGGCAATCGCCGGGTAGTGCTGCTTTAGCCAGTCATTCTCCAGTTTGACCGACCGGCCCAGCGAGTGCCCGTCATACGCCTTGCGGAGTTCGGCATCAACATCCCATTCCATATTACCGATGGTGGAACAAGCCGGCGGACATCACACGGACGGTCGCAAGTGGCCGCAAGTGGCCTGTGCAAGTCGCCGAAACGTCCGTCGCATGTCCCTTCGCGAGCGCGACGCTGACACCATCATGTACTGGATCGGTCCTGGTCGCCACACGGCTGACCGCAACCGCGCGATGACTATTTACGCCGTCTGGGTGGTGCTTGCGGGCATGGTTGTCTACGGCCTTGCCAATATCACCGGGTTCTTGGTGTCCGCGTCGAACGGGTCTTGGACGTTTGTCCTGAACATTGCATATGTGCTGGCCTTCATCCTGGTGATGATCGCTTTGCTGACCTGGCACGAGTGGGCGATCCATCAGCGCGGGAGGACAGCCGGCTCGTTACCTCCGCCGATCGTCCCGGCCGACCAGAAACCGATGCCGTCCGAAATCACCTTTGGCGGTGGGTCGGATGCGTCAAGCTCGCGTTCGCGTGCCAACCGTCGCTGACCCGGACGCAGGGCCTGCGCCGAGATCAGCTCTCCGGGCGCGGTGAGTCGCCTCCGAGGTCGGGCAGGTTGAGTTCGTTGACCCAGTTGCGAATCTTGGAAAGGCGCTCCTCCCGTTCGTCCTCGTCCTCATCCTCTGATGCAACGTCGGGTTCTGGGATCACGCTGGCTGTCTCGAGCACCTCATCGGCGACAAAGATGCCCACACCAACGCGCACCGCGACGGCGATGGCATCCGATGGGCGCGCGTCGATCTCCAGGTCACGGCCGTCCACCGAGGCGATGATCCGGGCGTAGAAGACCTCGTTGGCCAGCGACGTGATGACGACTCGATCCACCGTGATGTCCACGGCGCTCATGATGTTGGCCAGCAGGTCGTGGGTTATCGGCCGTTCGGGCGTGATTCCGGTGATCTTGAGGGCGATGGCGTTAGCCTCGTTGACGCCGATCCAGATCGGCAGATAGCGATCGGCGGACTTCTCCTTGAGGATGACGACGTGCTGGCTGGTGGGCATGTGAACGCGAATGCTGTCGACGATCATCTCGGTGAAGCCAGTCATGAGCGTGATCATACGTCGCCGTCTTAGCCGGGACCCAAGTTGTGTTGGCGTGCGGCATATGGCGCTTTGGCGGGAGCCTTGTCTTGGCTGGCTACCATTGGCGAACGATGTCGAAGCGTGAAACCCTGCTGCTACTCGACGGGCACGCGCTCGTCTACCGGGCTTTCTTCGCCATACCGGCGCTTCGCAACAGTCGAGGCGAGTTGACCAATGCCGCCTTTGGCTTCACATCCATGCTGCTCAAAGCGCTCGACCAGACGCGACCTAGTCACGTGGTTTCGGCCTTCGACCTCCCTGAACCGACGTTTCGCCACACCGAGGACCCCACCTACAAGGCGCACCGCCCCGACATGCCCGACGATCTCCGGATCCAACTGCCGTGGACCCAAGACGTCTGCCGCCTGCTTGGCATTCCTATCGTCGAGGTGGCGGGGTTCGAGGCCGACGACATCATTGGCACACTGTCGCAGCAGGCCGAGGCGGCCGGTATGGACGTCGTCATCCTCACCGGTGATCTCGACGCGCTGCAACTCGTGTCGGACCGCACGGTGGTGCTCTCCCCGCAGCGTGGCTTGAGCGAGACCGTGGTTTACGACAAGGCCAGGGTTCACGAGCGTTTTGGCTTCGACCCGCCCAGGATGATCGACTACAAGGCGTTGTGTGGGGACGCCAGCGACAACATTCCTGGCATTCCCGGCATTGGCGACAAGACTGCCAAGTCGCTGGTTGCCGAGTACGGCGACCTGGAGGGGGTTCTGGCCGGAGCGTTGTCTATGAAGCCCGGCCGGCTGCGCACCTTGATCGAGGAGCACGCCGAGCAAGCCCGGCATAGCCTCTACATGGCGACCATCCGCCGCGACGTTGAGATCAGCTTCGATCCCGAAGCATCTCGGCTCGACGCCTACGACGAGGTCGAAGTCCGCGAGTTCTTCAATCGCCTCGGATTCCGATCGTTGCTGACCCGGCTGCCGCGTTTTACCAAGACCGCCACCGGCGATACGGCGGCCGTAGAAGTGGCAGTGGTCGAGAGCGGTTCCGTTACAGCCGGTGTCGAGGTCTTGCGCGAGCCGGCAGCCACGGCCGAGATGGTCGAGCGCTGGCGTAAGGCCGGTGCGGTGGCGCTGCGCAGCGTCGCCGATGCCGGCGGGGTTGTCGGCGTTGCGATTGCCGGCATCGATGGCAGGGCGGTCGGCTACGTACCGCTCGGAGACACGCTGGGGCGAGCCACCCCCGAGGCTGAGGTCATGGTGATGGCGCTGCTTGCCGATCCAAGCGTGGGTAAGCATGCCTACGACCTCAAGCGCGAACTCCTGTTGTGGCGCAGGCGGGGCGGCAACATGGCCGGCCTGAAGTTCGACCTGATGCTGGCGGCCTATCTGGTCAATACGCGAACGCGTGTGGCGTCGCTTGCCACGCTGGCACACGAACTCTGCACTACCGACATTGTTGAGGACGACGAGTTCCTGGGCAGCGGTCGTTTACGGCGTGACTTTGGCACCATCGACGTTGACGAGGTGGCCCGGCATGTGGCTGCCGGAGTGAGAGTCATGGGCAAGATGGAGGCCGCGCTTCGCGTTCAGCTCGAGGCAGTCCAGGTGACACGGCTTCACGATGAGATGGAACTGCCGCTGGTGCCGATCATTGCCGAAATGGAGCTGGCCGGAGTCCGGGTGGACGACGGGTTGTTCGGCTCTATCAGCGCAGAATTGGGGCTGCGCATTGCGCAGATCGAGGCCGAGAGTTACCGTCTCGCGGGGCGGGAGTTCAACCTTGCTTCGACCAAGCAACTGGCCGTGATCCTTTACGACGATCTTGGCCTTGCCTCGGGCCGCAAAACCAAGACCGGCCGCAGCACCAATGCCGAAACGCTCGAAGCGTTGCGTGAGGAACACCCACTGGTTGGACTGCTGCTCGAATGGCGGCAACTCACCAAGCTGAAGAACACGTATGTGGACGTGCTGCCGTTGCTTTGCGACAAGTCACATCGCGTCCATACGTCGTTTCACCAGGCGGTGGCCGCCACCGGAAGACTCTCTTCGTCGGACCCCAACCTCCAGAACATTCCCATTCGCACCCCGTGGGGGCTGCGTATTCGAGCCGGGTTTGTTGCCGACCCGGGCACCCGGCTGGTGTCCGCTGATTACTCGCAGATCGAGTTACGGGTACTGGCCCACCTGAGCGGTGAGGACGAGCTGGTAGCCGCGTTTCAACGTGGAGAGGACGTCCACCGGCGCACTGCTGCCGAGGTCTACGGTGTGGACCCCGATCTTGTCTCGGCCGACATGCGCCGGGTTGCCAAGGTGGTCAACTTCGGCGTTCTGTACGGGCTGGGGGATTTTGGCCTGTCACGAGACACGGGCATGTCCCGCGAAGAGTCGGGGGCATTCATCGCGAACTATTTCGCGAGCTTTCCCAAGGTAACCGCGTACCTGGAGAGCGTGCGTCAACAAGCGCGCGAGCACGGCTGGGTGGAGACGCTGATGGGCCGGCGGCGCTACCTTCCCGATATCCATGCCGCCAGCGGCCAACTGCGCAAGGCCGCGGAACGGATGGCCGTCAACATGCCGATGCAGGGCAGTTCTGCCGACATCATGAAAGTGGCGATGATTCGTGCCGACGCCGCGTTGCGGAAGGCGGGACTGGTGGCCAGAGTGCTGCTCCAGGTCCACGACGAACTCGTGGTGGAGGCGCCCAATTCCGAAGTGGATACGGTCGTCACATTGCTGCGCGATGCCATGGGGGGTGCCGCCACCCTGCTCGTACCCCTGGACGTTGATGTCAAAGTCGGCGACAACTGGGCGGAGATGAAGGGGCTGTAATGGGACTTATCCCCGAGCCAGACGGCAACGCCGACCTTGTGGCGCAGGTGGCGCAGGCGATAGGGACGGCACAAGAAGAACTCTGGCCCGTGCACCGGCGGCACCGGCTCCATCTCCAACCGGAAGTGATATACGGCCGGGCCGCCGCTGCTGCCCTGGCAGTGGTGAGGCAGGCCTTCGAGGGGCTGGGGCAGCCCGACTTTCCGCTCGACGACGAGGGCTGGGCGGCGTACCGGCTCTCCGTGCTGCGGATGCTGGGGGGTACCAAATGATCCCAATCCTGTTGCTGATACTCGCTATGGTGGCTGTCGTTGGTGGTTTGCGTTACAGGGGTGGCACATACCGTCGCTATGGTGCCGGGCTGGCGGCTGTGCTGATCCTTGTCCTTGTCGGTTCGTTGTGGACCGGTGTCGTGCAGTGGCCTACGGGTGACACGCCGTACGAAGGGGCATTCGTACTGACAGAGAACGGGCACGAGAGTGTTACGGCGTTGAGGTGTTCATCGAACGGCGCGCTGGAGACGGGGCACATTGACAACGGCGGTGGAACTGTCATTCGTATCACTGTGTCAGGGTCTTCCGC
>JACWAJ010000042.1 GCA_014874355.1 bacterium | reverse complement strand
TCCTCACACCGGACGGCTCCCGGGAGCCGTCCGGTGTGAGGACGGACCCACAGAAGGATGGTGATTGCAAGCGCAGCCACGGAACTCGCTTGGACCAGGGTTAGGGCGAGCGGTTGGGGGATAGAGGCGAGTGGCGCAAGTACCACGAGGAACGGCGGGGGGTAGAACCAACCGCTCGCAGATGTTGGGATAGGCAGGTGGTGAGTCCTCAGGAACTGGTCGAGCCCGATGCTGTAGTACGCAAAGTCATACGATGCAATGTGCACTATCTCGGCCAGGGCCCAAGTGGCCAGTATGAGAGGCAGGGCGATTAGCCCTGCTCCTACTACGTGCCGGCGTTGGATGGCTACCATTGGCCATTCCCCCACTGGTACACATGGTGGGCGTCAACGACGAAGCATGCCATCTCCGATTCGCACGTTACTGCACACGTCTTCCAAAAGGTATGTGACGTGCGCCTTTCTGACCAACGGATTAGAGCGAACTCAAGAAACAGCAGCGATTCCAGCAACAGCGCCAGTCGTGGTTGGCCCGAGGTCCGGGGACGGCGACGCATCGTCGAGATTCTACAGAGAGTGAAACGCGCCGGTTACAACTGCAAACTACGTTGACGCGACGGGGCAACGAGTGGTGTGTCGTACAGGTCAGGCGAGAAGAGGATGGTGGAGCACTGGTGGGTGCGGAGGGGGCGATGGCGCGCAGTGCTTTATGCACCGTGCCTGATCTCCAATTGGGCACGGTGCTACACTGCTTCAGTCGCATGGCAACGGCGTAAGCACGCCGTTTAGTGCCCTCGCGCGACTGTTCCGCGGCTTAGCCGCATCCGGGGCCCTGGATCGTCTTAGCCAGGGCCGGCAAATTTAAAGGAGCGATTTGGCGACCATTACCACCGACGAGCCCGAGAACGTGACCATGGAGGAGCTCCTCCGCGAGGAAGCTCACATCATTCGGGCTCTCGCCCACGGCGATATCGTCGAGGGCACTGTCGTTCGAGTTGATCCCGATGAGATCCTGGTCGACATCGGTGCCAAGTCGGAAGGGTTGATCTCCAATCGAGAACTTGTCGGGCGCGGCGAAGCTCCCGTGGTACTCACACCGGGTGAGGTCGTCAAGGTCTACGTCATCCAGCCCGAGAATGAGGACGGCAATGTCATCCTCAGTCTCAAGAAGGCCCGTGCCGAAGGCATCTGGCAGGCTGTGGCGGAGAAGGAGTCCGACGGCGAAGTCGTCGATGCCGAGGTACGCGAACAGAACAAGGGTGGCTTGATCGTCAACATCATGGGCTTGCGGGGCTTCCTGCCTTCGAGCCAGGTGGCACGCCAGTCCACAGGCAACCCCGTGGACCTTGTGGGGAGCACGATCCCGGTCAAGATCCTCGAGGTCAATCGCAAGCGCAACCGCCTCATCGTGTCGCAGCGTGCGGCTCAGGACGAGGACCGCGCCCGCCAGCGTGAGGAACTGTTCGAGAAGCTGCACATAGGCGATCTGATCACCGGCAAGGTCTCCGGCCTGACGTCGTATGGGGCCTTCGTCAGCCTGGGGGGCGCCGACGGCCTGATTCATATCAGTGAGCTGTCATGGGACCGCATCAACAACGTCGGCGACATGCTGACCGTTGGTGATGAGGTCACGGTCAAGGTCATCAAGCTCGACCCTGCGCTGTCGCGGATCAGCCTCTCCCTGCGTCAGATGAGCAACGATCCCTGGGGCACCATCGAGGATCGCTTTCCCGCCGGCAAGGCCGTTGAGGGCGAGGTGACCAAGACCAAGAAGTACGGCGCATTCCTGCAGATTGCCGACGGCGTCGAGGGACTGCTGCATATCAGCGAGCTGTCCTGGGACCATGTCGAACGCACCGAGGACGTACTCAAGGTCGGCGAACATGTCGAGGTAATGGTGCTTGCCGCCGACAAACTCCGGCGGCGCATCAGTTTGTCGTTGCGTCAACTTCACGGTGGCGCCCCCGAGGGTGCCGAGTACGAGCCGCCGGTCTACCAGATTCCGGCTGACGAGGAGGACGACGAGGTTTCTCCGCCTCCGGTGCTCGAAGCTGCCGTGGAGGACAGCGAGCTAAGTCAGGATTCAGAAGTCGCGGGGATCGACTACAGCGATAGCTGAGTTTGCCGGCCTGAACCGTCTAGAGGGATCGGGTTTCCGATCCGACCAACGCGGAGTTGCTTCGCGTTGGTCGCGGGCGGGCATAATGAGGCTGTCGCAGTCGGACCAGCCAGTCACTGCCAAGGAGGCAGCCGCTCTTGTACCCCTTCGAACGATTCACTGAGAGAGCCAAGAAGGTTCTGACCCTGGCACAGGAGGAGGCCGAGCGCTCGCACCACTCCTACATCGGGACAGAGCACCTTCTCCTCGGCTTGCTGCGTGAAGGCGACGGTCTGGCCGCCAAGGTACTCAACAACCTCGGTGTCGAGATCAATAAGGTTCGGAGCACGATCGAGTCCGTGCTCGGCCGCAACGAGCGGATCATCATCCAGCAGATCATTCCCACCTCTCGCGTCAAGAAGGTCATCGAGATCTCCTTCGAAGAGGCGCGGCGGATGGGCAACAACTACGTCGGTACCGAGCATCTCCTGCTCGGACTGCTGATCGAAGGCGAGGGGATTGCCGCCCATGTCTTGGAGGATCTTGGTGCCAACCTCGAGAAGGTCCGCACGGAGACCGATCGCCTACTCCACGAGTCGGGTATCGAGGAGGAGTCCTCCAAAGAGGTACAGAAGAAGCCGAGCAAGACACCCTTGCTCGACCAGTTCTGCCGCGACCTGACCGAGCTGGCGCAGAAGAACGCGCTGGATCCGGTTATCGGTCGTGCCATGGAGATCGAGCGGGTCGTTCAGGTTCTGAGCCGGCGTACCAAGAACAATCCGGCTTTGATCGGCGAGCCTGGCGTTGGCAAGACCGCCATCGCCGAGGGTCTGGCCCAGGCGATCATCCTGGGCAACATACCCGAGTCGCTCATGGGCAAGCGAGTGCTCACCCTCGACATGGGGGCTCTCGTTGCCGGCACCAAGTATCGTGGTGAGTTCGAGGAGCGGCTCAAGAAGATTCTGGACGAGATCCGCCAGTCTCGCGAGGTGGTTCTCTTCATCGACGAACTCCACACGCTCGTGGGGGCGGGAGCCGCCGAGGGTGCCATCGATGCCGCCAACATCCTGAAGCCGGCCCTGGCCCGCGGTGAGATTCAGTGCATCGGGGCGACTACGCTCAACGAGTACCGCAAGTACATCGAGAAGGATGCCGCGCTGGAGCGCCGTTTCCAGCCGGTGTTCGTCGACGAGCCCAGCCTTGCGGAGACCATCGACATCCTCCACGGCATCCGCTCGCTCTACGAGAAACACCACCGGGTCAAGATCACCGACTTGGCGCTCAATGCGGCGGCCGAACTCTCGGTTCGGTACATCAACGACCGCTCGCTGCCTGACAAGGCGATAGACTTGATCGACGAGGCAAGCGCTCGGGTGCGGATGAAGCTCACGACAACGCCTGACAACATGCGGGCGATGCAGAAGGAGATTCGCGAACTCGGGATCCAGAAGGAAGAGGCGATCGCCAACCAGGACTACGAGACCGCGGCCAACTTCCGGGAGCAGGAGAAGAAACTCAAGGAGAAGTACGTCTCCTTCGAGACGAAGTGGCGCGACGAACTCGGCCTGCAAACGCCCGAAGTCGACGAGGAGAACATCGCCGAGATCATCTCGTCGTGGACCGGCGTGCCGGTTTCACGGCTTGTCGAGGCGGAGACGGCCCGGCTGCTGCGCATGGAAGAGGAGATTCACAAGCGTCTCATCGGCCAGGACGATGCGGTCAAGGTCATCGCCCAGGCGGTGCGCCGGGCGCGTGCCGGACTGAAAGACGCCAAGCGTCCGATTGGCTCGTTCATGTTCCTGGGACCCACCGGTGTCGGCAAGACCGAACTGGCCAGAGCGCTGGCCGCGTTTCTCTTCGAGGATGAGGACGCCATCATCCGGCTCGACATGAGCGAGTTCATGGAGCGGCACACCACTGCTCGCCTGGTCGGTTCGCCGCCGGGTTACGTGGGCTACGACGAAGGCGGTCAGCTCACCGAGGCGGTTCGCCGCCGTCCCTACAGCGTCGTGCTTTTCGACGAGATCGAGAAGGCGCACCCCGAGGTCTTCAACATATTGCTGCAGATCCTCGAGGATGGCCGGCTGTCCGATGCGAAAGGCAAGGCGGTCAACTTCGCCAACACCATCATCATCATGACGAGCAACGTCGGTGTGGCGGGCATGAAGACCACCATGTCGCTAGGTTTCCAACCGGCCGTGCACGATGAGCGTTCGACGTCGGTCGAACACAACAAGATGCGCGAAGTCGTCATGGACGAACTGAAGCGTCAGTTCCGCCCCGAGTTCCTCAACCGGGTCGACGCCGTGGTGGTCTTCCACCGTCTCAACCATGAGCAGATGCACCGCATCGTAGAACTCATGCTTGCCAAAGTTGGTGAGCACCTGACGGCACAGGAACTCGCCTTCACCGTCACCGATCGCGCCAAAGACGCCCTGGTGGATGCGGGCTTCGACAAGCTCTACGGCGCGCGACCGTTGCGCCGGGTGATCCAGCGAGTCATCGAGGACCCTTTGAGCGAGGAGTTGTTGCGCCTCAAGCACGGGCCTGGCGACAGCGTTGTCGTCGATCTGGACGACGACGGCGAGGTGAAGATGCACCTGGTGCCGAAGGCGAGCGCGAAGCCCGAGAAAGCGAAGAAGGAAAAGACCGAAGCCGTAAGCGGTGCTCCGCCGTCAGAGGCCTGACCCTTAGCTCCGTCAGACGCCAGTGATCGCAGTGACGATGACCGAGTGGGTACGCTAACTTTCGTAAATGGCCCACGACTCCATCGTCATCACGGGTGCGTGCGAGCACAATCTCAAGGGCATCGACCTGGTGCTGCCGCGGGACAAACTCACGGTCATCACCGGACTCTCGGGCAGCGGCAAGTCCAGCCTGGCCTTCGACACCATCTACGCCGAGGGCCAGCGCCGTTACGTCGAGTCGCTGTCGGCCTATGCGCGCCAGTTCCTCGGGCAGATGGAGAAGCCCGATGTCGACCACATCGAAGGGCTGTCTCCGGCCATCTCCATCGACCAGAAAGGTACGAGCAAGAACCCGCGCTCGACTGTCGGCACCGTCACGGAGATCTACGATTACCTCCGGCTCCTATGGGCCCGGGTTGGTCATCCCCACTGCCCCAAGTGTGGGCGTGAGATCAGCAAGCAGTCCATTGAACAGATTGCCGATCAGGTACTCACGCTGCCAGAGGGGACGCGACTTGCCATCAGTGCGCCTATGGTGCAGGGCCGTAAGGGTGAGCACCGCGAGATCTTCGATGCGGCGAAGCGCAAGGGCTTTGTGCGGGTGCGGGTCGATGGCGAGATGCGCGAGCTGGGCGAGTCCATCGTCCTCGACAAGAACTTCAAACACGACATCGAGGTCATCGTCGATCGCGTTGAGATAGCGCCAGGTCTGGCCTCACGCTTGCACGACTCACTGGAGCAGGCGGCCAAACTCAGCGGCGGCGTCATCTTGCTCATTCCGACCGACAAGGGCCAGAAGATGGACGAGATGCTCTTCAGTGAGGAGTACGCCTGCGTCTATTGCGGGGTCTCCATGGAAGAACCGGCTCCGCGCAACTTCTCGTTCAACTCGCCACACGGCGCTTGCCCCGTGTGCACCGGTTTGGGGTTGCGCATGGAGGTGGATCCCGAATCCGTCGTGCCCGACCCGACGCTGGCCATCGACGAGGGTGCGTTTTCGGGCTACACCAAGGGCCCGTCGCAGCGCTGGTTGCTGGAGGTGGTTGAAGCGGTTTGTCGCCGCTTCAAGATCCCGGTGAATGTGGCCTGGCAGGATCTTGATGCCAAGCAGCAGAAGGTGCTGCTCTACGGGCTGCCGTGGGATGAGACCGTGCGCATGAGCTATGTGTCCCACGCCGGCGATACACGGGCATTTGACGCTCATTTCGAGGGCGTCATCACCAATCTGGAGCGGCGCTATCGAGAGACCGAATCCGAGTGGGTCAAGCAGGACATAGAGCGCTTGATGATGCAGCGTCCCTGTCCGGCGTGCAATGGCAACCGGCTGAAACCGGAGTATCTGGCCGTTCGTATCGACCATCTGTCGATCACGGACTTCTGCGGCCAGAGCGTTGCCGCCGCATTGCGGCGTGTCGATACGCTGAAGTTGAGCGACCTTGAGCAGGTCATTGCGCGCCGGATACTCAAGGAAATTCGCGAGCGACTGGGTTTCCTCGACGACGTCGGCCTTGGCTATCTGACCATCGATCGTGCGGCAGCAACTCTGGCGGGTGGCGAAGCGCAGCGCATTCGCCTGGCGACGCAGATCGGCAGCCGGCTGATGGGGGTGATCTACATCCTCGACGAGCCGTCCATCGGTCTGCACCAGCGCGACAACCACAAGCTCATTGCCACACTCACCGCGCTTCGTGACATCGGTAATACGTTGATCGTGGTGGAGCACGATGAGGACACCATTCGTGCCGCTGACTACGTCGTCGACATCGGACCGGGAGCGGGTGAAAACGGCGGCCTCGTCGTGGCCGCGGGCACTCTCGACGAAGTCCTGGCCGTCAAAGAGAGCGTCACCGCCCAATACCTACGCGGCGACCTCAAGATTCCGCTGCCCGCGATGCGGCGCCTCGGCAATGGCGAGGCCCTGGAGGTTCGCGGCGCCTGTGCCAACAACCTCAAGGTGATCGATGTCAGCTTCCCCTTGGGGTCCTTCATCTGCGTTGCCGGTGTCTCCGGCAGCGGCAAGTCGACGTTGGTCAACGACATCCTCTACCGCCGCCTGGCGCAGCACCTCTACCGTGCCAAGCAGCGACCCGGGCAGCATTCCAAGGTCGAAGGACTGCAACTGGTCGACAAGGTCATAAACGTCGACCAGTCGCCGATCGGACGCACGCCGCGTAGCAACCCGGCCACCTACGTAGGCTTTTTCACCGACATCCGCGAACTCTTCTCCAGGCTGCCCGAGGCCAAGGTTCGCGGCTACAAGCCGGGACGTTTTTCTTTCAACGTCGCCGGCGGCCGTTGCGAAGCCTGTTCGGGTGATGGTTCCATCAAAATCGAGATGCACTTCCTGCCCGACATCTACGTCACGTGTGAGGTGTGCAAGGGCCGCCGCTACAACCGCGAGGCGCTCGAGGTGAAGTTCCGGGGTAAGTCGATCGCCGACGTTCTGGCCATGAGTGTGGACGAAGCGGTCGAACTCTTCGCCAACCAACCGCGAATCCGCCGGCGGCTGAAGACCCTGCAGGATGTGGGGCTGGGCTACATCTGCCTCGGTCAACCGTCAACGCAGCTCTCGGGCGGTGAAGCCCAGCGCATCAAACTCAGCCTCGAACTCTCGCGCCGGGACACCGGATCTACGGTGTACATCCTCGACGAACCGACCACCGGACTGCACTTTGCCGACATCGAGAAACTGCTGACGGTGCTGCAGCGCCTGGTCGACGCCGGCAACACAGTGATCGTCATCGAACACAACCTCGACGTCCTCAAGACCGCGGACCACATAATCGACCTTGGTCCGGGTGGCGGTGATGCCGGCGGTGAGGTCGTGGCTGTGGGCACCCCGGAAGCCATCGCCAAGGAGCCCGAGAGCGCTACCGGGGAGTACCTACGACCGCTGCTTGCGGTTCAGCCGTGAATTGGGAACTCGCGTTATATCCTTGTGTTCGTACTGTGCCGCCGGCGTGACACGTTTCCTGCGGCGAGGATTAGCACCTTGACCGTGAATGCGCTACCGTGAGACACATGATCGATCCAGATGCAGGCAGCGATGGACGGCGCGACCGGCTCCGCCGCCTTGACGACTGCCTCAAGGTTCTCGAACAGGCGCACGAACTCGACCTGACAGTCGTTTCCGACAAGATGGCCGAAGCGATCAACGATCGCGTGCCCGCAATCCATGGCGGGATGCTCATTGCCGATGCCATCGAGGAGGTGCTCCGCCAGCAGGAGCCGTACATGGTTCAGGTCCATCCCCAGCAGACCCGTCTCGTGCGGCGTCGCCGGGACCCGTTCGACGTAAGGCTGCTGCTCAACCGACGCTGAGCGACTCCGCCTGACGGCACAGGCCCTACACTCGCCGATCATGGGATTTGATCCGCAATCCATCTTCGGCCATAGGTCCAAGCCGCGTGTCATCCGGTCGATGCGGCCAAAAATGTCGAAACGTCGCATCATCGGCTTTGGCCTTGTCGCCCTGGTGATACTCGTCCTCCTCGTGGGGCGAACGCTGCTCGGCCTTCGCGTCGACTACCTCTTCCTGTCGAACCTGGGCCATAGCAATGTCTTCTGGACGCCGTTTGTGGCACAGGTGATCCTGTTCGCGATCGGGTTCGTGCTGACCGGGGCGCTGCTGGCTCTGAACATTCCGGCCTGGCGAGCGGCAGCGCGGCATCTGGATGTGCAGGGTCCACGGTGGGCGCTGTGGATCGGCGTGGTGGTCGTCGTCATCGGCGGTATCGCCGGGGGCGGTTTCATGGCCAGCCAGTGGCAGCAGATACTGCTCTTTCTCCATGGGCGGAGCTTCGGCGCCACCGATCCCGTGTTCGGTCAGGATTACTCCTTCTACCTGTTCACGCTGCCGGTGTTGGATGCTCTTCAGGCGATCGGCTGGGGCGTGGTTATCTTCTCGATTCTGGCCGCGGTTGGCATCGCCATTCTCGCGGCCGCCGTCGCTTACACGCCGGCGGAAGTGTCGCTGCCACTCCGGCCCCCGGCGGGCCGAACCGCGGCGGGGGCGCTCCCCATCGCCGCGCGCCATGCCGGGATGGTATTGGTGGCCATTTTCATCATGGCCGCGCTGGGTGCGCATTTTGGTGTCTACCACCTCACGACAACGCAGCACTCCGACCCCAACTTCCCCAACTTCGTCGGTCTAGATGTCACTCAACGCAATGTGGTCCGGCCCGTGCTGGGCGTTCTTCAATGGGTCATGGTGGCATTTGCGGCACTCACCGCATTCATTTTGGCCGTGCGCTGGCGTCAGCCGGCCGAGCGTCTTTCAGGGGTGCTTGCCGGACTTCTCGTGCTGTCGATTATTGGCTCTGGACTGGCTCAGGTAGTCCCGCCGCTCATCTATCAGGGGGCGTACGCTACGCCCAACGCTCAGTCCACTCAACTGCCATCGATGAGCGATTTCCTCTCTGCCAGCCGCTACGCATGGTCGCTGCAGTCCGACAAGGACGTTCCGGAGGCCATGGCCAGCGTTACGACGAAGTCGTTCAGCCAGCAGGTGAGTGCCCCGACTTTGAGCGACCTGGCTGCCGACCCGGGTACGCTCAACAACATCCGAATTCAGGACGTGCGCCAGTTACCGGACACTCTCAACCAGATCCAAAAGACCCGTTCGTACCAGAACTTCCCCAGTATCACTGTCGATCGTTACGCGACGCAAAATGGCGATGTGGAGGTAATGCTTTCCCCCCGTGAGATCAACTCCGGCAACGTGTCGGCCGGCTTCAACACCCAGAGCCTCATCTACACGCACGGCTACGGCATCGCCGCCGTATCTGTCAACAGTGTGGACCAGCCGTCCGGCAACCCAACCGTTCTGGTCGGCGAGGTTGGCGAGAATCCGATGACCCAAATCTCTCCGGGGGCGCCGGCCAGCCTTGCCTTCAACGGCTCCTCGGCCGCCGATCCGCGCATCTACTGCGGGCTGTCCACGGACCAGAACGTGGTTGTGAACACGAAGGCCAAGGAGTTCGATTACCCGCGTGGCACGGGTGACGCCACCTCCAGTGCGGGCGACGTGAACGGTATCGGGGTCGGCAACTTCATTGATCGCCTCGCGTTGTCAGTCGTCGACTACGGCGGTGTGGATCTGCTGCTGACCAACCAGTTGACGCCGCAAAGTCGCGCCCTCATCCACCGGACGATCAGTGACCGTGTGCAGACGCTGGCGCCTTTCCTGACAGTCGACTCCGATCCCTATGTCGTGGTCGACCCCGCCAGCAATCACCTCATGTATATCGCCGATGCGTACGTCAAGAGCGATCTGTTTCCCAATTCGTACCAGATGTCCGACGGCACTTCCTACATGCGCAACGCCGTCAAGGCGGTGGTCGATGCCAAGACCTGCAACACCACCCTCTATGCGGTCGACTCATCCGAACCGCTGACTGCTGCGTACGGTTCGATCTATCCCGGACTGCTGACCCCGCTTTCGCAAATGCCGGCATTCCTTCGCCAGCATCTGCGCTATCCCGAAGATCTCTTCACGAACCAGGCACAGGTCTACGCGCAGGTTCATGTCAGCAGCGCGAGTGTGTTCTTCAACGGCAGCGACCGCTATCGCATAGCCCAGGAGGTGGTGGACAACCAGACCCAGGACACCAAGCCGAACTATGTGGAACTGACTCTTCCCGGAGATTCGAAACCGTCGTTCGTGCTGCTGCAGACATTCTCATCCGGCTCGGGTTCGAGCGCAAGTGGCGGTACCAGTGCCTCCAACATGACCGCGTGGCTTGCCGCCGAATGTGACTACACCGACACTGCGCACCCCAAGCTCGCCGCAGTACCGCTCAACAATGCGGTCAATGTTCGCGGTCCGCTGCAGTTCGACAACAACATCAACACCGATTCCACCATCAGCAAGGACATCTCCCTGCTCAACCAGAATGGGTCGAGTGTCAAGCTGGGCAATGTCATCGTGCTGCCATTCAACAACCGCTCCTTCCTGTACGTCCGGCCGCTTTACGTGGCGGCTTCGGGAGCAGGCGGTTCCAGCTTCCCGCAACTGAAGCGCGTGTTGGTGGGCACGCAGAATAGCGTCGCCGAAGGCAACACGCTGAGCGATGCTCTCCAGGTGCTCTTCAACACGTCGGAGCCGATACCGGGGTTGGAGATTCAGGGCTCTACGACTCCGGTTACGCCGGCACCCAATCCGACCCCGACCCCCGGGCAGCAAACCGTGCCGGTATCGTCCCAGGAGCTGGCTTTGATCAACGACCTGTTGAAGCACGAGCAGGCGGCGCAGGATGCCTTCAAGCGCGGCGACTTCGCCGCTTACGGCACCGATCAGGCGGCGATCCAGAGTGACGCTGCGCAACTCCGCCAGTTGCTTGCCGGCCCGAGTCCTGCGCCCAGCCCAAGTGCGACATCGTCGCCGTCACCGGGCTGACGGAACTTCCACCACTGATGGACACGATCGCCCCGGGGATTTTCCAGCTTGACACCCTGCTCGGGGGCTGGGATCGGATGACGGCCGGCTTCCTGATCGAAGGCCCGAATCCGGCGCTTGTCGAGACGGGAGCACAGTCGAGTGCCGACCGGATGCGGAGCGTGCTTGCGGAGGCGGGGCTCGGCCCGGATGACCTGCGCTGGATAGTCCTCACCCATATCCATCTCGACCACGCGGGTGGAGTAGGAGATCTGGCGGCGGCATTCCCCAAGGCGACGATAGTCGTCCACGAGAAAGGTGCCCGGCATATTGCCGATCCATCCCGTCTTATCGAGTCCGCCGCGCGGGTTTACGGGCCGCTGCTTGATGGGCTCTATGGGCGCATGCGAGCCGTACCTGTGGAGCGTCTGGTGGCCGCCGCCGACGGGCATGTCATTGACATCGGCAATGGGCGGCATCTCACGCTGATAGATTCGCCGGGCCACGCCAAACATCACCACGCCGTCCTCGACAGTCTCACTGGCACGCTGCTGGTCGGCGATGCCGTCGGTGTCCGCTTGCCCGACATCGGCGTGTTGCGGCCCGCCACACCACCGCCAGACTTCGATCTCGAAGCGGCGGTGGGGAGCCTCCACCGCTTCATGGACCTCAAGCCGGCCCGGATCGTTCTCACCCACTACGGTATGGTGGACGATGGGGCGGCGACGCTTTCCGAGGCGGAGGTTTTGCTGCACGAATGGGTGGATGTGGCCGAGCGGACGCTTGCCGCCAATGCCAATGCCGGCGTCGCCGGTGTCGCCACCGCCATGGCAGAGGCCTTCGCTCAGGTCCCTGCCGATCTGACCGAGACGCAGCGCGAACGGTTCGAGGTGCTGAATGGCGTGCACAGCAATGCGGCCGGCATCGTTCGCTACCTCGAACGTCGTGCCAACGAGGTGGACAAATGAGACAAGAGCGGCGCCTTCTCACCGCCGCAGTGGTGCTGAGTGCCGTTATCGGTGTCGGGCTGGGCGTTGGCAGCTCGTGGCTCGTCTACAACCATACGGGTCCGTCGCAGAGCATCATCACCCGATCAGCGGGGTCTGGTGGCGGTGGAGTTGTCATCGGCGACGTTGCCGCGCAACGCGCCGCTTCGGTGGTGACGGTCGTGACGCAACCGATTTCCGTTGATGCCGCAGTCGCAGGCGCCGGTTTTACGAGCGGTTTTGTCGTCAGTTCCGACGGGCTGGTTGTAACGTCGACCCACGCCGTTGCCGGTGCCACCCAGTTGCGTGTGGCGACATCTGACGGCCATGTCTACCAGGCCAGCATTGCCGCGTCCGACATCGAACACGGGATTGCTGTACTCCGACTTGCCGGTGCCTCCAGCCTGCAGCCGGTCAGTTTCGCGAGCACGGGCTTGCGGCCCGGCGACCTGGCGATGGTTCTCGGCCGTAACTTGGGTGGGGTCGAACTTGGCGTGGGCACGGTCCGATCGGTGGGCGGTGCGGACCTTGTCGACACCACGCCGCTGGATGGCATCTTCGTGGTCGATGTCAACGCTACCGGCAGCGATGACGGGGCCCCGGTCCTAGATGCCAACGGTGCCGTGATGGGGGTCGCCAGCGCCAGCCGCAGTCCCTCCAACCATGTGGCCGCGGCGCCGGCCGCCGTCGTGAGCCGGATCGTGGCAAGTGTCAGTGGTGCCAGCCCGGCGCCGAAGCCACCCGGTTTTGGCGCCGTCACCGAAATTCTTGATCCAGGGCTTGCGGCACTGCTGGGTATTCCCCCGGGAGCCCTCGTACTGGCCGTGGAGTCCGGCGGTCCAGCCGAAGCGGCCGGTCTCCATGCAGGCGACATAGTCACCTCTGTCAACGGCACCGCGGTAGACGGTGGTCATCCATTCGATCCGGCCACCTGGAATCTCAATGCGGGTTCGAGCGTTAGTGTCGGAGTGAGTACGCACGGCACCAGCACCAAGGTCACTCTCACGTTGCCGTCGAGTTAAGGCTCGTTTTCTCTGCGGCATAGTCGGACAGGTTGTTAGGATCGTTGGCAATGGAGATCACCTATCACGGCCGTTCGTGCGTCAGGCTCCGGGGCCGCGACTCCCAGGTTGTCGTCGACCCCCCCGAAGACGCCCTCCCGGGACTTGCCAAGTCCCACCCCGACATTGTCGTGCGTACCAGTGCGGCTACCGACATCGTAAAGCTCAGGCAGCGCGAAGGTTATGCCCAGGAGGTCGCGGGCCCCGGAGAATTCGAGGTCAAGGGCGTTGCCATCCGTGGACTACCCGCTGCCGAGGGGTCGACGATCATGTTCATTGAGATCGACGATGTGCGTGTAGTTACGGTCGGGGCGCTGGCGCGGCAACTCACAGAGGACGAGATCGACGACTTGGGGCATGTCGATGTGCTGATTCTGCCGGTGGGGGGAGGGGACTCTCTCGATGCCGTTGCCGCCACCAAACTGGCCCGTGCGGTCGAGCCCGCCATCGTGGTTCCGGTGCGGTTCCGATCGGCGCAAGGCGAGAACGGTGGGTTGGCACTGGTGGACAGCTTTGCCAAGGAGATGGGTGTCACCGGCCCTATAATCCCGCAGCCCAAACTCAACCTCACGGGCTCGATGCCCAACGTCGAGGACACGCGCGTGGTGGTTCTCGAACCTCGCGGAGTCTGACCCGCGCACTGCGACGCAAGCCCGATCAACTTCATGATCGGTGATACGATGCGGAAAACCATTAGGGAGGCTTCACCATGGCGAAGTTCATCTTTGTTACCGGTGGAGTAGTTTCCTCACTGGGCAAGGGGATCACGGCGGCATCGCTGGGTACGATCCTCACGGCGCGCGGGATCCGCGTCGGCATGCAGAAGCTCGATCCCTACCTGAACGTCGATCCGGGAACGATGTCGCCGTATCAGCACGGCGAGGTCTTCGTCACTGACGACGGCGCCGAGACGGATCTCGATCTGGGGCATTACGAGCGTTTCGTCGATACCAGCATGAGCCAGGCGTCCAATGTCACCACCGGCAAGATCTATGCGACCGTACTGGCCAGGGAACGGCGTGGGGACTTCCTGGGGGGCACGGTCCAGGTCATTCCCCACATCACCAACGAGATCAAGGCACGAGTATTTCGGGTTGTCGAAAACGAGCTTCCCGAACCCGAGGTAGTCATCGTAGAAGTCGGCGGCACCGTCGGCGACATCGAGTCGCTGCCCTTTCTGGAGGCGATCCGCCAGTTCAAGAACGACGTCGGGCGCAACAACGTGCTCTACATCCATGTCACCCTGGTGCCGTTCATCGGCGCGAGTGAGGAACTCAAGAGCAAACCTACTCAACACTCGGTCAACACTCTGCGGAGTATCGGCATCCAACCCGATGTCATCGTGGCGCGCAGCGATCGACCGATCGGCGATGCGCTGCGCGAGAAGATCGCGCTCTTTGGGGACGTGCCGCTGGAAGCCGTCATCGGGGTCCCCGACGTTCGCTCGATATACCAGGTGCCGCTCATGCTCGAAGAGGCAGGGCTGGGGGCATATGTGGTCGAGCGTCTGAAACTTGATGCGGGGGAGCCCGACCTGTCGGAGTGGCGCGAACTGGTGGCGCGCATCCAGGCCGAGAAGCCGGCGGTTCGCATTGCGCTCGTAGGCAAATACGTGGAGATGCCCGACGCCTACATCAGCGTCACTGAGGCGCTGCGCCATGCGGCGGTCCACAATGGCACCGAACTCGATCTCGTATGGGTCGATTCGGAGACGCTGGAGCACGACGCAGGGGTTCTAGACACCGTTCACGGCATCGTTGTGCCGGGCGGATTTGGCTATCGGGGCATCGAGGGCAAGGTACTTGCGGCGCATTTCGCGCGGCATCATGCGGTGCCTTATCTGGGCCTGTGCCTGGGGATGCAATGTGCTGTCGTCGATATCGCGCGCGAGTTCCTGAATGCGCCGGATGCCAACTCGACGGAATTCAACGCCTTCACCTCGCACCCCGTGATCGACCTCCTGCCCGAACAGCGCGATATCGACGAGAAGGGAGGCACGATGCGTCTGGGCGTCTACCCCTGCAAGTTGACACCCGGCTCGAAGGTTGCCGCAGCTTATGCCGACAGTCTCGTCTACGAGCGCCATCGCCACCGTTACGAGTTCAACAATCACTATCGCGACCAGCTTGAAGAAGCTGGAGTTGTGTTCAGCGGCACGTCTCCCAACGGCCGTCTCGTCGAGATCGTCGAGCTGCGCGACCATCCGTTCTTTGTCGGGTCGCAATTCCACCCCGAGTTCAGATCAAGGCCCAACCGTCCCCATCCGCTCTTCCGTGCGTTTCTGCGCACAGCGTGTGAGCGGGCCGGCGTTGCGGTGAGCGAGCGGTCTGTGAGCGTGTCGGTGTCCAAGGATGGGGCGGCGTCACCGATAATTGACATCAATGAGCACAGCCGCCCGCCCCACGGCACGATCCGTTAGTGCCCGCCTAAGTCGTAACGGCAATCGCGGCCTGGAACTGCTCCGTGCCACTGAGGCGGCGGCGCTCTCGGTGGGACGGTGGCTCGGTCGTGGCGATAAGGCGGGGACGCGCGATGCCGCCCAGGTGGCGATCGAGGAAGCCCTCCAGGGCATGTCCTTCGACGGCGAGATCGTCATCGGTCCCGACGGGCTCAACCATAACCTGCGACTGGGACGCCGCATCGGCTCAGGGCGTGAGCGCATCGATCTTGCGGTGATGCCCGTGGACGGTGCCAGTTTGGTTTCACGCGGGCTCAGTCAGGCGCTGTCGATCATCGCCGCGGCAGAGCCGGGCGGGCTTCTCACCCCGCCGCCGGTAGCGTACATGCACAAGATCGCCGTCGGACCCGAAGCGCGTGGTGCTGTTGACATCAACGACACGCCCGAGAACAACCTGCGTCGCATCGCATTTGCTATGAACGTCCAGGTGCCCGACCTCACGGTTGTGATGCTCGACCGGCCGCGGCACCAGACGCTACTGGAGCGCGTCCGCGAACTTGGCGTACGCGTTGCACTCATTAGCGATGGCGATATTGGCGCCGCCATGATGGCCGCCTGGCCGGGTAGTGGCATCGATGCCATGATCGGCTCGGGTGGCACGGGGGAGGCGGTGCTGGCCACGTGTGCCATCCGCTGCCTGGGAGGTGAGATGCAGTGCCGTCCGTGGGTACGCCATGAGGACGAGGCGGCCGCTGTTCGGGCTGCCGGCTACGACCCTGACGCGTCTTGGAGCATGGAGAAACTGGTTCCGGGCAAGGAACTGGCTGTGGCCTGCACGGGTGTCACCGGTGGCGGGCTCTTGCGCGGAGTCCTGTATCACAACTGGTGGGCGGAGACCCACAGCCTGGTGATGCGTGCGCAGAGTGGCACGGTTCGTGAGATCTCGACCCGGCACCACGTTGCGTTGCGCCCCGAAGAGGGCGAGAAGATCCTCTAGTCAGATTGGCTTAGGGAACCCCAGATATGAGTAACGGGCGCTCCACCTGACGGCGGAACGCCCGTTCCCCCCTTTCCTCTAGAAACGGCGGGACTTGGCTAAAGGCTCTTAGGTCAGTCCCTTGCCCTTGGATTGCTTGGCGGGTGGGGTCACGGCCGGCGGCGTCACCTTGGCGCGTTCCCGGACCACCTTGGACTCGGCCTTGACCTTGCGCAACTCGCTGGCCTTGGGCGGCTCGTGGAGGCGGTCGTTGGGTACCGAACCGCGAGATTCGTCGATACCGGGGTATCCACCGTCGCAGATGCCGTGGTCGATGGCGTCCTGGCGGGTCAGCCAGTAGTCGCCCTTGTAGAGCATGTCACGAATCTTTCCGATCGTCAGACTCGAGTGCTTGAGGTAGATCTTCTCAAGCCGCTCCATCATGTTGTCTTCCAATGCCTTACTGATGTTCATGTCGGTGTAGGTGCCTTCCCTGCCGCCACGCAACTGGTGGATCATCACCTGGGCATGAGGCTGCATGTAGCGGTGCCCCTTGGCACCGGCTACGAACAACACCGAGCCGCCCGATGCCGCCACGCCCTCTGTGTAGGTCCAGACCTCGCAGGGCAGGCTCATCATGGTGTCGTAGATTGCCAGGGTGCTGGTGACCGAGCCGCCGGGGGAATCGATCATGAGGTGGATCGGCTTTCTGGGGTCCATCTCGGCGAACTTGCGCAGGGTGGTGCAAAGCTGGAGGGCGGACATCGCATTGATGGATCCCGAGAAATAGATTTTGCGGTTGGCAACATCTGGAGCTATCGCCCCTGACGGTTCTCCCGGACCATTTCCAGGACCCTTCTCGGGCCCAGCGTCAATGCCGGAGAACGTGTTGCGTCCCCAGACGTCGGTGAATCCAGCTTGAGAACCCATCTGAATTTCCTTTTGGTGAGTTTATGGTGAGGACGCGAACTCTGTCGTGTACGTTTAAGAACCTTACTGGTGGGACACGGACACGGCACGGACAATCACTACGACAAATCAGTGGCAATTGTAGCCCAGAAGTTTCAGTCTGTCTCAAGAATGATTCGTGGTCGGGTGATAGCGTGCTATCCTCGGGGCGTTCGTCCCCCCTCATTTGAGTCTGCTCATGAAATCCGGTATTCACCCCCAATACCACACCGCTGCGACGGTGACCTGCCTTTGCGGCAACACCTTCACGACGGGATCGACCCAGTCGGAACTTAAGACCGAGGTGTGCGCCGTCTGCCATCCGTTCTTCACCGGCACCCAGCGCATCGTGGACACCGCCGGTCAGGTGGAACGCTTCCGGCGTCGCGCCCAGAAGGCTGCAGGCAAGGGCTGACAACCCTGTCGCCACGCCGGAATGGTGGGCGCTCTGGGATGATGTCGACATGAAAACGTGTCGCCGCCGGCCGGGTTTGCTCGACTATCTGATGACGATCGCCGTCAGTGCGGCCGCTGCTCCACCGCAGACCTTCTTCTACGGAGGGCAGGCGGTCATCGAGGGTGTGCTCATGCGCGGTCCGCACCACTACGCCGTGGCGGCGCGCACTCGCGAGGGCAATATCGTCGTCTGCCGGGAGATGTTGAATTCTCGCATCTATACGAGTTCCCTCTGGCGGCGGCCATTCTTTAGGGGCGTGGCCGGGTTGGTCGAGATGCTCCATCTCGGGATGCGCGCGCTTCGGTGGTCGGCCAATGTGCAACTCGGCGATGACATCGAGTTGACGCCGCGCGCCATGCGACTGACGGTCGGGTTTTCGGTGATCTTTGCGTTGCTGCTTTTCATCGGCGCACCGGCGCTGATAGGTCAATGGGTCCATCCGGGCCAATCCCTGCTCGGCCCCGCTCACACGTCGGTATCGATGTATACGATCCTGACCGAAGGTGCTGCCCGGGCCGCGATAATCCTGGGCTATCTACTGGTGATCGGAATGATCCCGAGCATCGGCCGCCTCTTTGCCTATCACGGTGCCGAGCACAAGGCCATCAACTGCCTGGAGTCCGGTGCCGACGTAGTGGTCGCCAACGTGCGTTCGTGCAGCCGCCTGCATCCGCGTTGTGGCACGGGCTTCCTTGTCGTGGTGGCGCTTGCCAGCATCATCGTCTTCATACCCCTGGCCGTTTTCCCGCTACTGGTACGCATCGGGCTCCAGATTCTGCTTGTGCCCGTGGTCGCGGCGGTGGCCTATGAGGGCATCCGGGGTCTGGCCAAGATCCGCTACACGCTGGTGGGGCGTGTCCTTCTCGTCCCCGTGCTGGCAGCGCAATTGCTCTCCACCCGCCAGCCAGATGACTCTCAGATCGAGGTCTCGATCGCTGCGCTTGACGCTGCGCGTGGGGCTGAGGGTGAAACGGTGTCCGAACAGCACGACCCCTCCGCCTTGAGCGGTGGCAGCCAACCCGTGGAAAACTGACGTGAAGGGCATCGAGGGTCGCCTTGGAGAACTCGAGGCCCGTTACTCGGAGCTATCCGTCCAGCTCGCCGAGCCCGACGCCTTCTCGGATCTTGACCGTGTCCAGAGGATGGCGCAGGAACAGGCCCGGCTGCGCGAGATCGTGGAGACGGGAGGTCGCTGGCGTGCCGCGCGTAAGGCGGCGGACGAGGCCGAAGCCATGACTCGTGGCGAACAAGATGCCGATCTGGTGGCTCTGGCCGAAGACGAGGTGCGCCTCCAGCGCTGTGTCGAGAATGAAGCCCTGACAGCACTCCATCTGTTGTTGCTCCCCTCCGATCCCAACGACGAGCGCGATGTCGTGGTCGAGATCCGCAGTGCCGCCGGGGGGGATGAGGCTGCAATCTGGGCGGCCGACCTCTTCCGTATGTATATCCGCTATGCCGAGGCCCAGCGCTGGCGTATCGAGGTTCTCAACACTTCGGAATCCGGCACGCATGGGTTCAAGGAGGTCATCTTCGAGGTCAATGGGCGTGGCGCCTACTCGAAGCTCAAGTTCGAGTCGGGCGTGCATCGTGTGCAGCGCGTTCCCGAGACCGAATCCCAAGGGCGTATCCACACCTCGACGGCGACGGTGGCGGTGCTGCCCGAGGCCGACGAGGTCGAAGTCGAAGTGAACGAGGGCGACCTCAAAATCGACGTCTATCGCAGCACGGGACCGGGTGGGCAGAGCGTCAACACGACCGACTCCGCGGTGCGCATCACCCATCTTCCGACGGGGCTGGTGGTCACCTGCCAGGACGAGAAGTCGCAGCACAAGAACAAGGCCAAGGCCCTGCGTGTCTTGCGCGCCCGGCTCTACGATCTGGCGGAGGCGGAGCGTCAGGCGGAGTTGACAGAGACGCGGCGATCGATGGTCAAGCGAGGTGATCGCAGTGACAAGGTGCGCACCTATAACTTTCCACAGTCGCGCATCACCGATCACCGGATCGACCTCACCACGCACCAACTGCAGAAGGTGATGGATGGCGAGCTTGGCCTCCTGGTCGAGCCGCTCATGCGCGAGGATGAGGCCCGTCGCCTGCTGGCGGAGACGTTGAGCAGGCGGTAAGAACGTGATGAGCATCGGCCCGGAAAGTAGTGAAGTCACGGTGAGGCGCACGCTGCTCGACGTGGTGCGGCTGTCGACCACGTACCTGGGCTCACACGGCAGCGTCACGCCGCGGCTTGATGCCGAGCTGCTCGCCGCGCAGGCTCTGGGGATGCGACGTCTGGACATTTACCTGCAGTTCGATCGACCTCTGGACGCTGCCGACACGTCGGCCATTCGCAGCCTGGTGCTGCGCCGGGGGAGGGGAGAACCCGTCGCCTACATCATCGGCAGGCGTGAGTTCTACGGTCGGCCCTTCGCGGTTACTCCGGCAGTCCTCATCCCGCGTCCTGATACCGAGACACTGATCGAAGCGGTACTCAACTGGGCGAGGCATCGTGACGCTGCACTCAGAATTCTCGATATCGGCACCGGCAGTGGCTGCATCGCGCTCACGCTGCTGGCGGAGATCCCGGATGCCGTCGCGGTCGCCACCGACATTTCGGAGGCGGCGCTGCAAGTGGCACGGGACAATGCCGGCGCCCTGGGTGTCTTGGCGCGGGTGGAACTCCGGCTTGGTTCGTGGGCGGAGCCGCTTGCGGATTCCGATGAGTTCGACATCGTGGTGAGCAATCCGCCGTACGTCCTGGCCGGCGAGGTCGAGACACTCATGCCTGATGTTCGTGACCATGAGCCGCGTCACTCCCTGGTGGATACCGGTGACGGGCTGCAGTCGTACCGCGAGGTGATCAGGATTGCCGCTTCGCACCTGGGAGCACGCGGAATGGTGGCCCTGGAGGTCGATCCGCGCCGTGCGGCTCAGGTTGTCGAACTGGCAGCGACTACGTGGCCGGATACGTCCGTACGGCTATGTCAGGATCTTTCCGGTCAAGATCGAGTCGTTGCCATAGGCGAGAAGTAGCATCCGAAGACGATCCGAGGTCACGAGGTGCTGACCGGCGCCTCAACTCCCCTGGCGAGTGGTAGCGATATATCGCTGTGTTCACGGTCAACGCTCAGTTCGGGAGCCCAGGCCTCGCAAACGCCAGTCCCTGAGCCGACCGCTCGCAACCGTAACGATATGCATTGGTGTCTGCTGGGTCTTCTTCGAAAATGCATCCAGAGCGAGAAGGATCGTGTTGTGGCGGCCCTCCGTGGCAAATAGCACTCGGCAACATGACGCATTGCGGCAACGACACGAGCGCTGTCGATATCGCTCAGCCTGGCCAGGAACTCCTTGACGGGCCGATGTCCTGCAACGGTCGAGTAATCGCGCCATCGCCGTCGTACCGGCATCACGCCTCCACACATCGATTGGGTCAACCCGTTGGGCTCCGGCAACTATACGCATCTGTGGTGTTTGGCGACAAAAGGCCCGTGTCGATATCTGCTTTCGGGCGAGGTGCTCCCGCCTTGGTCGCGTGAGCCCTCCATCTTGGGTGGTACGGTGGGCTGGTGGTTGCCAAGGATCTGACGCGAGCGGTTGCGATCATCCGCCGCGGTGGCGTCATCGCCATCCCCACCGATACCGTCTACGGGTTGGCTTGCGATCCATCGAATGCCTTGGCAGTGGAACGGATCTATGCCATCAAACGCCGTCCACCGGAGCTTGAGTTGACCCTGCTCGGAGCGGATGCGGGTGCCTTTACGGGTCTGGTAGAGATCTCGACGCTGGCCCAGGCTCTGGCTTCCCGGTTCTGGCCGGGGCCGCTATCCCTTGTGCTTCCCGTGGGCGAGAGGCGTCTGTGCGTGCCGCGAGCCGGGCGAACCTTGTCGGTACGCGTGCCGGCGCATCCGCTACTGCATGAACTGCTCGGTTTTACCGGTCCCCTGGCGACGACCAGTGCCAACCGCCACGGCATGTCCGCACCTCGAACTGCGGCCGAAGTTGCCGCTGCGCTGGGCGCCGATGCCGACATCGTGATTGACGGTGGTCGCGGAGGTGGCGTGGCCTCCACTATCATCGACTGCGGCATCGACCCTCCTCGGATCATTCGCGAGGGGCCGATCAGTGTCGCCGGGTTGCGTCTCGTTCTGAATGGGGCGCCACCTTAGAGGCTGTTCCAATAGGGGACTAATGTGAGTGAGACGAGCCCGACAGTCACGATGTCGTCAGTACCAAACGGTCTGATGCATCCGGTTGCCGACAAACCGCATCTGGCCGCTGTCGACTCCGAAACGGCCGGACTCCTCGACGCCGAGTTGCGCCGCCAGGAAGAGACGCTGGAGTTGATCCCCTCGGAGAATCTGGCCTCACCGGCAGTCCTGGA
>JACWAJ010000041.1 GCA_014874355.1 bacterium | reverse complement strand
GCTTGTACGAAGGTGTTGAAGGGCTTGGAGTGGGTCCGTCGCCCCATGTCCTCCAGCGCTTCGGAACGTGGTCTGCCTAGGTGGGTCTCATTGAGGAATTGATTGAACTCCGCCGTGAGCGGGTTCTTGTACTTGTCGGTGACCCGTTCTATGGCGGCGTCGAAGCCCAAGCCCGCTTCGACGCTGATGGTGAGCAGGTCTAGTGCGGAGGGCAGGCTGCGGGCTATCTCCTTTTCCCGCTTACGTGCTGCCCGGGAGAGCATCGAGAGCGGCAGCAACATGCCAATAACCGCACCAAATATGAGGGCTAATAGCATTTGGGTTCCCTGTAGGGACAGAAGGATGGCTAAGCCGTAGAATCCGCCAGCAAAGACGGCGAGCGACATGATCCTAAGCGCCTGGAAACCTCCGACGGTAAGGCCAAGAGGTCGACCGGCCAGGTTGAGCTTATCTTGGAGCGCCTGCTGCGACTGGGCCGGCATTCGCGTTGTCGTGAGCTTTCCGAGCTTGTCGAATATCGGCCGGATAGCTCGCTCGAAGAAAGGCAGTGATATCTCGATCTCGGAGAGATTGGTGATGGTGCGACCGCTCGCGCTGAACTGCGCCAGGCGAGCCTCCAGCAGGTCCGTTCCCCGTTGTTGAGGGCCCATCAGGGCGCGGAAGGCGAGCATGACCGCCACAGCCGCAAGGAGGGCTACGACAAACGCGAGCGGACTCATGTCAGACCTCGATTTTTACCAATTTCTGCATCAGGAAGACCCCGATCCCCAGGGAGACCACGCCGACTCCAAGAACGGCCAGACCGGTGCTGTGGGTGAGCATGGGCTGAAAGTAGCTGGGCGAAATGACGTTCAGAAAGGCCGCTAGTGCAATGGGCAGTCCCGTGATGATCCAACCCGACATGCGGGCCTGTGCCGTGAGCGTGCGGATCTCTCCTTGGATACGGACGCGTTCGCGGATCGTGAACGCGATGGTGTCGAGGATCTCGGCGAGATTGCCACCGACAACGTGTTGGATCTTCACGGCGGTTATGAGTAGGTCGAGGTCTTCCGACTGGTTGCGTGCAACCATATGGGTAAGCGCATCGTCGACGGTGATGCCGAGTTGAACCTCGCGGGTCGCTCGGGTGAATTCGGTGCCGATGGGTGCCGAGGCACTTTTGCCCACGGTTGCCATTGCCTGTCCAAACGAGTAGCCGGCCTTTAGCGAGTTACTGATGAGGAGGATGGTGTCTCCGAGCTGGCCATTGAATGCGTTTAAGCGGTGGTGCTGGCGGACGCGAAGGAAGACGCGGCTGACCACCCAGACGACGACCAGTCCGACGGCGAGCATCACGGAACTACCAAAGCGCAGTAACAGGCCCAGTCCCAGCAGGAGTCCCAAACACACCACCGCAAGTAGCCACTCCGACGACTTGATACGCAGATCGGCACGTTGCAGCTCGTCGGCAAGTCGACTGGTGCGAGATGTCCGTGCCAGGAGTGGATTGAGCGCCCCGGTGAGGCGGCCGAAGATGTCGCGGAAGTTTGTCGGTGCCTTGACTTCGTCAATGGCACCAGAGCCGGTTACGTTGATGACGTCTCCTGCGTAGCGGTTGAGCCGTTGTTGTGTTGCTTCGGAGCTGCTGGAACCACTCATGAAGAAGGCAACGAAGGCGAAAATCGACCCCGCGGCCAGCACAGCCACCACTAGGGACAACGGGCTCACCGCAGGGCCTCCGCGTTGTGAATGCTCATCCAATCACCCTCAGGGCTCACGGAGTTTGGAGCAGCCCCTGAATCGCTGTTTGAGGCGAAGATCCCGGATCCTGCACGGACGGAATCTCAGTATTGGTTGTGGGCAAGTAGTTGGGGTAGGGGTTGATGCCACATTGGCCCTTGAGCGTCTTAACGTCAGTGGCGTAGTTGCGATCGCCGGCTTCGCAGGCGGGGCGCAGTACATACTTGACGATCGTTGGCGAGTTGCAAGGAGTCGGGCTGGCGGGGTTGCAGGTCACGTTGACCAGCTGCAGCATTGCCTCAGCCTGAGACCTTGGGAGTTCAATGAGGTATGTGGTGGGAACCGCTGTGGTGGCCGTGCCGCTGTCACCCACCTTCAGGACGCGGACGTCCTGGAACCCGTAGCGGATCACGGGTCCATTGGCAGTCGGGATCGCCACGAGGATGTCGATGTGGTCGTTGGGTTGGATGAAGAACCCGTTGCTGACGAGGTCGCTGCTCAGTCCCGTAAGGGTGAATGGCTGTGTGTTGGGCGGCTGCGTGAACGTAGTGGCAGCCGGGATTGTCAGTGTGACGTAGCCGGGCGTGATGTCTAGGTTGCTACCACCAGTGGCCACTCTGGAGATGGCCGAACCGGGTGTCAAGAACTGCGTCGGTGTCATCGGACTGTTCTGCGGCACATCTATGGCCAGAGTCTTGTCGACCACCTGACGTGGGTCAACGTACGCGTTGTTCGGAACCGAACTCGTTGACGCGTCGACTACCTGCACCGAGTCGGCGGATAGTTTTGTGCCCGCATGAAGGTCGCTCTTGGCGACGAGAACTTTCGTTACGGATCCTCCTCCGCTTCCTTTCAGAATGTAGAGCGTGCCGCCAAATGCCAGTAGCGCCAAGATGATGGCGACGGAGAGGATTCTCCGGTTGACGGGTCGAGATCCCGAAATCGACACTGGCCTGTCTCCCCTAAAAGATGAGGTTTCACTTCAAGGCGACGATCGTTGTAGGGGAAAGTATGACCTATAGGTCTGGTTATATGAAGACTGTGCCAGGGGTGCGTTTGATCGTCTGGCGGGCGCCACCCTGACGGCAGTGCCGGGGAACCGGCTCAGGGCTTGATATGGCCCGTGCTCTGGGCGCGGACGAGAATCTCCAAGATGTCCTCTCGGTGTGGGGCGATGCTGACGATCTTGCGGTAGGTGCGTAGCGTGCCTTGTGTGTCTCCACGTAGACGTGTCAGGCGGGCCACGCGTTCCAGGTAAGAGACCGCGATATCGATGTCGTTCTCCTCGATGCACACCTCGGCAAGGCGGATCCAGGGTATCTCGTAGATCGGGTCGGCACGTGACGCGGTGACGTAGCAGTTGGTGGCAGAGGGGTACTTACCCAGCGAACGGCAGCGGTCGCCGGCATCAAGCGCGAGTTCGGCGACCGCGCGTCCGCCGACGTCATTGGCCAGCCGCCACAGCAGGGAGATCGCCTTATCGAAGTGCTTCTTCTTGAGATGGGAATTGAGCTCCCGGCGTTCGGCAGAGAGGTCGACATCGGTGTTGTGCGTGGGGGGGGCGTCACCGGCACCTACCAATGCGATTCCTGTGACGAGCGTCTCTGGCTCGATACTTGTGGCTGAGATGTCGCCGGCAGAGTCTTGCCTCTCGTCAGGCCGTGGAGCCGCATGAGGCTCTTCGAGGTGGAAGCCGATTCGGGGTGCGATTTCGAATGTTGCACTGTCGATGTTTGCGGGCAAATCGACAGGCGTGGTTCTGGACAGTTCGGCGACTTCTTCGGCGCCGATGAGCAGCGACGAGGGATCAACGGTGATGTTGTCAGGGGCAGGGCCGCCGGCATCGCGCAGATTGGCCACTTCGCGTATGGCGTCGAGGGCGAGGAGGTACTCGTAGGTGGTGCGCCGCAGCCGTTTCAGCAGGGCCTCACCTACTTCTGGCGTGGTGGCCTGCGCTGCCATGTGGGCGGCGGATTCCACCAATGCCAGGAGGTGGTCTTCGTCGAGTTCGCCGCGTTCACTCAGCCGGTTGAAGCCGTTTTCGAGGGCGGTGTCGAGACCCTCGATGTCAGGCGCGATCACGGCCAGGGAATCATTCCAACCCTGTTGGATGATAGCGATCTCAGAGAATGTCGCGTAATTCCGGTCTGGCATCACTTACACTCGTTTCGGCGCGTAGAACGTGTTCTGACCGTCCAATTGTCGATCATGAATGTCGTCGCGGGTAGTGGGCACTATAGGCGGCTGACGGGGTGGGTGGAGGCCCGTACATTCATGGCAATCATTCCAGATTGGATCTCATACCGCGTATTAGGAATAGATGTTCTCCGACGGCACGTCTCCTGTTGACCGCGGTGCTGAAGGTTCCTGGGACGGAATGCTGTCGGCTGGCCCTGCGGCTTCGCAGGCAATCCGTCGCGAGCCTCTCGTGGCGGTTACAGATGCCGAAGGACATCTCGTCTACGCTAATCCCGCACTGCTTCACCTGGCGGGTCTCACCTGGGGCGATGCTGATGGCCGGCTATGGCAAAAGGTCTTCGTTGCTCCGGAGGACCGATCCCACGTTAAACGTATTTTGGAATATGCGGCTGAAAGCGGAGCCACAGGCCACGTCGAAGCCTCTCTCGTCGATCTGCTTGGGCGGCGCCATCAAATAGCGTGGTCATCGCACCGCAGTTTGGATCTGAATGGGGTTACGGTGGTGATTACCACCGCAGGTGTGCTGGTTGGGGACAGGGCGGGGGCTAGCCGGCCGGTGCGCTCTAAAGCGGTCTCACGGGGACGGGTTTTTCAGCACCCTGTTAGAGCAGCAGTTGCACGGCGCGGTCGGCCGGAACGAGGTCGCGGTTCACTACCAGCCCATCGTGGATGTCGCCACCAGTCGCATCATCGGCGTCGAGGCGCTGGCCCGGTGGGAGCACCCAATTCTGGGCAGCGTGATGCCGTCGCGCTTCATTCCTGTGGCCGAAGAAACGGGAATGATTCTGGCTCTCGGTCTACACGTATTGCGAACTGCACTGTTAGAAGCTCGCCGATGGCGCGGCGAGGGGCTGCCCAGCATGACCGTTTCGGTGAATGTTTCGGCCCGCCAATTGGCTCAGCCCAACTTCGTGGAGGAGGTTAAAACCATCCTTGGCGAGACTGATATGCCAGCCTCCAGCCTGGAGTTGGAGGTCACGGAGAGTTCAGTGATGGCCGACGTGGAGGTCGCGGCGGAGACGCTTCGGCAACTCGCCGGCTTGGGCATATCCGTGTCTCTCGATGACTTTGGCACCGGCTACTCGTGCATATCTCAACTCAACAGTCTCGCCGTTACGACCATCAAGATCGATCGCAGCTTCCCCAACCAGTCGCCTTTGGTTGCCGATACCAATGCCCTGGTGCGGGCTTTGGTTGCACTGGCGCGAAGCCTCAAGCTTAGGGTGATCGCCGAGGGTGTGGAGACGATGGAACAGTTGCGACGGCTCGAAGCGGAGGGTTGCACCGTCTGCCAGGGGTTCCTGTTTTCCGAACCCCTGCCCCCGGCAGGGATCCGAGCACTGCTGGCGCGAGGTATTGAGGGATATGCTCGGGATTGGTGAGCAGTTGTTTTCAACAGGATCGTTGCAGTTTCGGGTCTTGGGCAAGGCTGTGGGGGATGTAGTTTCATTCACACAGGCAGGTTCTGATGCCTGACCTGGGTTGGCAGAATTCGTAAGGATCTCGTATAGCGATGTCGCTTCTCGAACGTACGGGCACTGGCCGTGGCGGGCCCTCGGCTGAGAATGCTCTTGGTGGAGTAGGTCGTACCGGGTTGAGTGCGACCATAAAGCGACGCCTGGTTGATGAATTGGCCGGAAATCCGGCCTCGGCGTCTGCGGTGCAGGTACGCCAGCGCATAACCAAGCTGGTGAACGAGGTGGCCGCGGAACAGGCAATACCCATGACGAGCCGGGACAAGCAACGGATCGTCGAGGCCGTAGTTCACGATGTCCTTGGGCTCGGTCCGCTTGAAGATCTTCTCGCGCAGCCGGAAATCACCGAAATCATGGTAAATGGCCCCCATCAGATATTCGTCGAGAAGGAGGGCAAGCTAACACTGAGTGAGGCTAAGTTCGAAAGTACCGAGCAGTTGATGCAGGTCATCGACCGCATAGTCACCAGCATCGGCCGTCGCATCGATGAGGCGTCGTCCATGGTCGACGCCCGCCTGAAAGATGGCTCGCGCGTCAACGTAATCATCCCGCCACTGGCGCTTCGCGGCCCCACGGTCACAATCCGAAAGTTCGCCAGGGAGCGGATCACAACTGATGATCTGATTCGCTTGGGTTCTGCGACCGAGGACATGTTGACTTTCGTGCGCGCCTGCGTGCGTGCCAGGCTCAATCTGGTGGTCAGTGGGGGAACCGGCTCGGGGAAGACGACCACGCTCAACATCTTGTCGGGGTTCATTCCCGATGACGAGCGAATCGTGACGATCGAGGACGCTGCGGAGCTCCAGCTTCGACAGGAACACGTCGTGACGCTGGAAGCTCGTCCTGCCAATGTCGAAGGCAGAGGGCGTATCACCATTCGGGATCTCGTCAGAAACGCGTTGCGCATGCGTCCCGACCGCATTGTCGTCGGCGAATGTCGAGGTGGTGAGGCTCTGGACATGCTCCAGGCGATGAACACCGGCAATGATGGATCCATGACCACGCTGCACGCCAATAATCCCAGAGAGTGTCTGTCTCGTTTGGAAACCATGGTTCTCATGTCGGGCGCAGAGTTGCCCTCGCGCGCGATTCGCGAACAGATTGGCGCTGCGCTCAATATCATTGTCCACCAGTCACGCCTACGAGATGGCACGCGCAAGATCGTCAGCATCACCGAGGTGCTGGGGCTCGGCACGGACCACGTCGAGTTACAGGAAATTTTCAGATTCAAACAGACCGGTTTGGACCTAGAGGGTCGCGTACTCGGCTCGATGCATGCCACCGGAGTGATTCCGCACTACCTTGACCATCTGAAGGCTCAGGGCGAGGGTTTACCTGACTCGATGTTCCAAAGACCGATCGGCATCGTTGAAGCAGTCCGCTGAACCGTCTCGCGTCACTGAACCCTATGTCAGTGACGCCGATCTGGGAAGAGTCTCGCTAGACGCGGTGGGATCGCGATCCCCATGTCGAAGAGGCGGTTGATGATCTGCGGGCGGATGCCGGTAGGGGCGATCTCTCCGATGATCTTGCCGGTTTGCCGGTCGGCACCTTTGGAATCGAAACGGAAGATCTCCTGCATGGTGACGGTGTCGCCCTCCATGCCGATGACTTCGGTTATCGAGGTTATCTTTCGGGAGCCGTCTCGAAGCCGGCCTAAGTGCACCACCAAGTTGATGGCGGCGGCAATCTGTTGACGAATTGCCTTGAGTGGCAGATCTGTTCCTGCCATGAGCACCATGGTTTCCAGGCGGGATAGGCATTCTCTGGAACTGTTGGCATGGATGGTGGTCATTGATCCATCGTGGCCGGTGTTCATCGCCTGGAGCATGTCCAGAGCCTCACCACCGCGGCATTCGCCGACGACAATGCGATCGGGACGCATGCGGAGAGAATTGATGACGAGATCCCGGATGGTGATGCGGCCCCTACCGCTGGAATCTGCGGGGCGAGATTCCATCCGGCAGACGTGTTCTTGATGAAGCTGGAGCTCCGCAGCGTCCTCGATCGTCACGATTCGCTCGTCATCGGGAATGAACCCCGACAAGATGTTGAGAAGCGTCGTCTTGCCCGTGCCCGCACCGCCTGATATCAGGGTGTTGGCTCGCGCCAGGATGCAGGCCTCGAGAAAGGCGGCCCCCTCTTCTGACAGGGTCCCAAACGCGATGAGGTCGGATGCCTGGTAGGGATCCTTGGCAAACTTTCTGATCGTCAGTAGCGCTCCATCGATGGCGATTGGTGGGATCGCCACGTTAACGCGCGAGCCGTCGAGGAGACGTGCATCGCACAAGGGTGCCTTTTCGTCAACTCGACGACCGACCGACGAGACAATGGTGTCGATGATGCTGCGGAGATGGTTCTCGTCATCGAAGCGGATGTCGGTGAGCAGAAGCTTTCCTTGGCGCTCTACATACACCATTTCCGGGCCGTTGATCATGATCTCGGTCAGGCTGTCGTCCTCGACGAGGGGGCGAAGCGGACCGAGCGCTTCCAGGTAGTGCGTGTCGAACTTGGGACGGGTGTCTTCAGTCACGTGCGAACGCTCCTCATCCCTGAACCCTATGTGCCCGAAAGATACTCTGCCGCGTGGTAGTGCATCTCCCGGGCCATAGCGCGAATCACCGAGGGGTCGTGGTTGGCCAGGTTGATGGCCTTTATCGCATTGATGGTGGTGGCGAAGTCATCCACTGAGGGCTTCGTACTTTGGATCAACTCTGCGATCGGTCCGACGTCATCGTTGCCCAACCAAAGAATCCCGATCTGAATGAGATCTCGTTTGATGCTATCGAATTCGGCGTTGCGGTGCGCCACTGACGGATCCACGTCTTGACCGATGGCGTTCTCCTGGGACGGCACTGGGACGGAGGTCTTGGTGGAAAACCCGTAGAAGAACGGGGCTGGCGTGGCGACCTCGGCCGGTGTGACTGTAGGACTCGTCTCAACGGGTAGGGCCGGGGCCGGAGCTGTCTTTTCCGCGTCCTTCGCCAAGGGCAACTCGTCGGTGCGGCCGGCCTCCTCGACTTGCCCATTTCCCGCGTCGCCACCTGATGTGTCGGCGGCGATTGCGATCGCCGCCGCTCCGGCCGCATAGCTGGGTGCTAAGTCCAGTGATGCGGCGTTGGGTCCGGTGTACGCGTGATATGCGTCCTCCCCCGCGGCGCGTCCAACTGCCTTGTCGCTGGCACGTTGGAAGATGGTGATCGTGTTTGTGCCGGCGCCCAGCAACTCGAGTAATGCGGCAGGCGAAGTTGATGGGATTCGATCGGTGGCGTTATAGCTGGCGATGAACTCGCCGTTCATGAAGAGCGCGATAGCGGGAGTGGGTCCGTCGAGGCGTAAGGCGCAATCATTCCGGCCCGTGAGCAGATTGTCGAGAAACTCCTGCGGGTCAATCCAGGCGGTGCTGATGTCTCGATACCTTGCCGGGCAGCGCCAGAGCATGGTGATCGCCTCTACGAGGCGGGGGTCGTCGATGCGGTAGCAGGATACGGTGCCTTCGCGCGCGCCGATCAGTGCCATGGCCGCGCCTTCGCCGACGGCGTGCTCCTGTTCGTCGACCCACACTGCGTCGATGATCTGGCCATTCAGGATCACAGCCGCTGCGCGCAGCTTGGGACCCGTGAGGACGATGAGAGACGTCGGCAATTTGGGGATGAGGAGATCCAGGTGCACCACGTTGACCGCAGAGTCCGACCAGATTGGTTCTCCCGCCGGCAGCAGCGGAAAGTCTTCCAGGGAGAATCCCAATTCGGAATCGACATCGGCTTCGAGGGGCTGGGTTTTGAGGCTCTGCGGTTTGCGGTCGCTGGTTACGGGGGCTGCTGTTTGTGCCGAGTGGGAACCGGTGAGTTGGGCAATGGGTTCCATCAGCTCATCGATTGACATGGTCAGGGTCTCTTGGTCGACCATGGTCTTGCGCCATGGGGCAACTGTGAATTGCCGTGGCAGGCTGCACAACAAGGCGTCGAATGCCGCTTGTCCCACCAGCGGTTCTACCCCGTCAGCCTCGAAGGTGGCGTGGGTGGGCTGGCCGAACACAAAGAAGATGGTGGCTTGGCCACCATCCCACGTGATGTCGAGGGCACCACTCAGGTAGGCATCCTTGGCGGTCGCAAGTTGTCGCAGGAGTTTGACAAAGGGCGCTGTGGTGGCCATGACCCGATATTCTACTAGGGTTATGGCTGCGGAAATAATCACGGTTGCGTCGCTGAAGGGTGGCGTTGGCAAGACGACAACGACATATGCACTGGCGGCGGCGGCGGTGGCCCAGGGTTTTCGGGTGATTGCGATCGATCTCGATCCCACTGGTGGTCTCAGCAATGCCCTGGAGAAAGCCAAGCGCACAGTTTCGATTGCGGACGTGCTGCGAGGTCGTGTCTCCCTACGCGATGCTCTCATAGAGCATCCGCTGGGAATTCGTACGGTTGCGGGGCACCGCAGTCTCAACCACGAGTCCTTGCTCGAAGGCCAGTTGCATTCGATCCTCAACCCGGTCCTGGCCGATGTCGACATCATCCTCCTAGACACGCATCCGCATGAGCCGTCGCTGCTAGGGCCCATTGCGGTGGCTGATCGGATCGTCGTGCCAACCGCTCTGGACATCCTGTCGCTGCGGGCAGCGGCGCTCACCGTTGGCTTGGCACAACAGTTGGGTGCGCTTGAGAGGATTCGCGGTATCTGTGTCACCAATGCCAAGCGACCGCTTTCGCGCATCACCGAATCGCTGCTCAACGGGCTGACCATGAGTGGGCTTGCCTTCGAAACTGCGCTGTGGTTCTCGTCGGGTTGGGTGGTGGCGACCTCGGGAAAAGGCGAATTGCCCGATCCTGAGCTTCTCGATCTGGCCAGGCAACTACTCCACGAAGTAATGACGCGGCCAGTCCCAGCCGACGCGTTGCGTCAATTCATCAGCCTGGCGCAGGGTCGGCGTGTTGCCAGCACGGGCGCACGGTCTGCGTAGGACCCAGGCGAGATCGGTGCTGGTGGTATCCCCGTCCCTCTAGAAGTCTGCTGAGCAATTCTCCGGAGTAGGCGGGCTTCGCCCGCCGTGAGCCGGCACCTTCTTGACCCAGGCGTGAAAATCGTCAGATTTTCACGCCCTGCTAGCCGGGTGACCGCGATTTGCGGGTCTCGGCCAGGCGCTCGTTGAGGCCGCGACGCTCGAACCGGTAGCCGATTCCGGGTACCGCGTGGACATAGGTCGGCCGTGTGCCTTCAGGTTCGAGCTTACGGCGCAGCCGGTAGACGTGTGCATCCACCGACCGGAGGTCGAGATCGGCATCTTGTCCCCAGACTTTCCGGATCATCTCGGAACGCGAGATGACCCGTCCGGGCGATGCGGAGAGCAGTGCGAGCAGGTCGAACTCGGTGGGGGTGAGTGTGATTGCCTGACCGTCGCGTAGCACCTCGTGGCGGCCCACGTCAACGATGAGACCTGGGAACTTCATGCGTCCGGGCCTCACCTGGGTCTGGACGGATCGCTGGCGTCGCAGTTTGGCGTTGATGCGTGCTGCAAGTTCGCGTAGCTGAAATGGTTTGGTCACGTAGTCGTCCGCGCCGATCTCGAGTCCGACGACGATGTCCACCGGGTCGTTGCTCGCCGACACAATGATGATTGGCACTTCGACGCCGGCGCTGCGTAGGTGCCGGCAGACGTCGAATCCAGTGACTCCGGGCAGGCTCAGGTCGAGAAGGATCAGGTCGATGTCGTTCTGTTCGGCTAGGAGAAGTCCATCGGTGCCGTTGTCGGCAAACTCGATGGCGAAACCGTGCTGGTTGCCAAGTACCGCGAGGATGTCGCGCATCGAGGGATCGTCGTCAATGACCAGGACGGTCGACTCGGTTCCTGATCGGGCGGTTTCAAGGCTGGTGGAGGGATCGGCCAGCGAGTCCGAGTAGGTGGTCATCATCGCCTCTTCCAATCCCTCCCGTGGGAATCGTGGCTGCCGGGAAGGCAAGTGTCTTGTGGAAACGTAACACTCTCCGGCCGGCTAGCTGCACGCGGTAACGAGCACGTTGCCAAGTCTTGGCGACCTTGGAACGGTGGCTTTAGGCTAAGAGCCTGGCAACGCCACCACGAACGTGTTTCCGTCGTGGCTCGTCTGGTCGAGCCAGATCTCGCCGCCCATCCGTATGGTCAACTGGCGGGATAGGTACAGACCAATGCCAAATCCGCCGTGGTGGCGATTAAGCGGCGATTCCAGTTGATGGAAGGACGTGAACATCTGCTCCACCTGGGTGTCGGGTATCCGCGGTCCCTCATCGCGCACCTCTATATGCACGTCCTCTCCGACGGAGTGAACAGTCAGCGTTACCGGCTTGTCCACGGGGGAGAACTTCAGGGCGTTATCGACCAGGCAGGCGAGTACTAGCTCCAGCCGTTCGCTGTCGGCAATGACGTGGCTGACCCCGACAGCGATGTGGCAGGAGATCCGCCTGTAATCGTTCTCATCGACGAAGCTTTCTTGGACGTGATGGAGGAGTGCTTCGATGGTGACGGAGCTAGTCTCAATATGGATCTGATCGGCTTCCAACTGAGCGATGCAGAGGAGGTTGTCGATCAGCCGTCCCATGTGTTCAGACTCGACGCTGAGTTCCTTGATGTCCTCGTTGCGCGTACTTTCGGGTATGCGGTCGCCAGCATCCTGCAGAATTGTCAGCCACGCCTTGATCTTGGTCAGCGGCGTACGCAGCTCATGCGATGCGAGCAGCGTGAATTCACGCTTGATACGGTCGATCTCGCGCAATTCGTCGGCTGCGGCATGTTCCAGGGCGTAGGCCTGTTCCATTTGCCGGGCTCGTGCTGTGGTGACTTCGTGCACGATCAAAGCGGCAGCAAAAGCGATTACGTAGAAGAGGAATAGACGTGGTGCCAGCAACCCGCCAATGTCACCGGCCGTGCGACCTGACGCCAGGAGGGCGATTTCAAGGTACATGACGCTGGTCAGCGTGGTCGAAAGGAGCGCGCCGCTGAGCCTGTAGCGCAGGCTGCTTGCGATGATGGCCACATAGAAGGCGATGCCGAGGCTGGAACTCGCGCCCCCTGTGAAGCCCACCAGTGCACTCGCGACGACGATATCGAGAATGAGCACGACAAACGGCGTGTAGCGTTCTGGAAGGTGATGGGACTTAAGTGACACTGTGGCACTCAAGTTGAACAGAGCCCAGACTCCCAGCAGGAGATTCACGTTGGTGACTAAGCCATTGGCGTTACCTGAGAAGTTGTTCCCTATCGCGACTATAATCAAAATAATCCAGCGGGTCAGTTCGATGACTCGCTCGATTCCGACTTGGCGATCATGTTCCACGACGGCTGGAAGATCTGCGGTAGCGGTTATCGGAGCCATCAGGGCAGCACTGTGTGGGGGGATCGTCGCCCTCATGCACTGAGCCTAGTCCCAGGCTGTGACTTAGAGGTCGGGTGTGGGGATAAGTAACGAAAGCGGGGCGAGTCAACCACAGATGTGTTACCCGAAACGGATTATGGTCTTCTCCTGCCAGTGGCGAATTTCAGATCCCGGCTAAGGATTGCCCAAACATGCTGGGGCCAGTCGGGGATCCGAAGGGATGGCTCTGGCTGTAATCGACGACAGGTCGTCTTCCGACATCACAACGTAGTCGCTGGCGGCGTCGTAGCAGTTGATGCGCCAACCGACTTCGTGAAATGCGGCCACTTCCTGAGTCGTGCTCGGGAGGATGGCGTGATGGGCATGTGTTGCTGCCAGTTGTGACGTCCAGTTGGGCCTCAAGAGGTGGATGTCAAGGTAGCGCTGAATACCTGCCGTGCCGAATATCGCGGTCTCTCCGTATATGAGTACGACGCGGTTTTCGGGGATGCGGTAGACGAGATAACCGCCAGTTTCGAGCTTCGCGTACAGCCGTTGGTTAGGATAGTGGTTGAGGACGTAGTCGACAGCAGCTTTGGGATACCTCTGAGCCTCGAACCGTCCACTGGCCAGGTCGCTAAGTCCAGGGGTCAGCGACACCGCTACGCCGGTGCCAATTGCGGCGAACAGCGCAATACCGCCGATGATTGCGGCTCCGAGGGGAGGGGGCTTTAGCCGTTTGGCACCAATGATCCGGTGGCGGTGTGCTTCCCATGCCGCGAAACCGTAACGTGCCAGTTGGGGGGTGGCGATGACGGCAAAAATTGAGACGTTGCGTTGCGCCGTTAGAGAGGCGACAAAAGCCCCCCCTGCGAAAACCACATCGCCGAGTTTGGGCCCTCCGGGTGATAGCGCCCATGCCGCAACCAGGGCTAGGACATCGAGTTCGAAGAAGCGCAGCCAGGGATTGTGGAAATCGGGCGACAACCACTCTGTGACGAGGGTGGTTATGGACGAGTTTGAAAATGTGCTGGCGACGTACTGGTAGAGATGGATTCCCGCTGGGTTCAGCACCGTGCTGGCCGCTGTGGCCACTGTCGCCAGCAGCAGAAGCCGTCGGTTGCCCCGCCCCCCCCACTGGGGTGACTGGGGCAATACGATCGCGACCACAAGCAGGACAAGGCCGAGAAAGAACCCCGCGTGAAGATTGCACCAAATCGCGAGGATTGGTGGCAGCAGCCATAGCACCCGGTTCTGTCCCTGACGCCAGCGCCCGATGACCCACATAACCATCGCCACACCGAGCACGGTGATAACCTGACCGCGTACCCCTAGAAGTTGGGCCGCGACGAAGACGTTGACAAGTAGCGAGAATGCGAGCCAGTTCACAGGGATGCGTACGTCACGAGGAAGAGTTCGTGCGGCGATGATGAATGCGGTAGTAGCCGCGAGGCCCATGGTGATCGACGCCAGCACTGGGGTGATCCCGACGAGCTTTGCCAGCAGCACTTCGTAGAGCCATTGCTGACCGACCCACGGTTGCGCTGGTGGCGTGTATGCGAAAGGCTCCTGCATGGGGATTCCATGTGTGCTGATGTAGCGGCCCAGTTCCAGGTGCCACCACACATCTGTGTCACGAAAGGTCTGCACTGTGCCCAGCAGACTTAGACCAGCGGCGCCTGTGATAACAGCGGTGTTGCCGAGCCGGCGGGTCACGGATCTGGTCATGACCCAATGTCCGGTTGAGAGCGGGACAATTCGACACAGACATCGCCACTGTTGGTGGGCAGCGCGGTTTGTGGCGGCAACTGGTGGCGTAACGGGCTGTCGGTGCGAACGAAAGCCGCACTTTTGGGGTCGGCGTATAGCCTGACCCATCTCGGACTGCGTTCGAGAACATTGGAGATTGGTTCTCCGGTGTCGACAACGGCGATGTCCGTGTGGTACTTGGCGAGAATCGCATCCCAATCCCACTTGACGTTGCTGACGTGCATGTACTCGGTAAGCAGGTCGTCACCCATTAGAGCTGCGTCACCAAAGGCGAAGACCTTGTCACCACGACTTGACAGCTTGTATGCAAGGTAGCCACCCTCACCGTACTGATTGAAAAGCTTCAGATTGGGCGGTGCGGTGGCGAGCCAGCGGACAGCGCAGACCGGATAGTCCTTTGCATAAGCGAGCGAGTCCTCTGCCTGGGCGGCGGCAACCACAACCCTGGATGCGGCAGCACCGGATACCACGGCCATCACAATGCAGTAGGCCGCTATGCGGGTGGACAGTGGTGCGGTGGATCGTTGCGCTCCCCTGCGTGGATGATGAATCCGCCACTTGTCGAGCAGCAGGTTTGCCTGGGTTGCCCAAACCGGTGTCGCAACGGCCACGAAGAGTGCAATGTGTCGGACGGACTGGAGTGACAATGCAACGGTTGTCACCACCAGCGCAACCTCGCGTGCACGAAGGTGGCGGTTGAGGATGATCGCCAGGATCAGCGTCAACAGCATGGGCGCATAGAGCAGGGAGATTTGCCAGTCGTGGAAATTAGGCGAAGCCCATTCTTGGATGTTCGCTTGTTGCACCGGCGAGCCCTGGGTCGCAAACGAGTAGATGAGGATGCTGGGGCCGTTGGGGTTGACAACGGCTGCTGCCAAGCCGGCTATCGCCACGAACACCAAGGTGCGGGCTCGTGAGGGTGCGGCGCTGCCGGGCCATTGCAGCCAGTGTCCCACGAGTTCTGCTACGGCAATGATGAGCAGGAAACCGATTCCGATGATGAATCCGCCGTGGAGGTTGCTCCACGCCGCAAACACCGGCACGAGTACCCAAATGGCGCGCCCCCCGTTGCGGAGATGGCGCTCGGCAAGTAGGAGGACGAGTGCTGCCAGTGCAAAGGTGATCATTTGGGCTCTTGGACCCCAGATTGGCGTGCCTACGAGCGCCGCCATGATCATGCTGGCGGCGGCTATCTGGGGATTGGGTCGGTCAAGCCGCGTGCGCATGTAGATCGCCAAGAGGCCGAGCCAGGTGACGCCGGCTATCACGGCGATGATGAGGCCAAGTCCGCCGACCGAGTGAAGCCAGGCGAAGCTGACTTCCGTAGCCCATTCGTGCATCGTCCAGGAGTGGCCGGCAACGGTGTAGGTGAATGGGTCGCCTGGGATGAGGTGGTGAGTTGCCAGAATGATCTGCCCGGCACGCAGATGCCACCAGAAGTCGGGGTCGAAGACGGGCTTCGTGACGGCGGCCAGCATTATTACCAGCACGGTGCTCAATACCAGCCCGCTGGGACGCGTGACACGGTCAAGGGCGCGGTAAGCCGCGGATCTGGTGATCGGCATGGGGCGTTGAGCGTCCTGCTTGGGCATCGGTGGCAGTATTGTGCCCTCGGGATATGATGGGAGGCGTTGCATGACCGATGCCCAAATGAATGTCCTTGTGAATCCAGCCGCGCTCGTCGGTGCGCAGTTGCTTGTCACCTCACGGATTGAGGATCTCGATGCATTGGCAGCCGATCTCGAGGCCCAGGTAATCGGTGCCGGCGAGCAACGGAGTTATGTCATCGCACGGCTCGCCGATCTGCGGACTGGGCGGGAAACCTTACTCTCCGTGTCTCGCGCACTCAGCGATCTGGTTGCCCTGGCGACGCCGGTCGATGCAGGGCCGACGCGTTTGCGTTCGGCTTCCCGCCAGGTATTCCAGATCATTGAAGCAGAGCGCATGCGGATCGCGCGTGACATGCATGATGGCCCGGCGCAGTCGATGTCCAACCTGGTTCTTCAGGCTGAGATTCTGGAACGGCTGATCGCACGCGATCCCCAGATGGTGGTCAAGGAACTGGCCGACTTCAAGAACGACGTTCGAGCCGTTCTGGACGACATACGCCGGCTCATTTTCGATCTCCGGCCCATGACGCTGGATGATCTGGGTCTCGTGCCGACTATGTGCAAGTTGATCACAGAGTTCGACAACCGGCCCACGATGGCGGCCAGCTTGCGTGTCACCGGGGATGCGGTCCGTCTGTCCGGAAATTACGAGCAGACGCTTTTTCGCATTATTCAGGAAGCCCTGAACAACGCTAAGAAGCATGCGCAAGCCAGGAATGTCGAGGTAGTCATCGACTTTGGCGCTAACGCTGTGATCGCAACCGTGCGCGACGACGGAGTGGGCTTTGACGTTGCCAATACTGAGGAACGGCTCGACACCACCAATCATCTAGGGCTGATCTCGATGCGGGAACGTGCCAGTCTCGAAAAGGGCAGTCTCAGTATTCAATCGACGGCAGGTCGTGGAACCGAAGTGCGGGTTGCGTTCGATCTGGTGAGATCGTAGATTCACGTCTGAGCACGGTGGGTAACTGTGGGGCACAATAGGAGTGATGCGCTTTACGGTTCTCTCCAGCGACTATGACGGTACCCTGGCTACGCATGGTGAGTTGCACGCCGCGACACTTGCAGCCTTGTGGAGAGTGGCGGGTTCGGGCCGTAAGCTCGTTCTCGTAACCGGGCGGACGCTGGAGGGCTTGCGCTTTACCTGCCCCGATGCCGACGTGTTCGATTTCATTGTGGCCGAGAACGGGGCGGTTCTTCATGATCGCGATGGCGCCTCCACCCGGATCCTTGCCCCCCCCTTGCCGGATCAATTCGCGGCTGTGTGTCGGGCCCATGATGTGCCTGAAATGCACGTTGGCCAGGTTATCGCTTCGACCTGGATTGGTTATCGCGATGGCGTTGTCGCAGCTCAGGATGAACTGGGCCTCAACCTGGATTTCAGCTACAACAAGGGATCTCTGATGGTGATGCCGCCGGGGGTCGATAAGGCGTCGGGACTGAGCGTGGTGCTCACGGCGTTGGACAAGTCTCCGGAGGCTACGGTGGCTCTTGGCGATGCCGAGAACGACCTTCCCCTGCTCGACATGTGCGGCTGTGCTGTCGCAGTCGCGAATGCTCTAGCTGTGGTCAAGCGGCGTGCTGACATCGTTACGGTCAAGACCCATGGTGAAGGTGCCGCTGAAGTCCTCGATGCACTGGTGGACGACGAACTTGCGTCAATGTGGCGCAATCAGGTGAGACGCGCCTGTTGATCCGCAGGTGCCGCCACCAGAACGGTAACGGCACCCGCTCGTCATCTAATACCTAGATGGACGCCGGCTCTCCGGCTTCGGGGGCAGGGGTGGGCAGGTCGACATTCGCATCCCCCTCACTGACGCCATCCTCAGTCGGAGTGGCATCTGTTGTGTCCGTCTCATAGAGTCTTAGGGCTTCCTCGCGAAGCTTCTGGTAGTAGTCCAGCCCGGTTCCGGCAGGGATTAGCTTGCCGATGATCACGTTCTCTTTGAGGCCACGCAGTTTGTCGACCTTGCCGGAGATGGCGGCCTCGGTGAGGACTCGGGTCGTCTCTTGGAACGACGCTGCCGACAGCCACGAAGCTGTGTTGAGCGCCGCCTTGATGAGGCCGAGAAGGACAGTCGCCGCTATGGCCGGCTCACCGCCCTCGCTGAGGGTCTTGGCGTTTGCCTCCTCCCACTCGAACTGGGAGACGATTTCGCCGGGCAACAACTCGGTGTCTCCCGCGTTTTCGATGCGCACTTTGCGCATCATCTGGCGGACTATGACTTCGATGTGCTTGTCGTTGATGTCGACGCCCTGGCTGCGGTAGACCCTCTGAACTTCCCGGACCAGATAGTTCTGGACCTCGTCGCGGCCGCGCACCAGTAGCAGTTCCTGCGGGCTGATGGAGCCCTCGGTTAGCTGGTCGCCGGCATGGATCTGATCGCCGTCTCTGACCTTGAACTGGGCCGAAGCCGGTGCCGCATATTCACGGGTCTCCTCGTCGGTGGTGCGGATGAGCACTTCCCCGGCGGAAACCCGGGCCACGCCGGCGTACTTGCTGCGCATGACCACCTCGGAGCCTTGGTCGTCGGCGCCCCTGGTGAGCTCCTGGCCTTCGGCTACGTTCTGGCCATCCTCGACAACAACACTTGTATTCTCCGCAATAGGGTAGGTGCTGTCAAAGACGTCATGGGAGGTGACCTTCAGCTTGAGCGTCTTGCCTTCGCTGCGGATGATCTCCACATTGCCGTCGATTTCGCTGATAAGAGCCTTGCCCTTGGGGACGCGGGCTTCGAAGAGCTCCTCGACGCGCGGCAGACCCTGGGTGATGTCGGATCCGCCCGTTGCCACACCACCGGTGTGGAACGTACGCATTGTGAGCTGAGTACCCGGTTCGCCGATCGACTGGGCGGCGATAACCCCGACCGCCTCGCCGATCTCGACGAGCCGTCCTGTAGCCAGGTTGCGACCGTAGCACGCACGGCAAACACCCTCGCGGGCTTTGCACGTCATGATGCTGCGGACCTTGACGCGTCCGACGGTCTGGCGTTCGCGATAGATGTGTCGCGCGACCTCATCGCCAATTTCTTGGCCGGCGGAAACGACTATCTCAGCTCCGAGGCGGATGTCCTCGGCTGCGATGCGTCCTTGGTAGCGTTCGATGAGCCGCTCGCCGAGGTCTTCGGCGAGGTCGATCCAGATGCCGGCACTGGTGTCACAGTCGTCGATTCTCACGATGACATCTTGGGCGACGTCGACGAGACGTCGGGTCAGATAACCAGAGTCGGCGGTGCGCAGTGCGGTGTCGGCAAGACCCTTGCGTGCTCCGTGGGTCGAGATGAAGTATTCGAGGACCGTCAGTCCTTCGGAGAAGTTCGCCTTGATCGGCAAGTCGATGATCCGTCCCGTCGGGTCCGCCATGAGGCCTCGCATTCCGGCGAGCTGGCGTATCTGCTGCTTGGAGCCGCGGGCTCCCGACTGCGACATCATCAGCACCGAGTGGAACCTGTCGAACGATGTCATCGTCGCCTCGGTCACCAGATCGGTAGCCCGAGTCCATATCTCGATGGTCTTGAGATAGCGCTCATCATCGGTGATGAGGCCGCGACGATATTGGAGATTCACCTCCTCGACTTCCAGTTCGGCTGCCGCCAAGATGCCGGCTTTCTTTTCCGGCGTCTTGATGTCCATTGCCGAAACGGTAACGCCGCACCTGGTGGCGTAACGGAAACCCAGGCGTTTGAAATCGTTGGCGAGGGTTGCGGTCCTTTCGGCGCCGTGGAGGTCGTAGCACTCCTTGACGAGTTGTGAAAGTTTGCGTAGATCGAGACCTTCGTTACGGAAGGTCATCGAGGGAAGCTCGCTCTCGGTGCTGGTTACACCTAGCGGCAGCACCTCGTTGAGGATGAGGCGCCCGACAGTTGTGGTTACGATTCGTTGCCCTTCGACTGTCGGAGTGCCGGGACGGTGTGGCTCGAACCACGACCGTGGCAGTCGAACGCGAACATTCTCTTGCAGGGAGACTGCGTTGACGCTGTACGCCAGCACTGCCTCATCGATAGTGGCAAATGCGTGCAGGCGAGAGAGAGCGTCAATGTCGTCGTCGGCAGGTTGCGGCTCCCGTTCCTGGGTTAGGTAGTAGGCGCCCAGTACGATGTCCTGGCTTGGTGCCACGACCGGCTTGCCGTCCGAAGCACTCAGGATGTTGTTGGAAGCCATCATGAGATTTTTGGCTTCGGCTACGGCACCGCTGAAGAGAGGCACGTGGACCGCCATCTGGTCACCGTCGAAGTCGGCGTTGAAGGCCTTGCAGACGAGTGGATGGAGTTGGATTGCCTGACCTTCGACGAGTACCGGCATGAACGCCTGGATACCCAATCGGTGCAGGGTGGGTGCGCGGTTGAGAAGCACGGGATGGTTGTGGATCACACCGTCGAGAACGTCCCATACCTCAGGGCGAACACGTTCGACCATCCGCTTGGCACTCTTGATGTTCTGGGTGAAGTTCTGGCTGACAAGTTCACGCATTACAAACGGCTTGAAGAGTTCGAGCGCCATCTTCTTGGGCAGCCCGCACTGGTACAGCTTGAACTCCGGTCCTACGACGATCACGGAACGTCCGCTGTAGTCGACGCGCTTGCCCAGCAAGTTCTGACGGAAACGCCCCTGCTTGCCCTTGAGCATGTCGGAGAGCGACTTGAGCTTACGGTTGCCGGTGCCGGTTATCGCACGCCCCCTGCGACCGTTGTCGATGAGGGCATCGACGGCCTCTTGGAGCATGCGCTTCTCGTTGCGGACGATGATCTCCGGTGCACCCAACTCCAACAGTCGCTTGAGCCGGTTGTTACGGTTGATGACGCGGCGGTAGAGGTCGTTGAGATCGCTGGTGGCGAATCGACCTCCGTCCAACTGCACCATGGGACGCAACTCCGGCGGGATCACCGGGAGGATGTCGAGAATCATCCAGGCCGGCGATGTGTTCGACTTGCGGAAGGCCTCGACGACGCGCAGGCGCTTGATCGCCTTCTGCCGGCGCTGGCCGCTCGATGATTTCGACTCTTCGCGAAGCCGGAGCGCCTCGTCGACGAGATCGATCTGGTTCAGCAATTCGCGGATCGCTGCGGCGCCAATGCTCGCCTTGAATGTCTTGCCGAACTTCTCGATGAAGTCGCGGTATTGACCGTCACTCAGGAGATTGCGAACCGAGAGGGCTTCCAGCTCCTCGCGTTGCTTGACAAGCGATTCCTTGAGGTTCTCGAGTTCGCTGGCGATCGCCTGCTGGGCCACGGCCGCAGAGCCTGTCGCGTCGGTTCGCCACTGGGCGATTTCGGCGGCTGCCGCATCGTCCGCATCCTGAATGCGCTTCGCCAGCAGTTCATCTAGTGTGGCGATTCGTTCCTGCGTGTGTCGCTGGATTTCAACGGCGAGATCCTCATTGAGGACCGTGCCTTTGGCGACCACGACGTCAGAGGCATTCCCGTCGGTGAGCGAGAAGTTGGCGGGAGCCTTCTTGCCCTTGCTCGACTGGATCCGCTCGTCGAGGTCCAGGGCTGAGGCATTGAGAGCCTCGACTCGCTCAGCAATCTCGGTTTCGATCTGCTGATGTTCTTCGGCGAGTGCGGTTTCCCGGGCGCTGATCTTGGCCGCGATGTCCGAGTCGGTGGCGCTGTCGCGGGTGTCGAGCTTCGCCTGGAGCGCGATGACGCGGTCGTTGGTGTTGGGATCCAGCTTGGTGAGCAGGTCCTGACGTGCCTTCTCGTCGACCGAGACGACGATGTAGTTGGCGAAGTAGAGCACCTTCTTCAGATCGCGCGGGCTCATGTCGAGGAGCAGACCCATTCGCGAGGGGATGCCCTTGAAGTACCAGACGTGAGACACCGGCGATGCCAGTTTGACGTGACCCATCCGCTCGCGTCGCACCTTGCTACGCGTGACTTCGACGCCGCACTTATCGCAGATGATTCCCTTGTACCTGTACCGCTTGTACTTACCGCAATGGCATTCCCAGTCCTTCTGCGGTCCGAAGATCTTCTCGCAGAAGAGACCGTCCCGTTCCGGTTTTAGGGTTCGGTAGTTGATCGTTTCAGGCTTGGTCACCTCACCGTGCGACCAGGAGAGGGTCATCTCCGGGCTGGCGACGGAGAGTTTGAGAGCGTCGAAATTCTCGAGTTTCAGCATGTAATTTAGAGCCCCGTCTCGTTTATGTCTTCGCGCTCGTCGCGCTCAAGGTGAATGCCCAGGTCGAGGGGGATATCGGGGATATCCTCCTCGCCAAGGACGATCCGATTCTCATCGTCGGATTGGATCTCGACTCCGAGCGCCAGTCCTTCCAACTCCTTCACGAGAACCCTAAAGGACTCGGGGATACCCGCTTCCAGCGTGTTCTCGCCTTTGACGATGGCCTCGTACGCCTTGACCCGACCAACGATGTCGTCGGACTTGACGGTGAGGATCTCTTGAAGGATGTGGCTGGCTCCGTACGCCTCCAGGGCCCACACCTCCATCTCGCCGAAGCGCTGGCCACCGAATTGCGCCTTACCACCCAGTGGTTGCTGCGTGACGAGGGAGTAGGGGCCGGTACTGCGCGCATGGATCTTGTCCTCGACAAGGTGCGCCAGCTTGAGCATGTAGATGTAGCCGACGGTGATCTCGCGGTCGAATTCCTCGCCGATGCGGCCGTCGCGAAGCGGCTGCTTGCCGGAACGCGGCAGGCCTGCCCTTTCCAGTTCGTTCTCGATCGTTTCCTCAGATGCACCGTCGAAAACTGGCGACGCGATGGTCATGCCCATCGTCTGGGCGGCGTAGCCGATATGGGTCTCGAAGACCTGCCCCAGGTTCATCCGGCTGGGTACGCCCAGTGGGTTCAGGATGATCTCGACGGGCGAGCCGTCGGGTAGGTAGGGCATGTCCTCGATGGGGAGGATTCGAGCCACGACGCCCTTGTTGCCGTGGCGCCCCGCCATCTTGTCGCCCTGGCTGATCTTGCGCTTCTGGGCCACATAGACCCGGACGAGTTCGTTGACCCCCGGGGGCAACTCGTGGCCGTGTTCACGGCTGAAGATCCGTACGTCGACGACTGTGCCGCGCTCACCGTGCGGAACCCGAAGCGAGGAGTCGCGGACCTCACGGGCCTTCTCTCCGAAAATGGCTCTCAGCAAGCGCTCCTCGGCGGACAACTCGGATTCCCCCTTGGGGGTGATCTTGCCGACCAGGATGTCGCCGGGCTGAACCTCGGCACCGATGTAGATGATGCCGCGCTCACCAAGGTTCTTCAGCGAATCCTCAGAGATATTCGGAATGTCGCGGGTGAACTCTTCAGGTCCGAGTTTGGTGTCGCGGGCCTCGACTTCGAACTCCTCTATATGAATAGAGGTGTACTTGTCTTCGCGCACGATGCTTTCGCTCAGAATGATGGCGTCTTCGTAGTCGTAGCCTTCCCAAGGCATGAACGCGACCGCAACATTGCGGCCGAGTGCGAGTTCGCCGCCCTGCGTCGAGGGTCCGTCGGCCAGGATGTCACCGACTTTTACTTTGTCACCGGCGCTGACGACGATGCGCTGGCTGAGACATGTGCCCTGATTGCTGCGGACGAACTTATGCACGCCGTACCACTGGTTGGGGCTGCCATCGTCAGGTTGCAGCAGGATGCCGATCCCGAAGTCCTGTCCGCTCTGAATCTTCTCGATGGACTTGTCGTTGCTGGGGGGCTCCGGCCAGCTGACGCCGACAACGGTGCCGTCCTTACGCGCAATGACCATCTCGCCGCTGTTGCGGGCGGCGTGGTACTCCATCCCCGTACCCACGATGGGCGCGTCGGTGACCAGAAGCGGCACTGCCTGCCGTTGCATGTTGGAACCCATCAGGGCGCGGTTGGCGTCGTCGTGCTCGAGGAATGGAATGAGCGCAGTCGCGACGCTTACGGTTTGCTTTGGCGACACGTCCATGTAGTCGACCTCGTTAATGGGGAGGTCTTTGAACGTGTGCTTGGCCCGGCAAGCGACATGTGGCACCGCGAAATGTCCATCGGGGGCGACTGGTGCATTGGCCTGAGCCACGGTGTACTTGTCCTCTTCATCGGCACTCAGAAAGAGGATGTCGTCGGAAACCCATGGCCGGATGAAGACCTCGCCTTCCACATTCTTCTGCAGCTTTTCGATCGCCTTGTCGGTGAGCAGGTCTCCGGTTACGAGACCTGCCTCCGGGTAGTCGCTGTCGATGACGCGACCGGCGAGGATGTGCTTGTCGCGGGTATCCACCTTGCGGTACACCCGGCGGAAGGGCGTCTCGATGAACCCGAACTCGTTGACACGGGCGAATGTGGCCAGCGATCCGATGAGCCCGATGTTGGGGCCCTCTGGCGTCTCGATGGGGCAGATGCGGCCGTAGTGCGAGGGGTGAACGTCCCGGACGTCGAAGCCGGCGCGTTCCCGCGACAGTCCACCGGGTCCGAGTGCCGATAGACGCCGCTTGTGGGTTAGCTCGGCGAGTGGGTTGGTCTGATCCATGAACTGCGACAGTTGCGACGAGCCGAAGAACTCCTTGATGGCAGCCACAACCGGACGTGCGTTGATGAGGCTTGCCGCCGTCACCGTGGCCGCGTCGCAGATGGTCATGCGCTCTTTGATGATGCGCTCCATGCGTATCAGGCCCATGCGGAACTGGTTCTGCAGCAGCTCACCAACTGCACGAACGCGGCGGTTGCCCAGATGATCGATGTCGTCGGGTTCGCCACTACCGTTGTTGAGTTGGATGACCTTGCGAATCATCGAGATGAAGTCCTGATGATCCATGACGCGGCGGGCCTTGTCGTTGGCGCGCTCACGAGCCCGCTCCTCAGAGAGGCCGAGGTTCTTGTCCAGCTTGAAGCGACCTACGCGGGACAGGTCGAATCGACGCGGGTTGAAGAAGAGCGAACTGAGCAGGTTGCGTGCGTTCTCGACTGTGGGCGGATCGCCGGGACGCTGCTTGCGATAGACCTCGATGAGAGCTTCTTCCACCGACGTGGTGGCGTCCTTCTCAAGGGTGGCGTCGATGTAGGTGTGTTCGGCGTCGGTGTCGACGTCGTGGAAGAATGCCTTGATGTCTGCGTTGCTGGCGTAGCCGAGCGCGCGGATGAGGGTGGTGATCGGGATCTTGCGTTTGCGGTCGATCTTGACGGTGACGATGTCCTTACTCGAGGTCTCGATCTCGAGCCAGGCGCCACGGTTGGGGATCAGCTTGGCGGAGTGCAGCAGGCGGCCCGTGGTCCGGTCTTCGTTGCCGGTGAAATAGACGCCGGGCGACCGCACCAGCTGGGACACGACAACCCGTTCGGTGCCGTTGATGATGAAGGTCCCTTGGGCGGTCATCATCGCGAAGTCGCCCATGAAGACCTCAGCCTCCTTGATCTCGCCGGCGCTCTCGCCGGTCTTGATGTGGAGGCGGGTGTTGATGCGCAGTGGTGCCGAGAAGGTCATGTCGCGTTGGCGGCACTCCTCCTCATCGAACTTGGGCTCGCCGAATACATAGTCGAGAAAGCGCAGTTCGTAGTTCTTGCTCGTGTAATCGGTGATGGGGTTGATTTCGTCGAAGAGTTCGCGCAGCCCCTCGCGTTTGAACCACTCAAAAGATTCCATCTGGGTCTGGATCAGGTTCCCAACCTCCAGCTTGTCGGTGATCTTTCCATAGCTGTGCCGGCTGGAGGTGGTAGCGTATTGAACCATATGCTAGTATTCCCCTGACGAGCGGAAGGCGCGCGTGTGCCACGAGCAAGGGCACAAGCGCGTATCGTACCAAATTGGTGCGCCTCGCGCGGTTGATTGATTGCGCTTGAGAAAGTCTTGTGATGCGGGCGGGTTATTCCTGTCCCTGGAGAGAAGCTCTCGTTAAGCCTGTTTTCGATACGAAAAGGCCCCGCCCGGAGATCCGAACGGGGCCTAGGGGGCGAAGGGGTGGGTCTTACTTGACCTCTACGCTGGCGCCGGCCTCTTCGAGGGTCGCCTTGAGCTTGTCGGCCTCTTCTTTGGAAATCCCTTCCTTGATGGCTTTGGGGGCTGCGTCAACCAGCTCCTTGGCCTCCTTGAGACCGACACCTGTGACTTCGCGCACTGCCTTGATGACGTTGATCTTGGCATCACCGGGGGACGTGAGAACGACGGTGAACTCGGTCTGCTCTTCGGCAGCATCGGCGGCTCCGGCGCCTCCGGCAGCCGGGGCTGCCGCGACTGCAACGGCTGCGGCCGGCTTGATGCCGAGTTCGTCTTCCATCAGCTTCAGGGCGTCAACGACGTCGAGTACGGTCCATGTCTTGAGCGCGGCCACGAAGTCTTGCGGTGTCAGGGTCTTGCTGGGCATTTTGTTTTATCTCTCCTTGAATACTTGAGTTAAGGGTCGGCGTGACGGCTCAGGCTGCCGTCTGCAGAGTGTCGCGGTAGGCCTCAAGGCATGTCGCGAGTGTGGATAGGGATGAGTCGAGCGCACCGGCAAGGTGGGTGAGCGGTGATTGCAGGGTTCCGGCCAGTTGGGCCAGCAGCTCGTCGCGTGATGGCAGCTCGGCAACGGCAATGATGCCTCGGGCATCGAGAAGGCGCTTCTCGACCAGGCCTGCCAAGAGCGGCAAACGCCGGTTGGCTCGGAAGTGGTCGTTCAGCAGTTTTGCCGGTCGCGAGACATCGTCATAGCCGAGCGCGAGGCCGACGGGCCCCGTGAGGGCATCCGAGAACTCGCCAACACCGGCCGCCTGTGCGGCGCGGCGCGCCAGAGTGTTCTTGACCACGACGTATTCGATGTTGTGCTGGCGAAGCGTGCTGCGCAGCACTTCGAGTTGCTTGACCGTGATGCCTCGGTAGTCGGTGACAACCACCGATGTTGCGCGGCTGAGCCTGTCGGTCAGTTCGGCGACCAGCTTGTGCTTGCGCGGTCCAGCTCTGCCCTTGACGCCGGCAGAGGGAGTGGTTGCTGCCACGAGGGCCCTCCTGTGTGGTGCCGACGCCGCACTCCCATCGCCGGTGGCGGTGACGGTGCGGTACGACCCCACCCGCTCAAAAGCGGGGGGCCGTCCGTTTCGGCACTCACCTACGCAGGGGATTGAGGAGCCTGTGAGGCTCCGCCTGCGGTCTGGGGCGAGAAGGCTGCGAAGACGACGCGGTGAACGTATTCGGGCGAAGAGGATAGCAGCGGGATCGTTGCCGGCGTCTCGCAGGCAAGCGTTTGACGTAGGGGGGGGGATTTGGATAGGATTCCCCTTCGCGTCGTAAAGACGCCTGTGTATTCGCGCGCATTGTTTTTTCGGCCATGCGCAGTTCCTCGATTCTGGAGAGGCGTGCCCACTATCCAGCAACTGGTCCGTAAGGGCCGGAAGACCGCGATCAAGAAGACCAAGGCGCCGGCCCTCAAGGGCTCGCCACAGCGTCGGGGTGTCTGCGTGCGTGTGTACACGACGACGCCTAGGAAGCCGAACTCCGCTCTGCGAAAGGTTGCCCGTGTGCGGCTCACGAGTAAGGCAGAGGTGACCGCCTATATTCCCGGTATCGGGCACAACCTTCAGGAACACTCGGTTGTGCTCATTCGCGGGGGAAAGGTCAAGGACCTTTCGGGCGTTCGCTATCACATCATCCGTGGGGTTCTCGACACCGCGGGTACCAAGAATCGCAAGCAGGGCCGTTCCAAGTACGGCGCCAAGCGCGAGAAGCCGGCGAGCAAGTAGGGGAGAGGATTTAGGTTATGCCGCGTCGTGCTCGCGTTCAGAAATGCACTATCCTGCCCGATCCGATCTATGGGAACGTGGGGCTTGCCAAATTCATCAACTGCTTGATGCTCGAGGGTAAGAAGTCGGTAGCCCAAAGGATTGTCTACGAGGCTTTCGAGCGTATCCGCCGCTCGCAGCGGCGTGAGCCGCTCGACATCTTCGAGCAGGCCATTCGCAATGTCACGCCTGTCATCGAGGTCAAACCCAAGCGTGTCGGGGGTGCGACCTACCAGGTGCCAGTCGAAATTCGCCATGACCGGAGGGCGGCGCTGGCGCGGCGCTGGATCATCCGTTACACCCGTGCGCGGCACGGTAAGAGCACGTCTGACAAACTGGCCGCGGAGTTGATGGATGCGTCTAACGGCGTTGGTGCTTCCATGAAGCGCAGAGAAGACACGCACAAGATGGCCGAGTCCAACAAAGCGTTCTCCCACTTCCGGTACTAAAGAGATGGCTGTCATGACCCGTGCAACCTCGCTAGAGAAGACCCGCAACATCGGGATCATGGCCCACATTGATGCTGGGAAGACGACGACGACTGAGCGCGTCCTCTTTTACACCGGGCGCATCCACAAGATGGGGGAGGTCCATGAGGGCGCGGCCACCATGGACTGGATGGTTCAGGAGCAAGAGCGCGGCATCACCATCACCTCGGCTGCGACCGCGGCGGAGTGGCGCAAGCATCGAATTAATATTATCGACACGCCCGGGCACGTGGACTTTACTGTAGAGGTCGAACGTAGTCTCCGCGTTCTGGACGGCGCTGTCGCTGTGTTCGATGCGGTTGCCGGTGTGGAGCCGCAGTCCGAGACGGTGTGGCGCCAGGCCGACAAGTACAATGTGCCGCGGATCTGTTTCATCAACAAGATGGACCGTGTCGGAGCCGACTACTTCGCCGCCGTCGATTCGATCCGGGAGCGCCTGGGCGCCAATCCCGTCCCGATTCAGCTGCCCATCGGCAGAGAGTCGGACTTCGTTGGCGTGGTCGATCTCGTCACCAACGAAGCCAGGGTCTACGCCGACGATCTCGGAACTGTCCGGGAGCGGGCGCCAATACCTCTAGACATGATCGAGCTTGTCGCGCAGTACCGGCGCCAGTTGATCGAGGCTGTGGTCGAATGCGACGACGAACTCATGGTCAAATACCTCGACGGGGAGACTCTCGGCAAGGAAGATCTCCTTCGTGGCCTGCGCGTGGGCACGGTCTCGACTCGACTGGTGCCCGTGTTCTGCGGGAGCGCGCTCAAGAACAAGGGCGTGCAGCAGATGCTCGATGCTGTGGTCGACTTCTTGCCGTCGCCCCTGGACAAGCCGGCGATTGTCGGATTGATCCCGGGCACCGAGACTCCCGCACAACGTCTGGCCGATGATTCACAGCCGTTTGCCGCCATCGCATTCAAGATCGCGACCGATCCGTTCGTCGGGAAACTCACGTTCTTTCGCGTCTACAGCGGTGTTTTGAAGACGGGATCCTATGTCTACAACGCCAGCCGTGACGAAAAGGAGCGAGTTGGACGCATTCTCCAGATGCACGCCAACCATCGCGAAGAGATTGAAGAGGTGCGGGCGGGGGATATCGCGGCCGCTATCGGGCTGCGCAAGACCCAAACCGGCGACACCCTATGTGGTGAGGGCGCACCGATCATCCTCGAATCGATCACCTTCCCCGAACCGGTCATCTCGGTCGCGGTCGAACCCAAGACCAAGGCTGATCAGGACAAGATGGGGGTGGCGTTGCAGAAGCTCGCCGAGGAGGATCCAACCTTCCGCGTGCATGCAGATGACGAGACTGGTCAGACCATCATCTCGGGCATGGGTGAATTGCACCTCGAGATCATCATCGACCGCATGTTCCGAGAATTTCGGGTCGATGCGAATGTGGGCAAACCCCAGGTTGCCTATCGCGAGACGATCACCAAGCCGGCCCATGGCACCGGGCGCTTTGTCCGCCAGTCGGGGGGTAAGGGTCAGTACGGCCATGTTGAACTCGAGCTAGAACCCAATGAGCAGGGTCAAGGGTGCGTGTTCGAGAACAAAGTCATTGGCGGCTCGGTTCCACGCGAATACGTCCGACCGACCCAGCGGGGCGTCGAGGAAGCGCAGACCAGCGGTGTTCTTGCGGGGTTCCCGGTGGTCGATGTCAAGGTGAAGCTCGTCGATGGATCCTTCCACGAGGTCGATTCAAGCGAGCAGGCTTTCCAGATCGCCGGTTCGATTGGCTTCAAGGATGGCATGCGCAAGGCCGCGCCGGTGCTTCTTGAACCAATCATGAAGGTCGACGTCAACATGCCCGAGGACTTCATGGGCGATGTCATGGGCAACCTCTCCGGACGCCGTGGCACGATCCTCGGCATGGAGAGTCGCGGTACGACCCAGATAGTGCATGCTCAGGTGCCGCTGGCATCCATGTTCGGGTATGCCACCGATCTACGTAGCATGACGCAGGGACGAGCCACCTACGCGATGGAATTCGCCCACTACCAAGCATTGCCCCGGAGCCTTGGCGATGAAATCGTCGCCAAGACCAAAGGCTGACCACGGTTATTCATAACAGCAGCAGATAGACAGGACAAGAAGGCAGAGCAGGAAATGGCTAAGAAGAAGTACGACAGCTCCAAGCCCCACGTGAATGTTGGCACCATCGGTCACATCGATCACGGCAAAACTACGCTCACAGCCGCGATCACCAAGGTCCTGGCCGAGAAGGGCGGCGCCGAGTTCCGTTCGTTCGACTCCATCGACAGTGCTCCTGAAGAGAAGGCGCGTGGCATAACGATTGCCACTGCTCATGTGGAGTACGAGACGGACAATCGTCACTATGCTCACGTCGACTGCCCAGGTCATGCCGACTACATCAAGAACATGATCACCGGTGCTGCTCAAATGGATGGCGCCATCCTTGTTGTTGCGGCCACTGACGGTCCAATGCCACAGACCCGCGAACACATCGTGCTCGCCCGTCAGGTGGGCGTGCCCTACGTCGTGGTAGCCCTCAACAAGTGTGATGCTGTCGATGATGAGGAATTGCTCGAACTCGTCGAACTCGAGATCCGTGAACTCCTCAGCAAGTACGAGTTCCCCGGCGACGACACTCCCATCGTTCGCATGTCGGCGCTCAAGGCTCTCGAGGGCGATGCTGCAGAGTGCGATCAGATCCGCAAGCTGATGGATGCTGTCGACTCCTACATCCCTGTCCCCGAGCGTCCCATGGACAAGCCGTTCATGATGCCGATCGAAGACGTCTTCTCGATCGAAGGTCGCGGCACGGTGGTCACCGGTCGTATCGAGCGTGGTGTCATCCATGTCAACGATCCGGTCGAGATCGTTGGTATCAAGGAAACCACCAAGACCGTGGTCACTGGCGTGGAAATGTTCCACAAGCTGGTCGATGAAGGTCAGGCGGGGATGAACGTTGGATGCCTCATCCGTGGCGTCAAGCGCGATGACGTTGAGCGCGGCCAGGTGCTTGCCAAGCCAGGCACGATCACTCCGCATACGAACTTCAAGGCGCAGGTTTACGTCCTCAGCAAGGATGAGGGTGGTCGCCACACGCCGTTCTTCACCGGATACCGGCCGCAGTTCTACATCCGCACCACAGACGTGACCGGAAATGTTGCGCTACCCGAAGGCACGGAGATGTGCATGCCGGGTGACAACATTGAAATGACTATCGAGTTGATCACGCCGATCGCTGTCGAGGAAGGCATGCGTTTTGCCATTCGCGAAGGTGGTCGTACTGTCGGTGCTGGCGCTGTTACCAGCATCATCAAATAACTTGTCAAAGCCAAGGTAAACCGGTCTCGTCATGGCACAGAAAATCCGCATCCGCCTCAAGGCCTACGACCACCGTGTTCTGGATCAGGCCGCGTCGAAAATCGTCGATACGGTGGTGCGAACGGGCACACGCGTGGCAGGGCCGGTTCCACTCCCGACGTCCATCGCCAAGTACACGGTTATCCGTTCGCCGTTCATCGACAAGGACTCGCGTGAGCAGTTTGAAATGCGCACGCATAAGCGAATCCTCGACATCCTCGACCCCAATCCCAAAGTGATCGATGCGCTGATGCGGCTCAATGTTCCGAGTGGTGTCAATATCGAGATCAAGCTGGGAGAGCAAGGTGGCTAAGGGGATTCTCGCTCGCAAAGTGGGTATGACCCAGCTCTTCACGGAGACCGGGACAGTGGTGCCGGTCACGGTGCTGGAAGCGGACTCGTGCCGCGTGGTTCAGAACAAGACGGTCGCCGTCGATGGTTACGACGCAACGCAACTCGGCTTTGGAGAGCGCCTCGCACGGCGGACACCAAAGCCCATGGTCGGCCATTTCAAGCGCGCTGGATTAGAGCCACAGCGCACGCTTGTCGAACTTCGGGATGCTGGCATACCTGAAGTGGGCAGTCGTGTTGGAGTAGAGATTTTCGCTCCGGGTGACATCGTCGATGTCACGGGCACGAGCCAGGGGAAAGGGTTCGCGGGAACCGTCAAACGCCACAACTTCAGCCGGGGTCCGGTAAGCCATGGTTCCATGAACACGCGCCAGCCGGGCTCGATCGGTTCGGTGGATGCGGCACGGACGTTCAAGGGCATAAAGATGTCGGGACATATGGGTGCCGTTCGGCGCACGGCCCGCCACCTCAAGGTGGTTCGTGTCGATACCGAACGCAACCTGATCCTGATCAAAGGCGCAGTGCCGGGAGCTCGGAACTCGGTCGTGATGGTTCGCGACAGTGATCGGGAGGGCACACTGTGACCTCGGCCAATGTTATTGACCAGACGGGTGCCGTAACCGGCGAGTTGGGGCTGCCCAGCGTCTTTCTGGCAACTCCCAATCGATCCGTCATGCACCAGGCCTTGCTGCGCCAGTTGGCCAACGCCCGTCAGGGCACTCACGACACCAAGAACCGCGGCGAAGTCCGTGGCGGTGGTCGCAAGCCTTGGCGGCAGAAGGGTACCGGTCGCGCTCGCCAGGGTTCGACCCGTGCGCCGCAGTGGGCGCACGGGGGGATCGTTTTCGGACCCACACCACGTACCTACACGCAGGACATGCCGCGCAAGCAGCGGCGTCTGGCGTTGCGTAGCGCGTTGTCGGTGAAGGCCGAGGAATCTCAGATCGTTGTACTCGACAGCTTCGCGGCCGATGTCCCCCAGACTAAGACGGTCGTGAAAATGCTTGCTGCCATTGAGGCGGGGAAGCGGGTGCTCATGGTGCTCGGATCGCACAACGAGGTGCTGGAGCGCAGCGCGCGCAATCTTCCAGAGGTGCGCATAGTGCTGGCCGGCAACCTCTCGGTGCGAGATCTACTCACTGCCGACACTGTGGTTATGGCCAAGGCCGCGGTCGATCAATGCGAGGAGGCGTGGGCATGAGTGCTGGACGTTCCTTTGAAGCTGTCGTCATTCGACCCGTGGTGAGCGAGAAGTCGTACCGCTCTATGGGCGTCGGCAAGTACATCTTCCGGTGTGCTCCCGATGCCACCAAGGTGGAAATACGGCATGCAGTGGAGGTGGCCTTCGCCAGCCAGAAGATCGATGTGGTCGATGTCAACACAGTCAATGTTCGGGGCCGTCTTCGCAGCCGCTCGCGTCGCGGTGGTCGTGCGCGCATCGTAGGGCGTAGCCCCGGTTGGAAGAAGGCGATCGTTACCCTGGCTTCCGGTCAGAAGATCGAAGGCCTCTTCGAAGGTGTGTAACAGTTATGCCCATCAAGAAGTACAAACCAACCAGTCCAGGTCGGCGCTTCATGTCGGTCAGCACCTTCGAGGAGGTTACAAAGACAACCCCCGAGAAGACGCTTACCGTGCATCTGAAGAAGTTCAGCGGTCGCAACGCCAGCGGGCGAATTACTGTGCGCCATCGCGGTGGCGGTCACAAGAAGCTATACCGGCTTATCGACTTCAAGCGTGACAATCGCGACGTTGCCGGCAAAGTTGCCGCCATCGAGTACGACCCCAACCGCAGTGCCCGTATCGCGCTCATCCACTACGCCAATGGCGAAAAACGCTACATCCTCGCCCCCTTAGGGCTTCGACCCGGCGATATGGTGATGGCGGGAGAGCGTGCCGAGATCGAGCCGGGCAACACTTTGCCCATAAGCTCGATCCCCCTGGGGACCACGATTCACAACATCGAGATGAAGTTGGGCCGTGGAGGCCAGTTGGTGCGCAGTGCCGGCAATGCCGCCCAACTGCTCGCCAAAGAGGGGCAATACGCGCAGGTGCGTATGCCCTCGGGCGAAGTTCGCAAGATCGACATCCGATGCTCTGCGACGATTGGCCAGGTGGGAAATGTCGATCACGAGAACCAGAACTGGGGTAAGGCAGGCAAGCTGCGGTGGCGTGGCTGGCGACCCACGGTTCGAGGCATGACCATGAACCCCTGTGACCATCCACATGGTGGAGGTGAAGGCAAGTCGGGATCCAGCGGGCATCCGCGGACGCCGTGGGGCAAGCCGGCCCAGGGTTACCGCACCCGTAACAACAAAACGACCGACGGCATGATCGTGCGGCGGAGGAAGAAGTAGGCAATGAGCCGCTCGACAAAGAAAGGTCCGTTCTGCGATGACCACCTTCTTACCAAGGTTCAGTTGCTGAACAACACCAACGAGAAGAAGATCCTCAAGACGTGGTCTAGGCGCAGCGACATATTCCCCGAGATGGTGGGGCACACGCTGGCAATCCACGATGGCCGCAAGCACGTGCCCGTGTTCGTCACCGAGGCGATGGTGGGACACAAGCTGGGTGAGTTTGCCGCCACACGCAGGTACCGTGGTCACGGCAAGGACACTGAGCGCAGTGCGGGGCGCAAATAGCCATGGAAGTCGTCGCTACCGCCAAATGGGTTCGGACAACCGCGCGCAAGGCTCGCCTCGTCACCAAGTGCGTCGAGGGAATGGCCGTATCGGACGCGCTCACCGTTCTTCACTTCATGCCTAAAGCCGCTGCGACCGACGTGTGGAAAGTGATCAAATCGGCAGCCGCCAATGCCGAACACAACTACAAACTCGATGCTTCCATGTTGCGAGTGGCCCGTGTGGAGGTCGAGGAGGGACGTACCGTCAAGCGCTCTCGTGCCGGTTCGCGTAGCCATGTGGTGAATGTGGCCAAGCGTACTTCGCACCTGCGCGCATTTGTCACTGACGATGCGTTTGCGGCACGTTCTAATCGTCGCGGCGTCGCGTCGCCAAAGCCGACACCACTCGTTGTGGCCGAATCCGAAGCCGCTGCCGAGCCAGTGGATCAGAAAGCCGCCGCGGTTTCGGCGGTGAAGCCGACCGCAAAGCCTGGGTCGATTGCCAAGCCTGTCTCGAAGGCGAAGAAAGCGGCCAAGGCACCGAATACCACCAAGAAGTCCGCCAGTTCGGCCGACGCGGAGACGGAGTAAATGGGACAGAAAGTCAACCCCATCGGGTTTCGCCTCGGCGTGTACCGTAACTGGGAGGCGCGGTGGTATGCCGATAAGGAGTACACGAAGCTGCTCCACGAGGATCTGGCCATGCGCCGCCTCGTCATGGGCAGGCTTCGCAATGCCAGCGTGGCTCGTATCGAGACCGAGCGATCCGCTAACCAACTGACGGTCATTATCCAGACCGCCAAGCCGGGTATCGTGATCGGCAAACAGGGAGCTTCTGTCGATGCTCTCCGCGACGAGTTGGAACGTATCAGCGGTAAGAAGGTGCGCGTCACCATCCACGAGATCAAGACGCCCGAGCTGGATGCCACGCTGGTTGCCGAGAATGTTGCGTCCCAATTGGAGAAGCGCATCGCCTTTCGCCGTGCGCTGAAGCAATCCATCATGCGCACCATGCGTGCCGGTGCTAAAGGCGTGAAGATCGAGGTATCGGGCCGATTGGGCGGTGCCGAAATGTCACGTCGCGAATGGGATCGTGATGGCCGCGTGCCGCTCCACACGTTGCGTGCCGACATTGACTATGGTCGGGCGGAGGCACGCACCACTTTCGGGCGCATCGGCGTTACCGCCTGGGTCTACAAGGACGACTTCGTCACGGCAACGGGTGAGGCGATTTCCGAGGATGGCGGTCGTGGCGTTGTGACAAGTCCCGCAGCCAGTGCGGAGGTGGCCGCGCCACCCGCTGCGGTGACGCCGGTGGTCGTTGTCGAGGACGATGTAGTCGTCGACAACGAAGCCGAAGAGGTGATTGCGGTTGCCGAGGACGACTCGGAGAGCGGCCGAAAAGTGGAGAAGGTTGGCGCCAAGAAGGCGCCGGCTCGCAAAGTGACTGCCAAGAAGGCGCCTGTGCGCAAGCCTCTCGCCAAGAAACCGGCTGAAGAGGAGGAGTGATGCCATGTTGATGCCAAAGCGCACCAAGCATCGCAAGTTCCACCGTGGCCATCGCCGCGGGACAGCCATGCGTGGCAATCGCGTCGACTTTGGGACGTACGGGCTCCAGGCACTCGAGCAGTGTTGGATGACCAGCCGCCAGATCGAGGCAGCCCGTCGCGCGATGACTCGTCACGTCAAGCGCGGGGGCAAGATCTGGATTCGCATCTTCCCGGATCTTTCCTACACAAAAAAACCGGCAGAGACCCGGATGGGTAGCGGCAAGGGCAATCTTGAGGGCTGGGTGGCCGTGATCAAACCCGGACGGATTCTCTTCGAGATGGCTGGTGTGACCGCAGAGGTTGCCCGGGAAGCGATGCGTTTGGCCGCGCACAAGTTGCCGATCGCCACACGCTTTGTGGTTCGAGAAGAACCGGGCGCCGAAGTGGAGGTGAGTGCATGACCAAGCGTGTCGAGCGTCTCAACAACCTGCGCCAGATGTCAAACGTGATGCTCACCGAACATCTGCGTGAACAGCGTCGGAAGCTCTTCGAGGTTCGTTTTCAGCAGGCCACCGGGCAGGTCGAGAATCATCGGCAGATCCGCGAGATCCACAAGGAGATCGCGCGCACCCTAACGGTGCAGTTGGAGGCGGAGTTGTTTGCGGAACCTGCCGTTTCGAAAGAGGTGAAAGATGACTGAGCCCACGCAATTGCGGGGCCGGCGCAAGGTCCGCGCCGGCATCGTGGTTAGCGACAAGATGGACAAAACCATCGTGGTACTTGTCCAGGAGATGAAGCCGCACCCGCTGTACAAGAAGGTTGTACGGCATGCACGTCGATACAAGGTTCATGACGAGAAAGGCGAATGTGGTATTGGGGATCGTGTTCGCATCGCCGAGACGCGGCCGGTTTCCAAAGAGAAGTGCTGGCGTTTGGACCAGGTGATCGGTAAGGCTGAGTAGGGTACGTGGGCTATGATTCAGCAGGAAAGCGTTATCAAGGTTGCCGACAACAGCGGCGCGCGCAAGTTGCTGTGCATCCGAGTGCTTGGTGGAAGCGCTCGCAAGTACGCATCGGTGGGTGACGTCATCATCGGTACTGTCAAGGACGCACTACCAAACGCGCAGGTCAAGAAGGGCGACGTGGTGCGGGCTGTGATGGTTCGCGTCAACAAGGAATACCATCGTGCCGACGGTAGCAACATCCGCTTCGATGAGAATGCCGCCGTGCTAATCAATCCGCAGAATAATCCGCGTGGCACGCGTATCTTCGGTCCCGTGGCTCGCGAATTGCGTGAGCGCAACTTCATGAAGATCGTTTCGCTAGCGCCCGAGGTCTTGTAATGTCCCAGACAGCTCTGCACAAGCGGCGTACCACGCTTCTCCATGAGGGGTGGGCGTACGGAAAGGTACGCGATCTCGACATTCGCTCCGATGACACGATCGAAGTGATTGCAGGCAAAGACAAGGGTAAACGTGGTGTCGTGGAACGAACCCAACCAGACCGGCAGCGCATCGTTGTACGTGGAATCAACACGCTCAAGCGGCACACCAAGGCGGGCGTAAAGGGCACCTTGCAGGGCGGCATCGTCGATTTCAATGCGCCTATCGCATATAGCAACGTCATGCTGGTGTGCAATAAGTGCAATAAGCCCACGCGCATCGGTCACGGCGTTGATGAGAACGGCACGTCTGTCGTTGTTTGCAAGAAGTGTGGTGAGCGCCACGTGAGGAGTGCATCCTGATGTCGGTTGCAACCGCCGCCCAGCCGCGTCTTCGACAGCGGTACCACGACGAAATCGTGCCGGCCATGGTCAAAGAGTTTCGCTACCGGAACGCCATGCAGGTGCCCCGGCTCGAGAAGATCGTCGTCAACATCGGCGTTGGGGAGGCGATAACCAATGCCCGGGCCATCGACGCCGCGGTTGGGGATGTCCGTTCCATCACGGGGCAGCAGCCCATCGTGATAAAGGCGCGCAAGTCGGTGGCGGCATTCAAGTTGCGTGAGGGAATGTCCATCGGCGTCAAGGTCACTTTGCGCGGCAGTCGCATGTTCGAATTCTTCGATCGCCTGGTGACCGTGGCCCTGCCCCGTATCCGTGACTTCCGCGGTATCGAACCCAATGCATTTGACGGGCACGGTAACTACACTCTCGGGCTCAAGGAGCAACTGGTCTTCCCTGAGATCGACTACGACAAAATCGACAAGCTTCGCGGAATGGAGGTCTGCATCGTCACCAGTGCCGATACTGACGCTGAGGGACGTGCGCTCCTTCGGGGCTTTGGGATGCCTTTCCGCAAGGCAGGACAACATAACTAGACAACAAGCACCGCGTGCGTCGGGTAGCCCCCGATACGGCGCGGAGAGGTAACACGTGGCCAAGAAATCCCTGATTGCCAAGGCACTCCACCCCGCGAAGTTTCGGAGCCAGGAGTACCACCGTTGTGGTGTCTGTGGGCGTCCTCGCGCCTACATGCGCAAGTTCGGCCTCTGTCGTATCTGCTTCCGCGGGCTTGCCAGTGTGGGACAGCTCCCGGGCGTAAAGAAGAGTTCGTGGTAGACCAATGACAAGTGACACGATTGCTGACATGCTCACCCGGTTGCGTAACGCCAGTGCGGCGCACCACAGCAGCGTCTCGCTGCCTGCGTCCAAGATGAAAGTTGAGATAGCCCATGTCCTCAAGGCCGAGGGCTTCATTGACCATGTCGAGGTGAGCGGCGATGGGCCCCACACCTTGCTTACATGCACATTCAAGCCTCGCACTCGCGAGGGTCGGCCGCTCAGCGGCCTTCGTCGTATCAGCCGGCCGGGACTGCGGGTCTATGCGCGCAAGACCGAGATACCCCGGGTGCTAGGTGGCCTAGGCATTGCCATCATCTCGACCTCGCGGGGTCTGATGACGGGTCAGGCGGCTCAGCGTTCCGGTCTTGGCGGCGAAGTCGTCGCGTTCGTCTGGTAAGCAATATGTCGCGAATTGGAAAACTCCCCATCACCCTTCCGAGTGGCGTCGATGTTGTCGTTTCTGGCAGTTATGTCCGCGTAGAAGGTGGCAAGGGCGTGCTGGAACGCAGCTTGCCTCCGTCGATGCGAGTCCAAGTCGAAGATAGAACTGTCACCGTTTCGCGTCCCAGCGAAACGGTGATGCACCGTTCGCTTCACGGTCTGACCCGAACTCTGGTGGCCAACATGGTCGAAGGGGTCAGTCAGGGCTTCACCCGTCAACTCGAACTTGTGGGTGTCGGCTTCCGCGCCTCTAAGCAGGGCAATGATCTGGTATTGGCATTGGGTTATTCGCACCCGATCCGCTACACCCCGCCTGAAGGGGTCGTGATCGACGTGCCGGTGCCAACTCAGATTGCCGTCAGTGGAATCAACAAAGAAGTGGTCGGGCAGGTGGCGGCGAAGATCCGCTCCTTCCGCAAGCCGGAGCCGTACAAGGGTAAGGGCGTCCTTTACAAGGGAGAGAAAATACGGCGCAAGGCGGGTAAGTCCGGCAAGGCCGGTAAGGGCAAGTAAGGGGTCAAGAGAGGCATGTTCACCAAACACGATCGTCGCGCTGCGCGCGACCGGCGCCATCGCCACGTTCGCCAGCGCGTCAAGGGGACGCCGGCGAGACCGCGGCTTGCGGTTTACCGCAGCCTGCGGCATATGGTCGTTCAACTCGTCGACGACACTGTCGGGCAGACCCTGGCGGCGGCTTCGACGCTTGAGCCCGATTTGCGCAAGGGGATCAAATCGACAGGGTCGACCGAGGCCGCCGTGGCAGTCGGTCGTGCCATCGCTGATCGCGCCAAGGCCAAGGGGATAGTTACGGTCGTCTGCGACCGTGGCGGATACCTCTACCACGGCCGTGTCAAAGCATTGGCCGATGCTGCCCGCGAAGCGGGACTGGAGTTCTGACATGGCAATGCGTATGGATCGGCGTGATGATCGGGCCAGCGAGTTCATCGAGAAGATCGTCTCGCTCAACCGAGTCGCCAAGGTGGTCAAGGGTGGCCGCCGGTTCTCCTTCTCGGCACTGGTCGTCGTCGGCGACGGCAAGGGACGCGTTGGCACTGGCCTAGGCAAGGCCGGTGAGGTTCCGGACGCTATTCGCAAGGGTGTTGACGATGCGAAGCGGCACATGATCGTGATTCCTTTGGTGGGGAGCACCATTCCCCATGAGGTTCGCCATAAGTTCGGCGCAGCCAAGGTGTTGCTCAAGCCGGCGGTGCCCGGTACTGGTGTCATCTCGGGAGGCGGCATGCGTGCCGTTGTGGAGGCCGCCGGCGTCCATGACATCCTCACCAAGTCGCTGGGCAGCAACAATCCGATCAATGTTGTCCGTGCCACGATTGCGGCACTCGCCAGCATGCGCTCGCTCGATCAAGTTGCGGCGCTGCGCGGCAAGACGCCAGAACAAATCGTGGGTCGCAAGCGCGCTGCCGCGGTGGCGGCACGAAGTGAGCCTGTGGGGACGCCGACCGTGCTGGAGCCGCAGGCATGACGCAGCTGAGCGTTACCTATCGCAAGAGCGCAATTGGCTATGCCAAGGACCAGAAGGCGACCATTGTGGCGCTCGGTCTGAAAAGGCTCAACCAGACCGTTGTGCATGAGGGCACACCCCAAATCCGGGGCATGATCTACAAGGTCCGCCATCTGGTCAGCGTCGACGGCAGTGCCGCCGATACGCCGGCAGGGATGGCTGTCCTCGCTAACGCCGGTGGCGTCAAAGAGGAGAAGTCGTCGTGAAGCTTCACGAACTCCACCCCGTACCGGGCAGTCGAACTGCGCGCACTCGAGTCGGCCGGGGGATCTCCGCCGGCCAGGGAAAGACGTCGGGCCGTGGCCAGAAAGGTGCCGGCTCGCGCAAGGGGTCGAATCTGCCGCGCGGTTTCGAGGGTGGCCAGTTGCCGCTGGCTCAGCGCACGCCGTTTTTGCGTGGATTCACCAACCGCTGGCGTCACGAATACGCGGTGGTCAACATTGGCAAGTTGAATCGCTTCACCAAGGATTCCGTCGTCGATGGCGTTGCACTGGCCACTCTCGGTCTGCTGGCCCACCCGACGGACTTCGTAAAGGTGCTGGGTGCCGGCAAACTCAAGGTCGCCATCACGCTTCGCGTCCATCGCGCTTCGGCTGCCGCAACGGCTGCGGTTGAGGCTGCAGGCGGCCATGTCGAACTACTCGAGGATCCGGCCCAGAAGTGGTCGCTCAAGACCAAGCGCATTCCCAAGTGGGTTGCTGCCGCCACGGCACCGCCACCTGACCCGACCGGGGGAGGCGCGGAGAACTAGGGGCTCGTTCATGACTGACTGTCACATCTCCATCCCCCGATCCTCGCTGACTGCCTGCGTTGCCTTCCTGTGCGCACTCGGTCAGGCAGCTACAGATGCCATCCCTCCTGTGCTCGTCGGCGCCTTGGCCTCGGCGGTCTCGGTGGCGTATCTGCAACAGTCAGTCATGAACGAGCCCCTTCCGTGAATCTGATAGAGGCGCTGGGTAAGGCGCTTCGCATACCCGAGTTGCGCCGCAAGCTCCTCATGACGGTTGGGTTGCTGCTTGCCTTCAGGTGTTTGGCATCGGTGCCGATCCCTGGAGCCAACAAGGCTGCGCTGGATCAGCTCTTCTCTCAAAACGGCCTGCTGGGTATCCTTGACGTATTCAGCGGTGGTGGTTTGCGTGGCTTCACCATTGTTGGGCTCGGGCTGAACCCCTACATCAACGCCACCATCATCTTCCAGTTGATGACGGTGGTTTCGACGCGCCTCAAGGAGATCTCCAAGGAGGGCGAAGCGGGCCGGCGCAGGATCACTCGCTATCAGCGCTGGCTCACGGTCCCCCTGGCTGCGGTACAGAGCTTCGCCATCGTCGGATACTTCAAGGCACAAACGGTCCAGGTCGGCGGTCAGACCATGAACATCTTGCCGGCGAACGGAGGCGCCGGCAACGATGTCACGATCATCCTCACATTGACCTGCGGCACCGTTCTGGCGATGTGGCTCGGCGAACTAATTAGCGAGTACGGCATCGGCAATGGTGTGTCGTTGATCATCTTCGCGGGCATCATTGGGCGGCTTCCCGCCGGTCTAATCGATCAGGTGGGCCTGGGTAGGGCATTGCCACTGGTGGCGCTGGGCATCATTGCCGTCGCCGTGACGGCTTTCATCATCTGGGTTCAGCAGGCGGAGCGACGCGTGCCGACGCAGTCGGCGCAACGCATTCTCAATCCGCGCAGCGGCATGGGTCAGCAAGGTGGGCGGCGCAACAACCTACCCTTGCGGGTGAACGCCGCCGGCGTCATCCCGATCATCTTCGCCGTATCGCTGATGCAGTTTCCTGGCATCCTGGGCAAACTCTTCGCCGGCAACAGTGGGTGGATGGGTTCGGCCGCGGCATGGGTAAATCTCAACTGGCAGCCCAACAGCGGCGCGGTCTGGGTCAGCTTCCTCTACAACGCGATCTACTTTCTCCTGGTGCTTGGGTTCACCTTCTTCTACACATATGTGCAGTTCGATCCCGACGATGTCGCCGACAACCTCAAGAAGTCGGCGGTGTTCATTCCGGGGGTCCGGCCAGGTCGTAGCACTGCCATATATCTGCGTCAAGTGCTGTCGCGTATCACCTGGGGAGGCGCCATCTTCCTGGCGGTGATTACGGTGGTGATGCCGCTCGGAACCGCGGCATTGCTGAAGATCAACGATCCCACCTTCTATCTGGGTGGCACGGCGATCCTCATCGTTGTGGGTGTGGCGCTCGACACCATGAAACAGATCGAGGCACAACTCATCATGCGTCAGTACCGAGGTTTCATCCGATGATCACTCTCCTTTTCGGTCCGCCGGGTAGCGGCAAGGGCACGCAGGCGAGTGTCGTCGCCAGTCGATTCGGCATCCCCCATGTCTCGACTGGGGAAATCCTTCGCTCCGAAGTGGCGGCGGGCACTGCATTAGGCAAGGAAGCCGCTCCGATCATGGCCTCCGGGCATCTGGTTCCCGATGAGTTGATGGTTCGGATCATCGAGTCGCGACTCATGCAGCCCGATGCACAGAGCGGTGCACTGCTCGATGGCTATCCGCGCACTCGTGCTCAGGCACAGGCTCTCGATGAAATGCTGGCCCGCGGTGGCCGGCCCGTGGACGTCGTGGTCGCGCTCGACGTTCCCGAGGAAGCCCTGCGCCGGCGGATTCTTCGTCGAGCTGAACTCGAAGGCCGTAGTGATGACTCGGCGGATGCCTTCACCATCAGGATGCGACGCTATCTTGCGGATACAGAACCGGTTCTCGACCACTACACAGGTCGTGGCGTGCGGCTGGCACATGTGGACGGGATCGGCGACATCGATACCGTGACTCGGCGCATTGCCGACGTTCTCGACAAGGTCGACATGGGTAAGACGCCGTGAGTCGTGACCCGGGTTTCCGGCTCAAGCGACCGGAGGAGATCGTCAAGATGCGGGCGTCTGGCCTCATCTTGGGCGCCTGCCTGCAACACGTTGCCGATGCCGTACGTCCTGGCATAACCACCCTGGATCTCGACCGTGAGGCGGATACTTTCATTCGCGATCATGGCGGCGTACCGGGCTTTCTCGGTTACCACGGCTATCACAACTCGTTGTGTGTTTCTGTCAACCAAGAGGTGGTTCATGGCATCCCCGGCCCTCGGGTGATCGAGGAAGGGGATCTTGTGTCCCTGGACTGCGGTGTAATCCTCGACGGTTGGTGGTCGGATTCGGGCCGGTCGGTGGTTTGCGGTGAGGGCTCTGCGGAAGCGACCCGCCTCGTCGAGGTGACGCGTGATGCGCTGGAACGGGGCATTGCCGCTGCACAGCCGGGGAACCATATAGGCGACATCGGGCATGCCGTCCAGACCTACGTAGAGAGCCAGGGCTTCTCTGTGGTTCGCGAATTCGTCGGCCACGGCATTGGCCGCAATATGCACGAAGCCCCGCAAGTCCCGAACTACGGGACGGCAGGATCCGGCAATGAGATCAAGCCCGGCCTCGTCCTGGCGATCGAGCCGATGGTAAACGCCGGCGGGTACGCCGTGAAAGTGCTGACTGACGGCTGGACGGTGGTGACTGTTGACGGCAAACTCTCCTGCTACTCGGAGCACACGGTGGCCATCACAGCAGACGGCCCGGAGGTGCTCACGCTTGCACCTGGCGTTCGTGTGGCGACAGCATGATCCGTGATGGATTTGCTTCCGCGAGGGGCAGTCACATATACTCGCCGCTTGTGGCTGTAGCGCAGCCTGGTTCGGGCTGTCCGGCTACAAGGTTCAAAGCGTATCGAGCAGGCAAGCCCGTTTTCATGCGGGAGGCACCCTGTTCGGCGCTAGTCTCTAGGTCGAACTCGGTGCCACCGGCTCTGGTCGAGGGCAAATTCCCCCGCGCTGGGCATATACAGGACAAGAAGACAAACAAATGAAGGTCCGGGCTTCCGTAAAAAAGATGTGTGAGCGGTGCAAGGTCATCAAACGGCACGGCACGGTGCGTGTGATCTGTGAGAACCCGAAACACAAGCAGCGTCAGGGGTAAGAGGCAAAAGTGGCACGTATAGCCGGCGTCGACATCCCGCGCGAGAAGCGCATCGAGATTTCGCTCACCTACATCTACGGTATCGGCCCGACCACGTCCAAACGGATACTGCAGCTAGCAGTGGTGGATCCGAATACCCGGACAGGTGAGCTCACCGACACTCAGGTCGGCAAGCTTCGCGACATTATCGCCAAGCAATTGCAGGGGCGTGTCGAGGGCGACCTGCGTCGCCAGATCGCTCTCAATGTCAAGCGTCTAATGGAGATTGGCACCTACCGGGGGCTCCGCCACCGGCGGGGTCTGCCGGTCCGCGGTCAACGTACTCGTACCAATGCGCGCACGCGTCGTGGTCCGAAGCGGACGATTGCGGGCAAGAAGAAGGCCGGAAAGAAGTAAGTGAGCTGAGCTGTGGGCAAGAAGAAAAAGGTAGTTCGAACCAGGCGTCGGGAACGCAAGAATATTGCGGCCGGCCACGCCCACATCCTGGCGACGTTCAACAACACCATCGTCAGCCTGACCGATACGAATGGTGCCGTCATCGCCTGGGGATCGGCGGGTGGACAGGGGTTCAAGGGGTCGCGCAAGAGCACGCCCTTTGCGGCTCAGGTCACGGTCGAGGCCGCGGCGCGACGCGCGATGGAGCACGGTCTCAAGACCGTCGAAATATTCGTCAAAGGTCCCGGCGCCGGGCGTGAGGCTGCAATTCGCAGTCTCCAGGCTTCAGGCTTTGAAGTGACGTCGATCGTCGACGTGACACCGATACCCCACAACGGTTGCCGTCCGCCCAAACGGCGCCGGGTCTAAACAGGAAGTCACGCCAAATGGCCAATCAAGCCGGTCCCGTCTGTCGCCTCTGCCGCCGCGAGGGCGTCAAGCTATACCTCAAGGGTTTGAAGTGCATGACCAAGTGCACGTTAGACAAGCGCAACGGGTTGATCCCCGGCCAGCATGGTATGGCACGCCGTCGTAAGACCTCTGATTACGGAATCCAATTGCGTGCCAAGCAGCGTGCGCGGCGTACGTATGGTGTTCTGGAACGTCAGTTCCGCACCTATTTCGCGCATGCCGAACGGTCCCCGGGGGTCACGGGCACAGTGTTGCTTCAGCTGCTGGAGCGCCGTCTCGACAACGTGGTCTACCGGCTTGGCTTTGCCGCTTCTCGCCGCGAAGCGCGGCAGTTGGTGAGTCACCGGCATTTCACTGTTAACGGCCGCACCCTCAACATCTCGTCGGCCCAGTTGCGCGCGGGAGATGTCGTTGAAGTTCGCGAGGGCAGCCGCAAGATCCTCCCCGTCAAGCTGGCGCAGGATTTGCTTCAGAACCGAGCGGTCCCCGACTGGCTGACCCTCGATGCTGCTAACCTGAAAGGCGCTGTCGTGCGGTTTCCCGATCGTCAAGAGATGGAACAGGTCATCGATGAACAACTCATAGTTGAGTACTACAGCCGTTAGAAGAGTTTTCACGGTATACGCGCGACGGCGCGCACCGTTACGTCCTCCCACCCGCCGCGGACGCGCGGCACCAACTGAGGCACCCCTCCGACCATGGTCGAGATGATTACAGCACCCTCTGTCCGCGAAGTCGAGAGCCGCGCCGGTTATGGCCGGTTCGAAATCGAGCCTCTCGAACCCGGATTTGGCACCACACTTGGTAACTCCTTGCGGCGCGTCTTGCTCTCGTCACTTCCCGGCGCTGCGGTGACTTCGGTCTCCATCGACGGTGTGGCGCACGAGTTCAGTGCCGTCCCACATGTGAAGGAGGATGTCACTGAGATCCTCCTCAACATCAAGGGTCTGAATGTCGTTTCCTTCAGTGCCGAGCCGGTGCGGCTCAGTCTTGACGTTCGGGGTGCCCGGGTTGTCACCGCCGCCGACATCGAGCGTCCGGCGGATATCGAGATCCGCAATCCCGAGATGCACATCTGCACTCTTGACAGCGACAAGGCACAATTCCGCATGGACCTCATCGTCGAGAGGGGCAAGGGTTACGTCACAGCTGATCGCAACAAGCGCGACGGTCAGCCCATCGGCGTAATGCCTATCGACGCCATATTCACCCCTGTGCAAAAGGCCAACTTCACTGTCGAGAAGACTCGCGTCGGTCAGGAGACTGAGTGGGACAAGCTGAACGTGGAAGTTTGGACCGACCAGACGATCACGCCGGTAGAGGCGATCAGCCAGGCGGCAGCCCTGTTCACGTCGCACCTGGATCTCTTCGTTCGCTTCGGCGACAATCTGGCTGCACCGCAACACCAGAAGGCTCGCGGCAATGACTTGCCCAGCCGCCTGGCTGACGTTCCCGTCGAAGAACTGGAACTCTCGGTTCGTGCGCTGAATTGCTTGAAGGCCAATGACGTCACCAAGATCGGCCAGTTGGTCGCCATGCGTCAGGATGAGCTTCTGACTCTGCGCAACTTCGGCCAGAAGTCGCTTGACGAGATCAAGGAGAAACTGGTCGAGCGGGAGTTCGTAACGGCTGAAGAACTCGCAACTCTCTTCCAGTCGTCCAGGTAGGAGAGCGGAAAGAGATGCGTAAGCAGAAGGCCGGCCGCAAGCTGGGTCGCACCGCCGACCAGCGCCAGGCACTGACCCGCAATCAGATTACATCCCTGCTGAGCCATGGCCGCATCACAACGACCGAGGCCAAGGCCAAGGAGTTGCGCCGCTTCGCGGAGCGCGTCATCACCGCCGCCAAGCCCGACGATCTCGCAGCTCGCCGTCAGGTGGCGCGTTACGTTACCGATCGAGCGGCCATCGTCAAACTCTTCCAAACCTACCTTCCTCGGCTGAAGGACCGTCCCGGTGGCTACACCCGTGTGGTGTTGCTGCCGCCGCGCCATGGCGACAATGCGCCGATGGCCATGGTCGAGATGGTGGACCCTGTCGAGGTCTGATATGCCTACCTACCGGCTCACTCTCGAATATGATGGCACCGGCTATTCCGGTTGGCAGCGGCAGCCTGAGCGTGCCACTGTCGAGGGTGCTCTGCGGACCGCGATTGCGGCCGTGAGCAGCCCTGTCGAAGCTATGACCGCTGCCGGACGTACCGATGCCGGAGCCCACTCCCACGGGCAGGTGGTCGGCGTGCGTCTTGCGCGCGAGTGGGATCCAGCCAGTTTGGCGGCTGCAATCAATGCCATGCTGCCAGAGGACATCGTCGTCGTCGGCGCGGCCGTTGTCGACGACTCCTTCCATGCGCGGTACGACGCTGTCGAACGGACCTATCGTTACGTTGTGGCGCCCCGACGCCAGCGGATGCCACTGACACGCCACTATGCGTGGCAGGTCGTGGGGGAGCTGGATCTCGATGCCATGCGTTGTGCGGCGGACAGGCTCTGCGGGAATCACGATTTCGCGGCCTTCGGTAGATCTCCCCGAGAGGGGGGCACAACCCGTCGAACTGTGAGTGGCGTCCGTGTTCGGCAGGTTCAGAACTACGACGGCTACTGGCCGGAACCACCCGCCGCGTTGGTGATCGACGTTTCCGCCAACGCTTTCCTGTATGGGATGATGCGCACCATTGTCGGCGCCCTCGTGGCGGTCGGCCGGGGACGCCTCACTCCCGACGGCATCAGCTTGATGCTGCAACACCCGCAGGCTTCCCACCGTCATGTGGCGGTGGCGCCGGCTCACGGCCTTCACCAGTGGACGGTAACCTACGCATGATGACCCAGAAGACCTACCAACCCAAGGCCGGCGAGGTTCCCTCGAACTGGTACGTCGTCGATGCCAAGGGGCAGACCCTTGGTCGTCTTGCCGTCAACATTGCCCGGGTGCTGCGGGGCAAGCACCGGCCACAGTTCACGCCGCATCTCAACACCGGCGATCATGTCATCGTCATCAATTCACGTTACATCGTGGTCACCGGCAACAAGCGCGAAGGGAAGGAATATGACCGCTACTCGGGTTATCCGAGCGGCCGTCACGTTCGTACCTTTGGCGTGATGATCGAGCGCGACCCCACCTACCCGATCATGCATGCCGTTCGCGGTATGCTGCAGCACAACACGCTGGGTGCTGACATGCTCAAACGGCTTCGCGTTTACGCGGGTACGGAGCATAAGCACGAGGCGCAGCGGCCACAGCCGATCAGCTTTGGACCCCTCGGAGAGATCATCGTTGCCAGCAATTAGCGAGCACTACTTCTACGGCACCGGTCGGCGCAAAACATCTGTCGCCCGGGTGCGAATTTTCCCCGGCGACGGGGGGATGGTTATCAATGGCCGTCCACCGAGCGATTATTTCGGGCGCCGCGATCTCGAGAACGTGGTAACCCAGCCCCTGCGGCTCACCGAGAACGTAGGCAAGTTCACCGCCAGCATCAAGGTCGTCGGAGGGGGCATCTCCAGTCAGGCCGGTGCCGTCTGTCACGGCATTGCCCGGGCGCTGATCGTTGCCGATCCCGAGTTCCGCGCTGCCCTCAAGAAGGCTGGACTTCTGACTCGCGATTCCCGTATGAAGGAACGCAAGAAGTACGGTCTCAAGCGGGCACGGAAGGCGCCGCAGTACACCAAACGCTAGCCTTCTAGTGTAGTGGTGCCTGAGCGACAACGCGTTCTTGGCTGTCCGGTTGACGTAGTCGACCTCGAAACGGTTGTCGATCGCCTAGTTGCACTGGTTGAGGCGCGGCGCGAAGGTCGTCTGGCACGTCCCGGTGTCGTGGTCACGCTCAACCCCGAGATGGTGATGCAGGCGCAGCGGGACGAGACCTTCCGGGCCATTCTGGAATCCGCTGCGCTGGTGGTCCCTGACGGGATCGGCGTGGTTCACGCACTGCGCCGTCGCGGGTGTCGCGACGCCGTTCGCGTCCCCGGGGTCGACCTGCTCGACGCCTACTTCGCGCGGGCGGCGGCATTGGGTCATCGCGTCGCACTCGTCGGGGCTGCGCCGGGCGTGGCCGCCGCTGCGGCTGAGCGATATCGCGAACGCTATGCGGGTATTGAGATCGTCTTCGCCGGTTCCGACAACCCCACGCTGCGCACCGTGGAACGCCTTTGGGATGCGCAACCGGAAGTGGTCGCTGCCGCCTACGGGCATGGGAGGCAGGAACGCTTTCTGGCCGAACACCTCGGCACGATTGGCGCCGCGTGCGGCATCGGTATCGGTGGCAGTCTGGATTACGCTGCGGGTCAGGTCCGTCGGGCGCCTGCTCTGGTGCGACGCACCAACCTCGAGTGGGCCTGGCGCCTGGCTCTCCAACCGTGGCGGATCCGTCGCCAGGCAAAGCTGCCCGTGTTCTGGTGGAAGGAGCATCGAGAGGCGCGGTGACCTCCGAGAAAATCGCGCTCTCCCTTGTCGTTCCCGCCTACAACGAGGCTCGCCGGTTGCCGGGCACGTTGCACCGGATACGGGAATATCTCGATGCTGCCGGCGAGGCGTACGAGGTCATCGTCATCGACGACGGCTCCACCGACGGCACCGTAGAGTGCGCCCGAGATGCCGCCATAGCGTGGCCGCAGTTGCAAGTGCACATGCTCACACGCAATAGCGGCAAGGGGGCGGCGGTTCGGACCGGTATGCTCCTGGCGAGGGGTGCGCATCGAGCGTTCAGCGATGCCGACCTCAGCACCCCCATCGAGGAACTGCCCAAGTTGCGGGCCTGCCTTCGCGGGAATTGCCGCGTCGCCATAGCCTCTAGGGCGCTGGCCGGAACGCACATCGAAATCAGCCAGCCCCGCAGTCGCGTTTTTATGGGCAAGGCATACAACCGGCTGCTGCGGATGCTGGTTTTGCCCGGTATTCACGACAGCCAGTGCGGCTTCAAAGTCTTCACCGCCGAAGCTGCCCGCGTCTGCTTCGAACCGCTCGTCACGCAGCGGTTCGGGTTTGACGCTGAAGCGCTGGTGCGTGCACGGAATCACGGCTTCGAGATCGCCGAGGTGCCGGTGCGCTGGAGCCACATGGATGAATCCCGGGTCAGCCCGGTCAGGGATTCCTTCGCAACCTTTTTCGACCTCGTTTGCCTGCGGTTGCGCCGTCGCAGGCTGTGACGAGAGCCTAGTGTGAGTGGTTGGCGTGGCGCTCGTCGAGATCGCAGTAGCGGGTGGCGTGGCTGGCGCATGACGGGCATTCCGGTTGCAGCGTGGCGTGTTCGATGCCGTAATCCGAACACAGCCTGAGCTCGATTTCGCGGAGCAGCATGGTCACCTCGCCAAGCGGCCGGTCACCCACGGTCACGTGTGCCGACAGGACGCGATGCGCGCGGCTGAGAGACCAGATGTGAAGGTCGTGGACGTCTTCCACGCCGGCGGTTGTCTCGATACTGAGCCGTATTGCGTTGGTATCGAGGTCGCGTGGTGCGGCTTCGCTGAGGATGGCCGTGGCCTCCAGCAGTAAGCCCACCGCGCCGATGGAGATAAGGAAGGCAATGCCTAGAGACACGAGGGCATCGGCCTCTGTCCACCCGGTGGTGAGGATTACTACGGCAGCGACAATGACACTCAGAGACGCCAGGGAGTCGGCGGCGATGTGGAGCACTGCGGAATGCACCGAGAGTTCGTGGGATCTGCCGCTCAACATCAGGAGCAGCGCAATGTTGACGACCAGCGCCAGTGTGGCAACGGCGATGACGGGGACCCCGTCGATGGGTTCCGGGTGCGAAAGCCGCCCGATTGCGCCGATGGCGATAGCGGCGCTGATACCGAACAGCGCCAGGCCGTTCACACCGGCCACAACGATGCCGCTGCGGTGAAAGCCGTAGGTGTGCCGCGCCGTTGCCGGCCGGCGGCTGCGCGCCAGTGCGTAGAGCACCAGGCCCAGCGTGGCGGCATCGGTGCCCAGGTGGCCGGCGTCGCTCTGCAATGCCAGTGAATGGGTCCAGCGGCCGGCGACAACCTCCAGCATGGCAATTGCGGCGAGGATGATGAGCGCACGTGTTAGCCGGGTTGCGGTTTCCCCGGTGTTGACGTGCCCATGGCTGTGACTTCCCACGAAATCATTATCGCGTTCGGCAGGAGCTGGCGATTACTCTTGTTCTAAATGGCTCACGACCCCCGCATTTACAGCCTTGAAACCGACACCGGCCAGGCGCTGGCCAAACACGTCGAGGTCGCCGATACGCTCTCTCGGCGCGCTCTGGGCCTCATGTTCCGCCGTGGGCTGCTGACCGACCACGGGTTGGTCATCAAGCCCTGCAATTCGATCCACATGTTCTTCATGCGATTTGCGATCGACGTTGCCTTTGTGGATGGCGACGGTGTGGTGCTACACGCCTGTGAGGAGATCAAACCCTGGCGGATTAGTCGCATCGTGCGCCACTCCAAAGCGGCGATTGAGCTCGAGCCGGGCGTATTGCGCCGGGCCGGGGTCGCCAAAGGAACTCGACTGAGCATGGTCGCGTCCGATTGAGGTCTTGACGGACAAAGGGGGTTGTCGCAAAACTACCGTACTGTGATTGGTGGGGTTGCGGGACACTGGTTTGACCGGGTGCGGAGCGGTGTAGCTGCAACCTTGGCGCCGCGACACTGTGCGGGCTGTAGTGCAACCGCCGAAGCTGCGGTCTGCAGCGGCTGCCTTGCGGACGTGGCGCATCTGGACCAGCCCCGGCCGTTTGTTCGCGACCATTGTGTGATCCGC
>JACWAJ010000040.1 GCA_014874355.1 bacterium | reverse complement strand
TTGAAGGACTGGGTAAGGCAAGCGATTGCCAGTGGTGACCAGCGCCGTCCGCCGGCAGTGGACGAGCGTGAACGACTGAAGCAACTTGAGCGTGAGAACCGTGAGTTGCGGCGCGCCAATGAAATCCTCAAGAGCGCTTCGTTGGGGGGACGCTATGGACGGAATCCGATGGATCGTCCAGAACTTGACGATGGCGCCATCAGCCTGTTGATGGCCTCTACGATCCGCCGGATATGCTCGTCGTACCGCTTCTCCATGTCGTCCAGCCGTTGACTCAGCTCCGCATTCGAGGATAGGAGCTGCCGGAGCCGCACGAACGCCCGCATGATTTCAATGTTCACTCGTACTGCGCCCGCTCACTCCTCAATACGGACGAAAGCATGGCTACCCCTTGTTCGGTAAATACGTACGGGAGATACCGCCGCCCCCCTCGACCACTTTTGAGATGCCAATTTGGGATCTCAAAGGTTTCGGCCTCATCTTTCAAAAACGACCGTTGTCGAGACACACCCCGGCACGTCGGGGAGATATGCGCTGAAGTTGGCACCCGCGTCCTCCAGGACGACGACATAACGCTCGTTCACGGTTTCCTTCCTCGTCGGATTCCAGCCTGCCGCCACACCCTCGCAAGCGTACCTCTCGCCAGCTCGACTTGCGACGGTGCGCCCGCCGTGGGAGGTGCCCCTCCCACGATCCAGGCCCGCTTCCCGTGGGGCTGATCTCCTCGCGCACTATGCGCGGACCCGCGGTCCCGTATTGGGAGGCGGGTACCTCCACGAAGCCATGCGACTGACCGAGAGCAGGGTTACCCGGCACCCAGCCGGACATGTGGGCGAAGCGGGTCGCCTCGGTGTATCGGCGGTTCCGGACCAGGGCGACCGAGATCGGGACGACAATGAGAGCTCCTACGACGAGCAGGCTGAAGACGGTGTTCATCGCCTACCTATGCTGTTCCGCCGCGTCCACGAGGTCATCGTAGTTGACGGACCGTCAGAGAGTGGCCACGGGGACTGGCAGAATCGGGCCATGCCACGGAACTGGCACCTGTAGGGCTACCAGGGGAAATACCTCGGAACCGACCTCAACACCGACGAAGTCGTCGTCTCGGGGGGAACGCCTCGAGAGGTCGTTGCATCAATTCGCCGACTCGGCCTCCACGGCGTCGCCATAATGGGTGGGCCGCGGTAAGAGAGCCGCTCCTTGCCGGTCCAGGCTGACATCGGTCATCGGCGGAAGATGAGACGAAGTCCTGGTGCTATTACTCCTGCCGGAGCATCCCCGCGGACCGTAGATGTCGGCGGACGACGCGGAGCATGTCATCGAATTGTGGCGGCTGAGCGAGATGGTCACCCATCTCGTCATCCCATAGGCTCCGGTATCGCTCGACTCGATCTTCGAAACGCTCGCGGAAGGCGGCTGGGTCCAGTCCCTTGGTCATCGCCTTCCGTTCGAAAAGTCGGCGTATTTCGGCGATCGAGAGTTGGAGATCCTCGATGAGTCGGCAGAGGTCGTAGAGGTCGCGGCACTGGACACGTTGGATGATGCAGCGCAGTTTCTCCGCACCGATCTCCTCAATCGAGTACGCGTCAACGGGAACGGGGTGTGGGAGATCGTCCCAGACGTCCCGAATGGTGAGGTGCGCCACCTCTTCCACGTATTCGTCTGCAGTCATATCGAGCTTGATGTGGCGCGCCTTGCCGGCGCCGAGTGGCCCGATATAGGCGATAGCAGGCGGATCGCTATCGGAGAGTTGGAGGTACGGGAAGCCAGCGTGCTGTCGGGCAGCGTCGAGCACTCGTGGAATCGCGGCGATGGCAGTGCCGGTACTCTCGCCGATGAGCGTGAAGTCGAGGTCGGCCGAGTAACGGTAGTCGCCGATGTAGAAGAACCGGAGAGCCGTGCCACCCTTGATCAGGAGCTGCACTCCATCTTCGAGTTTCGCCCGGTGGAGCTGGGCGACGATGTGAGCGAGGATGTAGTCACGCTCCACCACGGGAGGCGGCGACACCGTCTGCCGCTGCTCTGCGCGTGATGACGTGGCGCGTGAGCATCGTCAGTAGCCGAGCACAGCACGAAGCTCGTCGACGGTTCTGTTCCAGGTCACCCGGAACTCGCCGTCCACCCACTCCACACGCTCGTCCCGAGGATCCAATCTGATAAGCGGTTGCCGATGTCCCACCTCCGGTTCCAGGTCCATGGGGAGTTCGAGTGCCTTTGCCAAGGAGGCAATTCGGCGGCTGGCCGCCGCCCCTCGAGGCCCGAAAGCGCCGGCCAGATTGCCGATCCGGGCGGCATCGGCTTCCCGCGCGCTGTTGGCCAGGGCTTCGGTGAGGCGTTCCACTCCTCCCGTGAGATCAACGCGCAGGGCGGATTCGAAGAGCGCCCGGTCCAGTGTCGAACGCCAGGAGCGCCCGGTGACGTCAGCATCCATGTGGATCGTCTCCGGGCTTTCGATAACGACCTGAAGCGGAAGTCCGCTGACCGCTGTGATCCGCACCTGCTGCGTGCATGCCACGAACAGGGTTCGGACCGGGTGACTGAGCAGATTCAGTTCGGCGAGAGCCGTTCGGTAAGCGATACGGTGCTCCCACCCCTCGAACGCCGCTCCGACAGCCAGGCCGAGGTCGTCAGCCGACGTTCGGGTCCCGAGCGATCCAAGTGGCCTGATTGCGTAGTGACCTCGTGCCACCCGGTCTATGAGGCCCTGTTTCCTGAGGCCCCGCAGGGTACCGGCAGTGGCGGTCGGGGAACTCCCCAAGGTTTGCCTGGCTTGCTCGAAGGTGAACTCCTCATGGCCCCCGGCCATGAGAGAGTCCACCAGCTCCATCTGGCGCGTCATAGAGGGCAGTATGGCTGAAATTCGTCTAATATGTGAATGTCCGCTATGTTAGCTAACACAGCGATAACTCATTATAACCATGAATTACTGCTGTGTAACTCACGATCCACCAATCGTCAGGATGAATTTCCACCGGATTTGACAAAGGCTCTGGGAGTATATACTTCGATGCTAGTCCACATTTGAGGTGTGCGATGCTCGCCGCTGCCGGTTTTTCTGTTGTCGGGATCTTCTTTGGCATCTTTGCCTACACGTTTGACAGCATGGTGGCCCGGAGGTCGCACGCGAAATTGGGGCAATTCGCGTATGCCTACTACTCCTTGGCGCTCGCGTTCTTCGTGTGGGGTGCCGCCAGCGCAGTAGCGT
>JACWAJ010000039.1 GCA_014874355.1 bacterium | reverse complement strand
TCATTCGCGCAGTATTCCCTTCTCCTACCCTCTGTGCTTCAACCTCCCCACCGGCCACGGTGCCGGAACAAGGCGCTGCACACCCATCGTACCACCGTGGCGTGATGCCCATCAGGGACAGGTCTCGAAATCGGTCAGAGCTGACCGAATACGAGGTGCGCCACTCCTTGGGGAAACAACCCAGCCCCCAGGGCTACGACCGCCAAGCCACCTGTGACCAAACGCAGTGGCAGTGCAGCCAGCCGCTCCTCCGCCATCTTGGAATGCGTCGACATCGACCCGCGCAGCGCCAGAACGGCCGCATAACTGAGCAGGACACCAGTCGCCATACAGACCAGTAGCCATCCCGTACCACGGTCCACGCAAGCCTCGAGGATGAGCAGGCGACCCCAAAAACCAAGACTCGGCGGCAGGCCGCTTACCACAAGCCAACCGCATACCCACGACCATCTCGAGCGCGACTGGGACCCGTTCAACAACAGCGGGGCCACCACGACCTGAGCAAGGATCAAGAGCAGAAGCCCGCTCTTACCTGCACTCGTGGCGGTACCGATCCCAGCTGCCGCAAGGCCTATGTCGGCCAGCGCAACGCGCACATAGCGCTCCTCGCTCCGGCCAAGACAGGCCCAGAGTGCGGACCATAAGGCACTGGCGAGCCCAGCGACAACGAGAACGGAGTCGATGATCGTGTTGCTCTGGTCGGGCATTCCGCTGTGGAGGGTTGTCCCTGCCAGCAGCAGCGCCGGAGCAACGAGTACAAGCCACAGGGACGCCTCCACGGACCGCAGAGCACGGAGCGAGGCGAGCGCCCAGCCCCCCAGCGGAACGAGCGCCAGCAAGGCGCACAGGGCTCCAGCGAGCAACCAACCGAACAACAGGTTGGCCACGGCGTTTGGGTTCTTGTCCGTAATCGGCCAGAAGGGCGTCACACTCAGGCAGACAACAGCCCCTACCCCCGCAATCCGCGCCGCAGCCAGAGTGGCACGTCCCGGTTGCGCCATCAACCAGCACAAGCTGACTGCCATCACCGCCACGACCACTGCGACCGCCCACACAAGCGGTTCGGTGGCAGAACTGAAGATGACCACGGCCGCTCCGGTGACAGCCGCCGCCACGATTTTGCCGGCCTCGGCTGGCGGTGCCGTCGCCCAGATCAAGGCCATTGAAAGTGCCACCGCACAGATCAGGCCCGCCGAGGCACGGCCGAGACTGAGTACAGATCCGGGGCTTCCCGCAAACGGACCGAGCCAATCACCCGGGTGGACCGCGACCGCACCGGCTGCGGCCACCACGAAGACGATCGGTGCCAAGCGGCGCAGTCTAAGCCGTGGCAGCAGTGCTGCGGCCAAAAGGCCCGTCCCCAACCAGAGTCCCGCAACACCCAGCGCGTTCACGAGTTCACACCCCAACTCCGGTTGCGGCCGCCAAACCAACCGACGCCAAGCGCGGCCAGGACGGCCAGCGCCGCGGGAAGCAACGCCTCCACGACCCCGCCGGATCCCGACCGCAGCAGCCAGGTCGTTGCGCCTGCGATCCCGGTTACCCCAAAGCCGATGCCAAAGTCTTCGAGTCTGCGAATCATGAAGATCCGCAAGAGAGCGCAAAGACCAACATAGGCGGCGGGAAACAGCAGACCTGACACTGTGGTTTGGAGTCCGACGGGAATATTGAAACTCACCCACGATGCGGTGGGCAGCATGAGCGCGGCACCTGCCGCACGCATTGAACGAGGTCCGAACAGAGACTCGGATGTATCAATACGTGGCACGGCCGGCTCGCTCCGATTGGCCGGATGCAGGTGACGAGAGGCAAGCCCGACGATGCCGCCGGCAACCACGGCAGTGACCGCAACGCCGATCACGAGCATTCCGGCCAAGGGCCCCGTCACCACAGCGGCGGTCGGAGCCAGACTTGCCGCCGCAACCAGAAGGGCTACCGGCACGGCATGCCGTCCGTCGACCATGGCAACCACAATGCCACCCAGACAAGCCACGCTGCCCAGTAAAGGCAGGTTGGCGGCACCGTTCATCGAATCACCAACAGGGCAATGCCGGCAGCCAACACCACAACGCCAAACCGTGGCTGGTCGAGCAACCAGGCGTCGGTCGTCGCGAGCACGCGCCGCACGCGCGCAAAGAACGGTCGGCTCCAGCGCCGGGCCGACAACAGGCGACGCGAGACCACAACCGGATCGTCGTTTACCACCTCTCCACCCACCGCACCCAGACGGACATCAAGCAGGGTTACAAGCGCCCATCCAGCAGCTCCCATCAGTGCCACACCTGCAACGAAATAGCCACCCGGCCAGGACCTCACGCCTACGCCGGCAGAGAAAGCGTCGACGGCTTGACCTGAAGAGCCCATGACCACCCCTATCCCAGCCATAACAACACCGGGAGCGACAGCCGTAAAGCCGACCGCGCCGAGTACCGCAAGGTTGGCAAGACTGCTTGCCCCCTCGCTTCCAGACGAACGCGCCAGACTGTGCCACGCCACCAGCACCGCGGCCGCAAAGTTTAGTGACGCGATCACAGCCAGTCCGATCGCAAGCCAGAGCCCCTCGGGACCGCCGCCTGTCCATTCGGCACCGACGCCGACGAACGCCGCATCGAGACCGAATCCCAGCGCAAGACCGAGTACGGGCCCGGCCACAAGAAAACCACTACGGCGGGCGTTGGCAGGCAACCCCGCAGCCGCAACCAGTGAATAGAGTGCAAGGCCGACGACTGCAGCGCCGAAGCCAAGACGCCTTGCGTCTCCACTCGCGCCGGCGAGCACGATGACCGGACCGGCAGCAGCAGCACTCAACCAACACAGTGCCCGCATTGGCCGCGCAGCCACACGCAGCGCCGCAACCGCAGCCACGATCCCAATAACACAGCCGGTGATGCCGAGTACTGCCATTCCCGCAGATTCGAGTTGACCGGCTGCGGCTTCCTGAAGGTGCACCAGCACAGCCACCCCTGCGGGAATGACCCCGACGGTGGCGGACGCAAGTCCCGCGCGAGTGCGCACACTCCGTGGCGTTACCACGACAGAGGTCAGGCAGAAGGCGGCCGCACAGGCACAGGGAAGCACCACCCACCATGTCAACGCCCCCACGGGGAGCGCTACGAAGTCGCTGGTTCCATCGAACCACTGGAGCTCAACCGCTGAGAGCACCAGCAGTGCCGTGCTGACGACCCCCAACGCAAAGACCGCCAGCGACGCCCGTCCCAAACGCGTCAAGGCACAGTTGGCGGCGAGCAACGTCGAAACTACGACGATCCCGACTCCGGCAGCCATGAGAACTGCGTTCCCCCCGCAGGCGACCACCACACAACCGATGAACGCAAGTAGATTGGCGGCGCACTGCTCGGGACGGCGCTCGCACTCGGCAAGACTGAGCAGGAGCGCCACACTACCCATGCCAACCACTGCAAGGCTCCACAGCGCAACTCGAACGATAAGTTGGACCCCCGGCAGCAATCCGCCAAGATCGCTTTCCAAGTAGGGACCGATGCCCGATCGACTGGCGGCGACAAGTAGAAACAGGGGCGCGGCGACGGCTGCGCCCCCCGCCAAGGCCGCAGCCAGGCGAACACGCGAAACCGGCAGCAGCATCACCGCTGCAGCGGCAAGACCGAGGATGGCGACTGCAATTACGACCGCCACCGCGTCAGCGACCAGCGGCGCGCGTCGACCGGCTCAGCGCGTGAACACCAATTTCCTCGGCACAGTACGGGCAAACCGACCAGCCGAGGCGCAGATTGCGTGAGCAACTGCCACAGCGACGCGCAAACTGGGTACAGCAATAGGGACATACGATAAAGTCCGTGTCGATGTCCCGGCCGCAATTCGGACAAGGCCGCGGCGGTTCATCGCCGGCTGGGTCGAGGAACGCCCGCTCCTCGAGAGCCAGCGCACGCTCTTCATCGAGCGTCTGCGGCGGGCGGACCATCAGGTAGATGACCGCACCGAAGAATGGGGGCACGAACCCGAGCAGGGTGGCGAGCAGTTGGAAGCTCTTCGATGTGGAACGGCGTCGCGCATCGCGCACCACGTGGAACGCCAGCGCCACCCAAAAGAGGGCGACGAAGATGATCCCTGCGGCGACAATAACGCCCGCGACTGAAACAGTCTCGCCGAGAGCCGTCACCGCGACGGCTCGACGAGTCGTCGCAACGCATCAGCCTGTTCCACAGCCTCCTGCAGGCTCCGACGAGTCGCTTCGACTACTTCGGGACGGGCTCGCTCGACGAACCGGGGGTTGTCGAGTTGCCCCGTCAGATGGACGATCCGGCGTTCTGTTTCCTCCATCTGTCTTGCCAAGCGTCCGTCGTCATTTCGGGCCACGGCAGCGGCCAGCACCAGTTCCACTCCAATCTTGGTCGCCACCACATGGATGGGTTCAGCATCCGCGTTGTGGTCATCAACGACAGTAACCAGATCCAAGGCTTCGAGAATACGGACGATGTCGTTGTGATCGAGGCCCTCGACCGGACCGCTCAGTACCACCGTGTCGCGCTGTTTCCAGGAGGCGCGAACGCCACTTCCCTGCCGCGCCGCGCGAATGGCCTGAACCAGATCGAGAACCGAGTCGACACCGGATGTACCAGCCCCCCTCCATGAGTAGGGGATTTGGGGCCACTCACGCTGCTGCAGGGTGGGTGCGGCCCCACCGATACGCTGCGCGCACTCCTCGGTGATAAAGGGCATGAACGGGTGCATCACTCGCAGCAGGACGTCAAGACATGTCGTCAACGTCCACGCCGCCGCACGCTTGGATTCGGGCGACGCGTCATCACTCAACCGCGGCTTGACCATCTCGACATACCAGTCGCAATAGCCATGCCACAGGGTGTCATAGAGCTGGTCCATGGCATCGTGGAACCGATAGCTCTGTAGCGCCGCGTCAACGGCGTCAACGGCTTGCGCGGTACGGGCCAGCATCCAGCGGTCCTCGGGAAGCAACGTGCTCGCGGCAACCTCATCTGGCGCCACGATCCGCCCGTTACCGTCACCCAGCCGGCCGACAAGGAAACGTGTGCAGTTCCAGATCTTGTTGGCAAAGCGCTGATACGAGGCGATGCGATCCTCGTCGAAGCGCACATCCTGCCCCGAGGTTCCGACGGCCACAGCCCAGGCGCGTACCGCGTCGGCGCCGTAGCGACCGATCATCTCCTCCGGATCGATCACGTTGCCCTTGGACTTGCTCATACGCGAACCGTCCTTGGCCTGGATGGTGCTGGTGATCAGGACGTCGGTGAACGGAACTTCGTGAACGAATTCGAGGCCGGTCATGATCATGCGGGCCACCCAGAGGTTGATGATCCCGCGATCCGTCACCAACACGTTGGTCGGATAGAAGCGCTCGAGGTCGATGGTCGCGTCCGGCCAACCGAAGATCGCGAAGGGCCACAACGCAGAACTGAACCATGTGTCCAGCACATCGGGATCAGCCGTGAGATCGGAACTGTCGCACTCAGGGCAGGCCGTAGGCTCCTCGATCCACGCGAACGTGTGGTGATTGGCACAGGTAGAGACGGGAATCGCGTGTCCCAGCCAGATCTGGCGGCTGATGCACCAGTCGCGAATGTTGCGCATCCAAGCCAGGTAGGTGTCGGTGTAGCGCTGCGGATGGAAGCGAACCCGCCCATCTTCGACAGCGCGGATGCCTGGCTCGGCCAGCGACTTCATGGATGCCCACCATTGGGTGGAGATCAGTGGCTCGAGGGTGTGACCGCAGCGATCGCAGTGGCCCACCTCGTGTTCATACGGCTCTTCTTTGACGATCGTCCCAAGAGCACGCAGCGCTTCGGTCACATCGCATCGCGCCGTTTCCGCCGGCATGCCGTGAAACTGCGGCAGCTCGGGAACGTCCATGGTGCCGTCTGCCGCGATGGTGTTCAGCACCGGGAGGTCATGCCGACGGCCGATCTCGTAGTCGACGGGATCGTGGCCCGGCGTCACCTTGAGGGCGCCGGTGCCGAAGTCCAGCTTCACCGCGGAGTCCTCGACGATCGGCACGCGCCGACCGGAGAGGGGCAGCACCACGGTCCGTCCCACGAGGTGAGCGTAGCGTGCGTCTCCCGGCGCCACTGCGACCGCGGTGTCGCCGAGCATGGTTTCCGGGCGCACCGTGGCGATGACGATCTCGCCGCCGTGCTCCAGCGGGTAGGCGATGTGCGTCAGGGTGTCGGTGTGCCCTTGCCAATCGACCTCCTCGTCGCTGATGGCACTCTGACAGCGCGGGCACCAGTTGACTATCCGAGGACCTCGGTAAATCAGGCCCTTGTCGAAGAACGCCTTGAATGCAGTGCGAATGGCACGAACGTAGCCGTCGTCGAGGGTGAACCGGGAACGGCTCCAATCACAGCTGAAGCCGAGATTGCGCATCTGCCTCAGGATGTGCCCGCCGTATTCGGCATACCAGGCGTCGACCCGCTGGTGGAAGGCGGCGCGCCCCAACGCCTCCTTGGTCGTGCCCTCGGCGGCAAGCTGACGCTCGATGACGGCATTGGTGGCAATCGCGGCATGGTCGGTACCAGGGCACCATTCCACCTCATCGCCTCGCATGCGGTGGTACCGAGCCAGCGCGTCCTGGACCGACGACCCCGCCGCATGCCCGAGATGGAGCCGGCCGGTGATGTTGGGCGGCGGCAGCGCGATGGTGAAGCCAGGCTTCGAGCTGTCGGCATCGGCTTTCCCCACGCCAAGTTCCGACCAACGCTGTAGCCATCGCGGTTCTACGGTGCGGGGATCGAATGCCTTGTCCATGGGTGACGCCGAGTATACGTAAGAGAAAGCAGGCGTACTCGGCCTATCGACAGGCGCTAGGCGGTTTGGCCCTTGCTCTCCTCTCCGCCAACGTCGACACGACGCTCGGGTTCTTCGGTGAGAAGCAGCGGTTCAACGCCTTCGTAGATCGACTGTTCAGTGATCAGGCAGCGCTTGATGTCGGGTCGCGACGGCACCTCGAACATGCTGTTGAGCAACACGTCTTCGATTATCGACTTGAGGCCACGGGCACCCGTGCCCCGAGCCAGCGCCCGGTGCGCAATCGCCTGCAAGGCGCCCTCGGTGAATACCAACTCGACCCCGTCCAGACCGAAGAACTTTTGGTACTGCTTGACGAAGGCGTTTTTGGGCTCCGTGAGAATCCGGATGATGTCAGCCTCATCGAGGTAGTCGAGCGCCACGGTGATGGGCATCCGGCCGATGAACTCGGGGATGAGCCCGAACTTGAGCAGATCCTTGGTTCTGAGTTCACGCAGTAGCCGGGTCGACTCCTTGGTGCGTCGCCCATGCGGATCGCTGTTGAAACCAATCGTGCGGTGCCCGACCCGCTGCTCGATGATCTTCTCCAGGCCGTCGAAAGCGCCACCGCAGATGAAGAGGATGTTGGTGGTGTTGATCTGAATGAAGTCCTGGTGGGGATGCTTGCGCCCACCCTGCGGCGGCACGTTGGCAACCGTCCCCTCGAGGATCTTCAACAGAGCCTGCTGAACGCCCTCTCCGCTGACATCACGAGTGATCGACGGGTTGTCCGACTTGCGCGCGATCTTGTCGATCTCGTCGATGTAGATGATGCCCCGTTCAGCGCGAGCAATATCGAAATCGGCGGCCTGTATCAGCCGGAGCAGGATGTTCTCGACATCCTCGCCCACGTAGCCCGCCTCCGTCAGCGACGTGGCATCGGCGATGCTGAAGGGAACGTCGAGGATCTTGGCCAGGGTCTGTGCCAGAAGCGTCTTGCCGCATCCCGTAGGGCCGACGAGCAGGACGTTGGACTTCTGCAGTTCGACGTCGGCGTTGGTTTCCTTGCTGTGAGCAACTCGCCGGTAGTGGTTGTAGACGGCGACGGCGAGGACTTTCTTGGCATGTTCCTGGCCAATCACGTACTGGTCCAGCGATGCCGCGATGACCTGGGGAGTCGGGATCACCCCTCCCTTGGTCTTCTTCTGCGAGATGGTGCGGGTGTCCTCTTCGAGCACCTCCTGGCAGAGATCGATGCATTGGTCGCAGATGTAAACGCCAGGGCCGGCTACGAGCTTGCGAACCTGTTCCTGACCCTTACCGCAGAACGAGCAACGAGTATGTCGACGCCTCTCGTCACGTTCCGTCATGGCACAACCTCTAACCCAAGCTCTCGGCTCACTGACACGCCGCCTGTCCCTACCGTTGTACCACGGTCAGCGCGTTGCGGCACCACCACCGGCCTCGGCATCCGACGACTTGTCGTGTCGCTGTACAGAGCCCCCGCCATCGCCCCTGGCGTCATCAGAACTGCGCAAGCTCTTGGGCCTGGCTTCGATGATCTGATCGATGAGCCCATAGTCCTTGGCCTCTTCCGAGCTCATAAAGTTGTCGCGCTCCGAGTCGCGATTGACCTGCTCGATCGGCTTGCCCGTATGGTGGGCCAGGATCTCGTCAATGCGGGCACGGATACGGAGAATCTCCTGCGCCTGGATCTGGATGTCCGTAGCCTGGCCACTGAAGCCCCCCGAAGGCTGGTGGATCATGATCCGCGTATTGGGAAGGCTGAAGCGCATCCCATCAGCTCCCCCGGCGAGCAGGATCGCAGCCATCGAAGCCGCCATGCCCATGCAGATCGTTCCGACCTTGGGCTCGACGTATTGCATGGTGTCGTACACCGCCAGACCCGAGTAGACCGACCCGCCCGGGCTGTTGATGTAAAGCATGATGTCCTTCTCGGGATCCTCACCCGCCAGAAACAGCAGCTGGGCCATGATGACATTGGCCACCTGATCGTCGATGGGTGTGCCCAGGAAGATGATCCGGTCCTTGAGCAACCGTGAGTAGATGTCGTAGGAGCGTTCGCCGCGGTTGCTGGTCTCTACGACCATCGGGATGAGATTTTGAGGCGTCATGGTCGCGCCATTATAAGGCCCACCGACTTTATTCCTCACCACGGGCAATCTCCAGCAGGCGACTGGCCGCCGCCTGACGCGCCAGGTCTTTACGTGCCAGCACTTCGAGGCGAGCACGCTGGGACTCGGAGAGACGCTGTCCGGCGGCAATGCGCTTGGCCTCCTGCGCGACTGCGGACTCGTCGACCTCGAGCGACTCCTCCTTGATGAGCGCATCCAGACCCAGTTCGAGTTTGACGCGTTGCACCGCAGATTCACGACGTTCACCGCGAATCTGCTCGTTGGTTTCACCCGACATGCTCAGGTATTGTTCCCAGGAAAGACCGAGCGACTTGAACCGCTGCTCCAGATCGCGGATCTGCCGATCTACCTCGGCATTGACCATCGCCTCAGGGATATCCACGTCGATGCCGTCACGGAACTTCGTCAACACCTCGTTTTCGAGTTGGTCCCGGTCGCGCTGACCCGCCTGATCAACAAGCAGGCCACGGTAGGATTCGCGCATCTCGTGAAGCGTGGTCCCTTGCTCGGCAAGTTGGGCCAGGTGGTCGTCAAGGGCTGGAAGCTGTTGTTCCTTGACCGACTTGACGGCACAGGTCACGCTGACCTGCTTGCCGCGAAGCTCTTCGCGAGGGTAGTCCTCGGGCAGCGTCAATTCGAAGGTTCGATCCTGTCCCGCTGTCATCCCCACGACTTGGTCGGCCAGGCCGGACAGAAGCTGCTCCTGATCGAGTTCTAGATCACGCTCCTCGCCCGCACTGGTGAGTAGCTCGTCACCATGGCGCATCTCCAGCAGACACGTCACGACATCACCCATCCGGGCCTCGCGATCGACTGTGACGCTCGTGGCATAGCGCTTGCGCACCTGCTCTATCGCCACATCCACATCGGCGTCGGTCACCTCAGTGTGCGGGGCGTCAACCCGCAGACCCCGATAATCCCCGAGGCCAACCTCGGGCCTGGTCGTGACGGTGGCGCTGAAGATGACCGGCTTTCCCCGATCGACAGTCGCCGGATCGAAGTCGATACTGGGCTCGCCGACAGGTTCGATCCCCTCCTGCGACACCGCGCGAAGGTAGAGCGCCGGAATCAGCGCCTCGACCGCCTCCTGGCGAACCGCTTCCCAACCGATATGGCGTTCGACAATCGCACTCGGTGCCTTGCCCGGTCTGAAGCCGGGAATCCGCACCCTCGCAGCAAAGCGACGCAGAGCGGCCGCGACAGCGATATCGAACTCGCTTTCGGGCGCCTCGATCCCCAGACACACTTGCGAGCCGGGCTTGCGCAGGACGTTGACGGCGAGATCAGAGACGGTGGTGGCAGCAGTCACGGCGATCCTTGACAACAGGGCCTACGACGAGGCCCAGCGGATGGGCAGTATCTTTCAGGACTCTCACCAGAATAACCTGCACACCTCCATCCACCGATCCTCGCCGATGTCGGCGTCAGCAACACTGTGCTTCTCGCTCAGGTACCTGAAGGTACCATCGCTGCGATGCTCGGTCACTTCCTTGGTCTCGGCGGTCTCGACGGCGTATCTGCACAGGTTATTCTGGTGAGAGCCCTAACGCTGAGCGAGAGTGCGCGGACCGAGACTCGAACTCGGACGGGTTGCCCCACGGGATCCTAAGTCCCGCGCGTCTACCAGTTCCGCCATCCACGCCCACGCCTAGATCAGTTTGCAGTGTAACTGCACAGGTTGTGGACACGATGGCTTACAGTTGACAGGTGAGTCCCCACGGGCCCACGTGCTATTGCTCAGCCATGTCGGGGTTCATGGAGGTGCCTGGATGGAGCCAAGCAACGTAAGCGACCCACGTGCGATCGTCTCCACCATCGACCAGAAGGCCATGCGGCTTTCCGCATTGTTGCGAGAGATCGACAACCATCCCATCGAGATCGAGCCGCTGGTGAAGGAACACCTCGACGACACTCTGAGAATGCTCGAGTTTCGTATCGCGGCGACACTCGCACTCCTCCACCACAAGGATGAGGTGCCCGCAACGCGATAGTCCCAGCGGCGCTGATAGGGTTCACTCCCTGTGAGATCAGCGCCTCCAGAACGTGACGCGCCCGCACAGATCGATGGTCGGTCTGAACATCGCGCGATGCTGGTCACCGCTCTGGCCGTGGTTGCTATCGGTGTCGGTGCCGCATTCGTGCGCTTCGTCGACATTGGGCACAACCCTGGTGGCCTCTATCCCGACGAAGCCGCCGAGGGACTCTCGGCGCTGCTCCTGCTCCAGCCTCACGGACTGCCTCCTGTCTTCTTCCATGAAGATGGCGGCCGTGAGGCTCTCTTCGCCTACATCGTCGCGGCTGCTTTCCGTTTCTTCGGCGCCTCGGCCACCGTGCTCCGCCAAACCTCAGCCGGAATCGGGGTGGCCGGAGTCCTGACCACTTTCGTGGCAATGCGCCGTTTCGGACGCGGCGCGGCGCTCGGCGCGACACTCTGGGCTGCAGGCTCGCTGTGGCTCATCTGCGTGTCACGCGACGGAATGCGCAACATCCTGTGCGTTCTCATCGGCACGCTGGCTCTGGCCGCACTCCTGCGCTGGTATGACAAGCCATCGCGGCTTGGCGCGCTTTTAGCCGGCATCTACGTCGCGCTTGGGCTCTGGACGTACCAGCCCCTAAAGCTGCTCCCCATGCTCGTCATCCTGTGGTTATGGCAGGTGCGGCGCCGCCAGCCCGAACGCTTTGCCGCCATGCGTGCTCACACATGGACGGCGACCATCGCCTTTGCAGTGGTCGCGACGCCAATGCTGATCACTGCGATCTTGGACCCAGGCGGCTATTTCGGTCGCGGCGCCGACGTATCGGTACTCAATCCGTCTCGCGGCAATGTGAACCTTTTCGACCACACGTTGCGGACACTCGGACAGTTCTTCTGGGTCGGTGACGCCAACCAGAGGCACGACGTCGACATGCTGCCAGTACTCGGCTGGCCGCTGTCGGCCCTGGCGGCACTTGGCGTCTGGCGCGCTTGGCGGCATCGGCAGGACGCCGGACACATGTTCATCCTCCTAGCCCTGCCGGTATTTTTCATTCCTCCCCTCATTGCAGTCGAAGGTGCGGCGCCACATTTCCTGCGTAATTTGGGTCTGGCGCCCTACGTTGCCGCCTGCATCGGTTTGGGGTGTGCCGATGTGGTCAACCGAGCCCGGTTCTGGGGGGGAACGCTCGCTGCCCGCACACTGACGGTGGGACTTGCCGTCGGGCTCGTGGCCCTTGGCGCAGGCTCTGCCGCGGCCTACTTTTCACGGCCTGTAGCCGCACGCTACGACGCATTCACGTTCGACCTCGTGGCTCTGGCAAACGCGGCCGGCAGCGGCCCTCGGACCGTCGTCATCATCGACGATTACGCGTCGTTCGATATTCGATTTCTCGACGACGGCAACCTGCCCGACATCGTGTCGCCGCCGCAAACCATCACAAACATCGGTAACTACTCCTCAATCGTCGCTACATCACGCGATCTGATCAAAAACAGCGTGCGCGACCACGCACTCGGCATGCGGCTGGCCGCCAGTGCCCGCCCCGTAGCCTTCGACCCCAACGGCAAGGCCCGTGTCTTCATGGCCACCCCGTGACGCTGCGCCCAATGGTTCGACGCATAGGGTTCGGCGGGCAGGTTGCCCTCATCACACTGGCCGGCGCGCTATTGCGTGCTGTATGCATTGCACGTCAGCCGTTATGGCGTGACGAAGCCTTCACCGCACTCGCCGTGCAGCACACCCTGCAATCGATGCTCGACATCGTGAGTCGGGACTCGGCTCCGCCACTGGCATACATCCTCAACCACTATGTGGCCACGTTCCTTTCGGCTCAACCAGCGGCCTTGCGGTTGGTGTCACTTATGGCAGGAACCATGATGGTGCCTCTCGGCGCGCTGCTGGGACGTCGCGTAGCCGGCAACCGCGCCGGCATCTTTGCCGCCATCGCATGCGCCATCCTGCCATCTCTCGTGGTCAGTTCACGCGATGCACGGATGTATGCGCTGGCCTCCATGCTGACCATGGCATCGGTCTTGGCCGTGTGGCGTTTCCTCGAATCGCCTGGCCTGCGCCGCTGGCTGGTTTTCACACTTCTCATGACCGCCGGCTTGCTGACCGACTACTTCTTCGCCTTCGCGATGATCGCCATCTTCATCGCCACGGCCCTGGCCTATCGCCCACCCCTGCGCGTAACGGTTCGTATCGCTCTTGGCAACATCGTTGCTGGTTTGCTGCTGGTGCCGTGGTTGATCCGTGCAAAAGCGCAGTTCTCGCATGCGGGGACACCTTTCTGGGTGGAACCGGTCGGAGGCAAGACCATCTCCGGCACCCTAGTCCAGTTTTTCTCCGGGCCACCCATCGAGCCGGAAACCCCCTTCAAGATCCTTCTGCAAGTTTTTCAGGGCGGTGCCGTCGTGGCGGGTGCCCTGTTACTCGTAGTGCTCGCTGTGCACCGTCACAGGCTGACCTTGGAACAGCGCTACTCGGCGTTGTTCCTGGCGATCGCCGGAAGCACCGGCACTCTGCTGCTGGCGGCGATCAGCGTCTGGCACCCACTCCTCGAGGCGCGCTACGCATCCGTCACATGGGGTCCGCTGATCGTGCTCATCGGTGTCGGCGCCACACTCGTGCGACATGACGTTTCCCGCTATGCCACAGCCGCCGCGGGCTTGCTGGCGACACTCGCCCTCTCGGCAGCGGTGACTCAGCCCAACACACCCGCCACGGTCGCGTATCTCGACGCCCACCTCAACGGTGGCAGCGTGGTCGCGGCACCGTCGGAATACCTGCTGCTCCGTTACTACGGCGACGAGCGGCTGCGCCAAGCGACACACGTCATCGCCACCGACCTACCCTGGTTCTGGGGCACCGCCGTCTATCCCCCGGATGCCGTGCAGCCAAGCCTACCCGCGACAACTCTTGCCACCCGCCGCCCGGTGCTGGTCGTGGCCGGGGTCGGCGACCCGCCGCCGATCACAACGCCCCCAGGCTACCGTCAGGCCGGCGTATGGTGTGTGGCCCGAACCTGCGTCACAACATTCGCCCCCGGCTAGACGGGTACACTACCGGGCAACCACAACAACAGCCAAGGAGAATTCATGATCGTAACCACCACCGAGAACATCCCGGGTTATCGAGTAACCCAAGTGATGGGACAGATCTTTGGGCTTACCGTACGTAGCCGCGGGCTTGGCGGCAATATCGCAGCCGGCTTTCGCAGCATGGTCGGCGGTCGCGTGGGCTCCTACGTGAAGCTGCTCGAGGACGCCAGGCGCGAAGCGCTGGACCACATGGCGCAGTCGGCCACCGCAGCCGGCGCCAACGCCGTGGTCATGATGCGTTTCGACTCGTCGGAGATCGGCCAGACCATGTCCGAGATCGTCGCCTACGGCACCGCGGTGGTTGTTGAACCTGTTACCGCCACCCAGCAGTAATCGTCAATGGACGTCGGAGTGCTCATCGGTCTGAACGTCCTCGCCATTGCGATACTCGGCATCGTGGGCATCGTGGTGGCAGTCATAGGCTGGGACCGCTACCACTCCGGACGTCCGCCCCAGGGAAGCAATCCCAACATGCGACCGACTACAGAGATGTTCGTCGATCCCGTAAGCAAACATCGCCAGCGGGTGTGGTCCGATCCCACCACCGGCGAACGCGAATACCGCGGCGAGTAGCGCCTTCGAATTACTCGCCGGGTGTCGTCTCCACCTGGCCAATCGGACGGCGATGGCGGAGGAACGGCTTTTCGTACAGGGCAACAACCGGGATGTCGGGCAGGTTAACTGGAGCCCACGGATCTGCGAAGGCGCCTTTCCCCCACACCTGCCCCAGAAAGCGCGGCTTCAGACCCTCTCCGTCGCGATAGGTCTTTACACCACGATAACCGTCGCGCCGCCAATCTCACCTATGGCATCGTAATCGGCGTCCTGGGTAACGATCGGCAGTCCGTTGGCCATCGCCGTCGCCGCAATCCACAGATCGTTGACGTTCACGCGCCTGCCCGCTTCTACCAGTTCCACCCTCAATCGAGCCCACACAGCGGCAACTTGATCGTCAACAGGCAGTACCTCGATGTCCGAGGTCGATTCCAGAGTGACCAGCCGGCGCGCTCTTGTCTCGGTGTCCTTGGCAACCAACACACCAACCTGTAACTCGGCCGGCGTGATGACAGAAATGGCAACCTCGTCCGGCAAACGTGCCCCGTCAAGCGGACGACCCGACTCGCTGGCGATGAAGACCGACGTGTCGAGCAGACCACGACGGATCGGTTCATTCAAGACGGCCGTCCCAGGTCGTCCGTAATTTCGCCGGCAAATTTATCCAGATCGTGTCGCAGACCCGCATCGGCCTGGAATGGCAGAATCCGGGTAATCAGATCCTGGCGCGACAGCCAACCCCGCCGCCCGGACTTTACCGGCAGGAGTTGTGCCGCAGGTTGCCCGTTCACGGTAATCACTACGCTCTTGCCGGACTGAACCCGGCGGATAACTCCGGCGGTGTCGTTGCGAAGGTCGCGAGAGGGGACGTATTCGTACACACCCGTAGTGTAGCACTGCGTCGCTATATTGCTACACCATGAATGGGTTCAGATGATGCGCTACACCTGGCATGCCGCTATCTCCTGTGTCAAGAACTCTGGAGGGTTAGTTTCAAGGAACTCCATCGGGGTGAGGAGTTCGAGGGCGTGGTGAGGG
>JACWAJ010000038.1 GCA_014874355.1 bacterium | reverse complement strand
TGGCCAGGTCAACGCAGCGGTGGGGCCGGCTCCTGGCGTGCCCTGGATCCGGCCATGGAGAAAGACCGCGCCCACCACGAGGACTCCCGCGACGACGATCACGGCGCCCACTTCCGCCCACTTGCGCATCTCGCCACCTCCGTACCGGTTCAGCCGCAACTCCTCGCGGAATTCCCGCGAGGACGCGAGCGGAGCATACGCCCCCCCCCCCTAGGATGTCAACGTGTCGACACGTTCGCGACAGCGCAACGGCGGTTTTGCGCGTGTTGAAATAGGCGTATTGTTCGCGGCGTGATTTGGCGACTTCGCACCCGGCGATGCGTGGCAGTCACCATCGGTCTGCTGGCGCTGGCGACGATGGCCGGCTGCGGCCAGCACCCAACACCGGCTCCCTCCTCTCCGCCGCCACTGTACGAGCCAGCGATGGGGTACGACGCAGCCACTCACCAGTTGATCATGTTTGGCGGCGGGGCTTCGCGTATGTACGCCGACACGTGGCAGTTCAAGGACTCGACGTGGACGCAGCTGCACCCCAAGCACTCACCTTCGGCACGACAGGGCGCGGCCATGGCGTACGACCCTGACACGCGGCAACTTCTGATGTACGGCGGCACTCACCGAGCGGTCGGCGATGAGTCGAAGCCGCTCCGTTCTGGTGGAGTGGATTCAAGCTACAACGATGCCGTGTACTCCGACACCTGGGCCTGGGACGGTAACGATTGGAAGCAGCTTGCTATGTCGCATGCGTTCCAGGAGGGTGACTATGACGCGGGCGGGAGCTACGTCGGGCCTGGCTACGACGACAAGCCGGATACGTTGATGGCTTATGACGCCAAGGCTCATCGCATGATCCGGCAGGTGCTCTGTTCGGCATGGTGCCACAAGAACCACACGTCCGTTCTGGCCTGGACACCTCCGACTTGGACACCTATCGCTACGGAGGCTGGCCCGTACAACGAGACAGGGCAAGACGATCTCGACCCACCGGCTGCGAACCAGGCGCGGCCCGTCTTCGACCCGACTCAGAACGTGGGGCCGGCTCGGGCCATGACCAGCAATCCTGTGACCGGAGCCATTATCTACGTCGAACGAGCGGATGGTGTCGATACCGGCGGCGCCAACCGCGTAACCACCTGGCAGCTCAGCGGGACAACCTGGAAGCAGCTGCCCGCGTCCGCGGTTCCGTCCGCCTACCCCCTGCCATACGCCATGCTGGCCCCCAATCCGAACGGCGGTGATGTTCTGTTCGACGGGACGGGAAACACATGGACCTGGGATGGAACGACCTGGACCAAGCGCAATGGCAGCGGACCTGGCGTCAGGGCAGGTGTGGGGATGGCGTACGACCCCGACTCGAAGACCGTCATTCTCTACGGCGGGGTCGCGGCAGCTCCCGGCGGCATGTACGCGGACACCTGGACATGGGATGGGGCGAGGTGGCAGCGCGCAGCCGGTCCGGCGGGGGCGCTGGCGGTGCCCAACGCATGGACTCAACCGGATCCACCGGTGTCACTCAACAAACATTCGCGTGACGAGATGGTGGCGTGGGCTAACAAAATCTTCCAGGGTCCGCCGGTGACGCGTGTCGCAGTCAAACTTGTTCGCCATCGCGACGTTGTGGCGATGGGACTGGATAACCCGGGAGGTGTGGGATGGGGACCCTGGACGGGTACTGGGCCGGCCGAACAGCCGGGCCGGCTCGAATGGGTGGTCGTTGCGTTCTGCGATAACGCGAAGACACCGTCCGTGTCCTGCACCATATTTCATATGGGCTCAGATGTCCCTCTTCGGTGGAAAGCGACCACCTTTGACGCACTTGGTCCGTTGCCGTCGACCTCCCCCCTGGGCGGGGAGGTTGCCAACGCGACCACCGAACCAATTGGATGGCACACAGCAGTCGATCTGTCCCTTCCCAAAGCGAATACTTCGTGGATCCTACCGGCTGCGTTCGGGACATTTGGCGCACTTGCGCTGGTAGGTCTGGTGTGGCGCGTTTGGCGACGCAGGCGGCGCCGTGCATTGGAGATGTCTCACAAAGCTGCAACCCCGGTCCTATAGGGATCCTCCACGACCCGACGGCGGGCCAAGAGCGAGCGCCACACCAACCGCGGCAGTGCCCGGGCCACTTGACGCCAGCAGCGCAGCCAGCGGACGCGCTCTGTGGCGTCGATGCCCTTGCTAGAGAACTGGGCCTTGCCCGAGAGAACTGCGATCTCGTCGAGTGCCTTGCAGATGGACGCGCGCAATGACCGCGAGCAGATCCCTGCATCGCCACGGGGGCGCCGCAGCGCTGCTCTGTCGGGGGGGATGGCCGCCATCAGCCTGGCGGTGAAGGCGGCGTCGGTGTCGCAGGGGCGTCTTCGCACTCCCAGCAAGCGGCCCACAACCGCCATCCGGCGCCAGAGCGTGCGTAGGTCGCGCGGACGTGCCAGCCAGACCCCTGCCAGGCCGAGAAGTACCAGCACGAGCAGCAATCCGAGCAACACCAGAACGAGTGCGGAGGGCGTGTGCCCGGCGTAGGCCCGAGGCACAGCATTCGGTGTGGCGCCAACGCCCAGCAGCGTAACCGCTCCCCGAACCGGCGGCTGGTAGTAGCCAAGTTGCGACGGAGGTGTCGGCTCGAACGGAATCCACCCGTAATGCGGGAAGTACGCCTCCACCCAGCTATGCGCGTCGTTGCTGGTGACCGTGTACACAGTGTCCCCTTTGGCATCGACACTCGTGCGAGTGCCGTTCGCGTAGCCGTTGACGATGCGCGAGGGGATGCCCTCGGCACGCAGCAATGCGGCCATGGCAGACGCGAAGTACTGGCAATACCCCTTGTGGGAGTGGGTGAGGAAATCGATGATCGGCAAGGTGCCGTCGGGCGCCTGTGGCGGCGTGAGCGTGTAGGTGAACGCGGAACTGCGCAGATGGGTCTCGATGGCAACCGCTGCGTCGTATGAATTGCCGGTGCCAGACGTCCAGTCGCGTGCAATCCCAATCAGGGTGTCGGTGGCCGAATCCCCGGGGAGGTTCGTGTACTCCTGGGTGAACGCGTCTGGATAGGCCTGCCTGGCACCGCGCAACTGCTCAATGGTTGCGGTAGAAACGGCGCCAGTAATGCTGAGTGACGTCCCTTCCTTCAAATCACTCACGAGTTCGAGACGATCCACGGTCAGCAGCCTTCCCGCACCATCCGCGGATCTGACAATGCCGATGGCGTTCGCAGGGACACTGACGGAGAGCGGAGTCCCCACCCACGGTGCGAGCGCAACTGATCTCGCTCCAATCGTCGCGTTCGTGGAGTCCGATGTCAGGGCGGTGACATCGAGGTGGACCACTCGCGTCTCTGCCCCCAGCTCAGGTGCTGACGCCGCCCACAACACATCACCGCCGGAGCCATCGCCTATAGCTGAACCTTCGCCATGCGTCCAGACTCCGTTTTGAAATTGCGAGTCGGTGGCAAGCGCAATGTACAGGGGCGCTGGCGCATCCGTGGTGTATCGGAAGAGGGTTTGCGGATGGGCGGCACTGATCGCTCCACCGAGGACGGTGTCTACCGAGAATCCAACCGGTTGCGACGAGCGGTTGGCGGTGCTGCTTTGCAAGCCGCCGGGACTCCCGCTACCCAGTATCGACTGGGTGAGGTCATACGACGATACCGGCGGGGCGAGCGCGGCCACCAAGAGAACGAGCCCGAGCATCACCGCAGCGCTGCGCATGTAGCGCCCAAACATTCCCGGAAGCACAACCATGCTCCGGTGCCGCCAGGTGGCCGCAAGACGGCTGAGATTGGCCTGGGCAACGACGGTTGCGGCCAGCGCCACAGCCACCGTGCTGGGGAGTACCAGGCCGAACGACCGCGGCGCGTTGAGAATATTCAGGGCAAGCACAAAGAGGCAAGGAAACACTGCCGCACCACCGTTGCGTTCGCGCACGGCCATCCAGGTGGCGAAGTAGGCGCACACCCACAACACCAGCGACAGCGCGACGAGGAATGTCCGGCCATCGGCGCTGAAGAGACTCTGGGGGAGCCACATGGCGCCGGCGTAGCGGACAACAAGGTGAGCGACTGAGGCGTTTCCGTCGGCGGGAATCGTCGCGATCGTGAACGGCAGCGCCGCGACTAGGGCAAACAGCGGTCCGGCAATGACCGCGACTGCACGCGATACCTGCATACGGACCAGCAGCGCCGCCTCGGCCACACCGACGAGTACGACTGGCAGGGTGCCGCCCGCTCTCGCCACCCAGTCGCCCGCCAATACGGCCCAGGTGGTCGCGAGCATGAGCAAAGCGCAGAGCGTGACCCCCACCCAGAATTCCACCAACGACGGTGCGGTCCGGCGCAGATCCGCTACAGGAGAGGGCAATGTGACACGCGTCTGCATCAGCGTGTCTTCACGTGGGCTGAGGTATCTGATGTTGGCATGTCGCCGCGGCGGATCAGCCGCCAATTCAACGCCTGCCGCCAAGCTGCGGAGACTCGCAGCGGCGTGCCAGGAGCCCCAAACGATGTTGGCTCTACGACTACGCAGAGAGGACGGGTGCCGCGCATACCCGTGTCGAGCAGCGCCTCCACCCATTCTGGATTGCGATCGGGCGTGATGACGCAGAGACCGCCACGGCCGCGCCAACTCCGGCCATGGCAAGAGACGGCCTCAGCAACTGGCACTGTGCCATCGGCGGCGGCAACGGCAAGAAAGTCGAGTAGACGCAAGCGCCAAGCCTCGCCACGCCTGGTCCTAAAGATGGTGCCAGCGGCGTCGTTGGTGACCAACCCCACGGCATGGCCGCGTCGGAGGGATGCGTGGCAGATCGAGGCCGCCAGGGACACGGCGTACTCCAGAGTCGACTCTGGAGCCTCGCCGGCATGCACCGCGCTACCCAGGTCGAGGACGACCAGCAAGCCGGACGTCTGAGGAGTGTCGTACGTGCAACTCATCAGCCGGCCGGTGCGAGCGGTGGATTTCCAGTGGATGCGGCTCTGGCCATCGTCGGTCTGGTACTCGCGAACGGTCGAGACATCGGGCGCCACGTCCAAAGGACGACCCGGTTGCCCGTCTCCCGCCGAGCCGCCGCTCCACGCTGGCGCGAGGTCGTCGACGGGATGAACGGCTGGGTGCACCAGCATCTCACCTGCGGCACGGACCTGGATGCTCTTGGGGAAGAGCCCGAAGGGATCGCCAATGCGAGCTTCGAGCGGCCCGAAGCTGTGGCGCCCGCGCCTGTCGAAGACGCCGCGGGCCGACCACGACACGCTGGCCCTCCGGGCCAGCGTGCAGACCCGCGACGCGAGGTAACCGTCGATGGGGCTGTGGTCGACCACCTCGCAGTACGCGACCGGCAGTGATGAGTGGTTGCAGGCGGTGAAACGCTCTGTAAACGGCTCACCCACAGTAAATGTTCCTGACGGTGATTCACGCGTCACCGTCAGGCGCCGGCTGGTGGCGCGTGACCAGATGAATGAGAGTGCCAGCAGGCTCAGTACGACATAGGCGAGGCTGTACGCCAAGCGAACCCCGGTAAGTCCGGCAAGGAGGCTCAGGAAGGCAACGCACGCAAGGAGCAGGGCGCGCGATTGCACGGTGGCGCGCCTACGCCAGCCGCCTCGACGCAGCCGGTGCTGCCTCGGTGTCGAGGATCTCCTCGACGAGGTCGGTTGGACTTACCCCGCGCAGTTCGGCGTTGGGTTTGAGAATGAGCCGATGGCAGAGGACTCGTGGCGCCAGTGTCTTAACATCGTCGGGCAGGACATAGTCACGGCCCGACGCGGCCGCCGTCGCCTGGGCCACATGGAGCAACCCGAGACTACCTCGCGGTGAGGCGCCGAAGGCAACGTCGCCATGCGCTCGGGTGCGTTGCACCACCTGGACGCAATACTCTTTTATCGAGGCATCCACATGGACCTGCGTCACCGCGCACTGACAGTGTGCAATCTCCAAGGCGGTGGTTACCGGCTGGACCAGTTCGAGCGGAGATTGCGATTGGAAGCGATCGAGCATGGCCACTTCTCCGGCCACGTCAAGGTAGCCGAGGTGGACCTTGATCAGAAAACGGTCGACCTGGGCCTCGGGCAAAGGGAAGGTTCCGCCCATCTCGATCGGGTTCTGTGTGGCCAGCACGATGAACGGTTCGGGCAGCATGTGGGTCACACCATCGACTGTGACCTGGCGCTCTTCCATTGCCTCCAGCAGCGCCGACTGCGTCTTGGGCGTGGCCCGATTGATCTCGTCGGCAAGCAGGACCTGGGTGAAGACCGGACCGGGACGGAAGCTGAACGTAGTCGTCCGCGGATCGAATACGGAGACACCGGTGACGTCTCCTGGCAGCAGGTCCGGGGTTAACTGAACGCGTTCGAAAGTGCAGCCGGTGGCCCGCGCCAGCGCCTTGGCCAGCATGGTCTTGCCCACTCCGGGCACATCCTCAAGGAGTACGTGCCCCTTGCAGAGAAGGCTTATGACGCAAAGCTCGACCTCCGCGTCCTTGCCCACGATGACGCTGCCCACGCTGTCAACCAAACGGCGTACTACCTGATCTACCGAACTGTTCAAAACCCGGCTCCGTGTGGCTTCTCGACGCGTTGAGTATAGGGATGCACTTCCAGATCGTCTGGCCCAGGAGTGTGGAGATAGTGGTTCAGTGGCCGGTGGTCCGCATCGAGGCGCTCGTCAAATAGCCGCCATCGCCTGAGCCGGCTCGGCGGCGAAGAAGTCGCGATACCAGGCTACGGTCCGTTCGAGTGCCTCGTCGAGCGTGAACAGAGGCCGCCAGCCGAGCAGTTCGCGCGCCTTGGCGGCGGCGAGGCTCTGGTAGACGATCTCGTTGCGTGCCTCATTGCGCACGTCGGGGGTTAGCGAACTGCCGAGAATGCGAAGCACTTTCTCGGTTATGCCGAGAACGGTGACCTCGATCTCGTTGGAGAAGTTGAACGCTTCGCCTATGAGCTTGCGGTTGGTCGCCAGCTGTTCAGCCAGAGCCAGGTAGGCTGCGGCGCCGTCCTCGACGTAGAAGTAGTCGCGGACGCTCGCTCCGTCGGAGCGGATGACCGGGCGCTCGCCCCGCAACACCGAGCGGATGGTGCCGGGGACGATGCGGTTCCAGTTGAGGTCTCCGCCGCCAAAGAAGTTGCCACACCGTGTGACCGCGACGGGTAGGCCGTAGGTGACGGCATAGGTGTGGGCAATGAGATCGGTGCACGACTTGCTGACGTCGTAGGGATGGCACCCCTGCAGCGGGGTGTTCTCGTCGTAGCGCCGGCCGACATCGCCATACGCCTTGTCCGACGATGCCACGACCACCTGTTCTACCCGTGGGCTGCGCCGGCATGCCTCCAGTAGTGCCCATGTGCCACCGATGTTGGTCTCGAAGGTCGACACCGGGTTGCGGTTGGCGATGCCGACGATGGTCTGGGCCGCCAGGTGGAAGACGGTGTCGATCTCGTACTCGCCAAGCACGCGCTCCAGCAGCGCCTGGTCGCGAATGTCGCCGCGCACCGAGGTGACCTGCTCATGCAAACCCGTCCGCACCAGATTGCTCTGCGGTACCCAGTCGCGAATCAGGCAGACGACATCGGCTTCCAGTTCGTGTAGACGCGAAACCAGCCACGAACCGGCGAACCCGGTACCTCCCGTGACCAGAACCGGTCGGTCGCGCCAGAACAGAGGCTTTCCGTTAACCGGCATGGCTCACCGTCGCGATGCGCGTCTCAACTCCAACGTCCCATGTGCGCCACGGAGCCTTGCCCTCGGTCCACATCTCGTTCAGGTGGAGGGAGTCGCGATAGGTGTCCATGGCATGCCAGAAGCCCTGGTGGTCATAGGCCATCAGCTGGCCTTCGCGAGCCAGCCTTTCCAGGGGCTCGCGTTCCAGGGTGCACTGCTCGCCCGTCAGGTAGTCGAAGATGGGCCGCTCGAAGACGAAGAAGCCCGCGCTGATGGCGCCCGCTTCGGACGGCTTCTCGCTGAAACGGCGGACAGCCCCGCCCGAACCGACATCGAGAGTCCCAAAACGCGATTGTGGCCGCACCGTGGTAACGGTGGCGATCTTGCCGTGAGACCGGTGGAACTCGAGTAGCGCGGTGATGTCCACATCCCCGACACCATCGCCGTAGGTCATCATGAAAGTGCTGCCGTGGACGTAGCGCTCCACGAGTTGGAGGCGTCCTCCGGTCAGCGTCGGGAGGCCGGTTTCCGCGAGCGTGACCCGGAAGTCCTGTTCGTCATGACCATTCTTGTACTCGATGCAATGATTCGTCCCCAACTGGATGGTGAAGTCGTTGTTCATCGCCTCGTAGTTGAGGAAGTACTCCTTGATCATCGCGCCGCGGTAGCCCAGGCAGAGGACGAAATCTTTGAAGCCGTGATGGGCGTACGACTTCATGAGATGCCAGAGGATCGGCCGGCCACCAACCTCGACGAGTGGCTTGGGTCGGTACTCGGTCTCCTCGCGTAGCCGGGTGCCCTGTCCGCCACAGAGAATGACCACTTCCATCGTATCTATGCCTCCCTGGGAGCGTGGGTGGGCTCCACGTCGACACCATCCCACAGACCCGGACGGTGATTGTTGCGAATACGGTCGACCACGTACTTGGGGCGACCCTTGATTTCTTCGAACATTTTCGCCAAGTACGAGCCAATGATGCTGAAGCACAGCATCTGTATGGCGCCGAGGAAGAGAACCGCCAGCAACAGCGTCTGGTAGCCGCGCGGGTTGTTGGGGAAGATGAAGTAGAGCGCCGTGTATACAACGGCGGCCAGTGCCGCAAGGATCATGACGACCACCGAGAGGCCGGATATCCACTCCAGCGGGGCGTAGGAGAAGGACACCAGCCCTGTGGTCGCCCAGCGGAAGAGGTCGGTGATGCTGTTGCTGCTCTTGCCCTGCACTCGGGGGTCGCGCACGTAGGGCAACCCCACCTGGCGAAAGCCGGCCCAGGCACGCAGACCGCGAATGAAGCGATTGCGCTCGGGCATTGCATTCATGATGTCGAGCACGCGCCGGTCGATGAGAGAGAAGTCGCCGGCATCCACGGGAATGTCCACGTAGGAGAGGCGACGAAACGTGCGATAGAAGACTTTGGCTGTGAGCCGCACAAATAGCGACGCCTTGCGGTCGATACGCTCACCGTAGACCACCTCGTAGCCCTCGAGCCAGCGCTGCACCATGTCGGGAATCAACTCGGGGGGATCTTGGATGTCGCCATCCAGCAGGATGGCGCAGTCGCCCGAGGCGTAATCGAGCCCGCACGAATAGGCGTTCTGGGAGCCGAAGTTGCGCGCCATGCTGATTACAGAGACGTGCGAGTCGGATCCGGCCACTTCCGCGAAGATCTCTGCCGAGTTATCGGTGCTGCCGTTGTCGACGAAGACGATCTCGTACCGCGGCGTCACGTCCGCCATCACCGTGGTGACACGAGCGTGCATGTTGCGAATGTTTCCGGCTTCGTTGAAGCAGGGCACCACGATCGAGATCAAACGTTCGGTTATCAGCGCGATTCCTCCCTCAGCCCGTCCCCACCAGTGGCAGGGGCGAGGTTCGCTGTTGCGGGGGCAACCCTGGCATTGTAGGCAACTGTGGATGGACGGCTCATCGATCGGAATGGAGATCGCCTCCGCCCAGGTTCTCAGCTACACTGCCTCCTGTCACGTTGGGGCGTCAGCCCGTGCCTGGAGACGCCCGTTGCCCATCAGGACGAAAGCGCGATCGGATGAACGTATGACCACTGCCATCAAAGGCCTGATCCTCAGCGGGGGCAAGGGCACCCGCCTCCGGCCCATCACCCATACCAGTGCCAAACAGTTGGTGCCGGTGGCCAACAAACCCGTGATCTTCTTTGCCATTGAGGCAATGGTGGCCAGCGGGATACGCGATATCGGCATCATCACCGGTGAGACGGCTGACGAAGTTCGAGCCGCTATCGGCGACGGCGGGCAGTTTGGCGCGGCAATAACCTACATCCCGCAGGAGGCTCCACTTGGACTGGCCCATGCGGTCTTGACCGCACGCGACTACCTTGGCGACAGCCGTTTCGTGATGTACCTGGGCGATAACCTCATCCGTGACGGCATCGTCGATCTGGTCAGGGAGTTCGATCGCAGTGGACCCGACGCGATGATCCTTCTGGCGCATGTCCTGGAGCCGGAGCGCTTTGGCGTAGCCGAACTCGACGGGGATCGTGTCGTTCGTCTCGTCGAGAAGCCACAATCGCCCAAATCCGACCTTGCGCTGGTTGGCGTCTACCTCTTCAGCCCTGCAGTGCATGACGCCATCGACAAGATCGATTACTCCGAGCGCGGCGAACTCGAGATTACCGATGCGCTGCAGCGCATGATCGACGAGGGCCGCCGCGTTGAACCGCACATCATCAGTGGCTGGTGGAAGGATACGGGGCGCCTCGATGACATGCTCGAAGCCAACCGCATCATGCTCGACCTCCTCGAACGGCGGATCGACGGCACGGTCGGTGAAGATGTCGAAATTCACGGCAAGGTGGTCGTCGAGGCCGGCGTCGAGTTGCACAATTGCGTGGTGCGCGGACCCGCCATCATCGGACGCAACACTGTGATCGAAGACGCATACATCGGCCCTTTCACCGCGGTGTACCACGATTGCGTGATCCGGCGTGCAGAGGTCGAGCACTCCATTATTTTGGAGCGAACCCGGATCGAGAACGTGGAAGGCACCATCCAGTCTTCTCTCATCGGCAAGGAATGCACGGTTTGTCAGTCACCGCGCCGGCCACGCGGCATCAAACTCATGCTCGGTGATCATTCGCGCGTGGAGGTGCACTGATGCGGTGGATGCCATTGACGGAACCCGTCCAACGGGTGCTCGAATCGATACAGCGGATGCCGTCAGAGGAACGGCTGGGGCGTATCGATGGGGTCATGATCAAGACCTTCACCAAGTGGGCCGACCAGCGCGGCTATTTTATCGAGCAGCTCAAGCGGGGCGATGTCGACGATGAAGGCCGAGCCTTCATTCCCGAGCAGCCATTTGCTCAGATGTCGCGCAGTCTGGCCTATGCGCGAGGCGGCAATCCCCCTGAACTCATCAAGGCATTCCACTGGCACAAGCGGCAGTGGGACTACTGGGATATTGTTTCGGGCAACGCCCGTGTCGTTCTTGTCGACCTGCGCGAGGGTTCGCCCACAGCTGGCAAGACCCAAGTCGTGATACTGGGCGAAAACTCGCCCAAAATGGTCGCGATCCCACCGCTTGTCGCTCACGGGTACCAAGCCCTGAGCATGCACGATGTCATTCTCAACTACTACGTTACCGAGCCTTACAATCCCACCGATCCTGATGAAGGGCGGATCGCCTGGAACGATCCTCGGATCGGTTTCGACTGGAGCATTGAGAACATCTGATGCGACTTCTTGTCACCGGCGGTGCCGGCTTTATCGGCAGTGAATTTGTACGCCTCACATTGCGTGAGCACCCTGAAGACTCGGTTGTCGTCCTCGACAAGCTGACCTATGCCGGCAACGAGCGCAACCTCGATAGCGTGCGCAATGATCCGCGATTCCGTTTTGTGCGCGGCGATATTGCCGACGCCGGCATGGTTTCCAGACTGGCTACCGACTGCGACGTCATCGTCAATTTTGCTGCCGAATCCCACGTGGACCGTTCTTTGGAGGCGCCCGGCCAGTTCATCCAAACGGATGTCTACGGAACGTACGTGTTGCTCGAGGCCGCGCGGAGTGCGAAACACAAGCGGTTTCTTCAGGTGAGTACCGACGAGGTCTATGGTGACGTGGCGACCGGGCGCAGCGCTGAGACCGATCCTCTGTCGCCACGCAGCCCGTATAGCGCCAGCAAGGCCGGTGGCGAGATGTTGATATGGGCATACCGTTCGTCATACGGATTCCCGGCGATCATCACCCGGGGATCCAACACGTACGGACACAATCAGTATCCCGAGAAGATCATTCCCTTATTCATCACCAATGCCATCGACAACCAGCCCCTTCCCATCTACGGTGACGGCAGTGCGGTCCGCGACTACATCTTCGTCGAAGATCACTGTCGGGGCATTGACACGGCACTGCGGAAGGGAGCTGTGGGCGAGAACTACAACATCGGATTCGGTGGGGAGACAAGCGGAGTGGCCGTGGCCGACACGATTCTTGCGGCCTTCGGCAAGCCGGATTCGCTGAAGCTGCACGTCCAGGACCGTCTGGGGCACGACCGCCGCTATGCGGTGGATACCGCCAAACTGCGCAGCCTAGGCTGGGCACCGCGGCACGACTTCACCCAGGGGATGGAGTTGACCGTTCGCTGGTACGTCGAAAACCAAGCATGGTGGCGACCGCTGAAGTCCGGAGAGTTCTGGGACTTCTACCAGCGCAACTACAAACCGCTGCCTGCAGCAACGGTCTGACATGCGCATCCTGGTCACCGGAAGCCACGGCCAATTGGGCCGCGAGTTGCTTCAGCAAGACGGAACCGACGACAGGTCGTTTACGGGTATCGATATCGACACCTGCGATATCACCAATCCCACAGCGGTGTCGGCAACGCTCGATCAGGACCATTTTGATGCGGTGATCAACTGCGCCGCCTATACGCGTGTCGATGCGGCAGAGCAGAACCCTGATGCCGCATTCGCGGTCAATGTCGAAGGACCGAAAGTCCTGGCTGAAGCCTGTGCGTCTCGTGACATTCTTCTTTGCCAAATCAGCACGGATTTCGTCTTTGATGGGAGTTCCCGCGGACCGATCGACGAATCCGCCGCCACCAATCCGCTCTCGGTTTACGGCCGCACCAAGCTCCTGGGAGAAGAGGCGGTGCGAACCTTGGCGCCAAGGCATCAGATCGTGCGCACCGCATGGCTTTACGGACAGGATGGACCCAATTTCGTGCTGACCATGCTGCGGCTGGCCCGCGAACGCGGGGAACTGAGAGTGGTCAACGATCAGCACGGCAGTCCAACCTGGACCGGAGACCTGGCTCCAGCGGTGTTGCGACTGGTCTCCAGGGGTGCTTGCGGAACCTTCCACCTGACCAACAGCGGTTCGACCACATGGTACGGCTTCGCCCAGGAGATCGTCGATGCCGCCGGGCTTGCGGTTCTGGTCCATGCGGTTGCCACCGATGACTACCCGACCCCGGCAGCCCGTCCACCGTATTCGGTGCTTGACAATCGCGCTTGGCGAACCCTCGGCGAGCCTCCCTTGGAGGACTGGCGGCTCGCAATACGCCATTACCTGGCAACCCGTTCACCCGGATGACATCCACACACCCGGGAAACTCGCGCCGAGCAAGCATCATCGCGCTGCTCATCTATCTGGCCGGCGCAGTGGTGATCACAAGCGCCACCTGGCGAGACCCCGGTGTCCGGTGGGCCGGTCTCGGCGGGGATCCGGCCAAGTTCATCGAGTTCCTGGGCTGGTTCCCTCACGCCATAGGCCAGGGTCAGAACCCGTTCTTCAACGGATCCATC
>JACWAJ010000037.1 GCA_014874355.1 bacterium | reverse complement strand
GTGATCACAAGCGCCACCTGGCGAGACCCCGGTGTCCGGTGGGCCGGTCTCGGCGGGGATCCGGCCAAGTTCATCGAGTTCCTGGGCTGGTTCCCTCACGCCATAGGCCAGGGTCAGAACCCGTTCTTCAACGGATCCATCAATGTTCCGCACGGCATCAACATGATGTGGGACACCACCATGTTCGTGCCCTCGCTGGCCAGCTGGCCCGTGGCTGTCGTCTTCGGCCCCATCGTCGCCTACAACATCCTCTTCACACTCGCACTGGCGCTCGGCGGATGGTGCAGTTTCTTGTGGTTGCGTCGTCATGTCCACAACCAGTTGGCGGCCTTTATCGGCGGGTTACTGCTGTTGGGCGGACCCTATACGACCGCCCACGCTCTGGGCCATCTCAACCTGCTCCTGTTCGCGCCCATCCCGCTGTTGCTGATGGCGTTCGAAGAGTTGTTTGTTGTTCAGAAAATCCGGCCGCTTCGCCTGGGCATCTTGATCGGGGTGCTAACTGCGGTATTGCTTCTCTGTGCCGAGGAACTGGTTGCGCTTACGGGTCTGATGGTCGGCATCGGTCTGTTCGTGGCCGTTTGTCTGCGCCCTCGCGAAGTTATCCGGCGAGCTGGTTACGTGGCGCGAACAGGTGCCGTAGCTCTGATCGCGTTCTTGGTGCTGGCCGGATACCCCCTTGCGTACCAGTTCTTCGGCCCGTACGCAGTTCAAGGGCACATTCAACAGTTCAACGTCTACGTGTCGGACCTCGTCAACCTTGTCGTACCGGGCCCGCTTCAGGCCATCACCTTCCCCCACATCACGGATTCGCAGGCGGTGCTATGGACGGGCAACGTCGCTGAGCAGAGCGCCTACATAGGGGTCGGGCTGCTGCTCATTGCCGTCTACACCGCTGTTCGCTGGTGGCGGGACGTGTTCGTCAGGGTGGTCGCACTATCGACACTGGCGCTGGTCGTACTCAGCCTTGGTCCGCACCTGCACATCGGCGGCTCCGACACCGGCATTCGGTTGCCATTTGCCGTCTTCTCACACATTCCTGTCCTCAACAACCTGCTTCCCGGCCGGCTGTCGCTGATGGCGACCTTCGGTCTGGCCGCCTTGCTGGCCATTGCCATAGACCGCAGCATTGCGACCGTAGGCGATCACATGCGCTGGCCTGTGATCGTAGTCGCGGTCATTGGTGTGGTGAGCCTGACGCCTTCATTGGCGCCCACTACAAGCGTCAATATCCCCGCATATTTCTCGTCCACAGGTGATGTGCAACAGCTTCCCAAGGGGACCGTTGCACTCCTGTATCCCTATGCGGACGGTTCGTCCCCCGATGCCATGGCATGGCAGGCCGTGGCCGGTTACCGGTTCTCCATGGTCGGAGGCGTAGCAATCGTGCCGGACCCCAAGACCGGCAAGGGGAGGTTCGATCTCAATAACCCGTTCCAAACGGCCCTACATCCCATCTGGCAGACCGGCGTGCCGCTCCCTCGCACCGCCATGCAGCTTGCGGAACTACGGTCAGAACTTGCCCGCGATCATGTCTCCGTCGTAATCGCAAGCGCTAATGCGCCGTATGTGAAGCAGGCCGCCGGTTTCATCTCCTGGATGACAGGTACGGAAGGGAAGTACGGTCAGGGGGTCATTGTGTGGAAGGTTGCGCCAAGCGGGCAATCCGCCGCCTGACCGCGCTGCTGTCGTGGACGTTCAGATCGCCCCCTGAGCGATAGCGTTCTCAATCCACGGCACCACCTCGTCGAGCATCCCGTCCAGACTCGTGGTTGCCGTAAATCCCAGCATCCGCCCAGCCTTTTCGGTTGCCGGGACGCGCTTTTGAACGTCATGTTCGAAAGGCGGATCGGAGACGTAGCGGAAAGGCTTGTCGATGTTGATCCGCGTCCAGATTTTCTCGGCCAGTTGCAGCACGGTGGTCGACTGGGCCGTGGAAAGGTTGAAGTCCTCGTTGAGTGCGGCCGGCGACTCCATCGCCATCACGATGCCTCTAGCCAGGTCTCCACCGTAGGTGTAATGCCGAATCTGCTTCCCGTCGCCCAGGATGTGGAGTGGATCTTGTCCTTTGACGACCTTCTGTACCAGATCGGGAACCACATGGCTCATCGCCAGCTTGACATTGCCACTTGGGATTTCAACGTCACCAAGTGCCCGACCCTCGCCTATCCCCACACAGTTGAATGGTCGCACGATGGTGAATGGGAGGCCATATTGCTGCCACGCCGCGTGCGCAAAGTACTCGACAGCAAGCTTCTGAAACCCATACGACGACAGGGGTGGTGGAACGTCTCGTTCGTCCCCCTCGACCGAGGGCCACCGATTCGTCGACTCGAAAACCATCGACGAACTCAGGTAGGTCACCTTCTGCAATTTGCCTTTGGCGTGGGCTTCGATAGCCGCATCGCACGACGCCGCGATGATCCGTTCATTGGTGGCGAGTAGGTCATAGGCATATGTATGGAAGTACGAGATCCCCCCGATCATCGCGGCTCCGGCAATGAAGTGGTCACAGCCATCAAGATGCCGGTTCAACAGATCCACGTCCCTGGCGTCACCCTCGACGAACGTGTAGCCGGGATTGCTCGCATACGACCGAGTGACCTTGCCGTACTTGGAGAGGTTGTCGACGCCAACCACAAAATGGCCGCGACGCAGCAGTTCGTCGACCAGGTATCCGCCGATGAACCCCTGAGAACCAGTGACCATGACCTTGCTCATGCCGAGTCTCCATTTCTATGTGTCGCATCCCGATTCTGGCGTGTCCCGGGACGAATTACCCGTGCCGCAGTCCGCTTTCGACGTGGTCCAAGCGCGTAGAAGTACCAGCGAAGGTAACGGGGAATCCACTGCTTGACCTTGAAATTCGACTGCCCGCTTGCGCGATCCAGCCAGATCGTCGGGATCTCGGCGACCGGGAGGCCGAGGCGTCTTGCCTTGGCGACCATCTCGATACCAAGCTCGAACCCCGCGTCGGATTCGATGCCCACCTGACGGACAAAATCCGTGGAGTACGCCTTGAACGAGTTCGTGGCATCGTGAGTCCCAACGCGTGCGATGTAGTGCAGCGACACCCCCGCCAGTCGTGAGATCAATCCTTTGATCCGGGGACCGCCGACCTGCTGACCACCCCGCATGTAGCGAGAGGCGGATGCCACCACCACACCACGCTCGACCAGACGCGTCAATTGGTCGATTTGCTGGGGATCGTCGCTGCCATCGGCCATGGTGATGACGACCACGTCGGCGCGGGCACGGTTGATGCCGAAACGCATCGCCGCAGCCGGACCGTGTCCGTCGGTGTTCAACGTCGGCAACACGCGCGGATCGCGCTTCGCATACTCCTTGGCGAATCGGGCGGTTGTGTCGGCTGGCGTGTCGTAGACGATCAGCACCTCGCATGGCATCGTCATGGCGTCGAGAATGCGATCGATGGTGTCCAGGATGGACGGTCCCTCGTTGTACGCCGGCACAACGATTGAGGCGCGAGGTTTCACACCCGCACGCCCTTGCCGCGGATGTCGAAAAGGTCGATTACGGGCAGCGTCGTGTCGAGTGTGGCGTAGCGATCGTGCGGTGCGCCCACAACCAGGAGATCGGCCTGGCGCAGAACTTCATCCAACGGCGTCAGGTTGGGGTCCACCGTGACATATGGGTCGGTGCAGAGAACCGACTTTGCCTTGAATGCCAGGATCCGTTTGAGCTTGTAACTGAGTGACGAGCGAATATCGTCCGATTCCCCTTTGAATGCCATCCCCAGGATGCCGATGATCATGTTGGCGAGGTCGTATTCGCGTTCCAGTCGAGCCACAACGTATAGGGGCATCCCCTCGTTGATCATCATGCTCGCGTGACCGAGTGTGAATTGGTTGTTGTTGAACGCGGCCAGCTGCATCGTGTCCTTGAAGAGACACGGTCCCGCTGCGAAGCCTGCCGCCGGCATGTCTGCGGCGCGCGGGTAGTTATGGGTTATCGCAGAGCGAATGCGTTCGAAGTCAAGTCCGAAATCATTGGCGATCATGTAGAGCTGATTGGCGGTGGCAAACTTGATGTAGCGCCAGGTGTTGGTGAACAACTTGGCCAGCTCAGCCTCTTCGGGTTCTAGTTCAACGATGTCTCCGGTGAGCCGTCGAAACAGCGTTGTGGCACGATCGAGCGTAGGTCGAGTGCGTGCAGAGACGATTTGCGGAAGGCTGAAGAGTTCGGCCATGGCACGTCCCTCGGCGATGCGCTCCGGGCAGAACGCGACATCGACTTCCAGACCGCGCTCACGAAGGAGCCTCTCAACGAGTGCTGTCACTCCCGGGTAAAGCGTGCTACGCAGGATGATGAGCTGTCCTGCGCGTAGGTGATCGACAAATCCCGCAATCGCGTTGGGCACTGCCTGGGGGCTGGGATTGAGGTGCTCGTCAACCGGCGTGCCGATTACAACGATGACGTTTTCGGCAGTGCTGATGACGTTGGGATTCGTGCTTGCGACCAGCATTTCGGAAGCACGCGCTGCCATCAGGGTCTCCGCCGCTCCGGCTTCGTCGAACGGCAACTGCCCAGCGTTGACCTGGTCAACGGATTCAGGATTGATATCGAAAACGCTGACACGCAGGCCCGAACGGGCAAGCGCGAGAGCCAGCGGTAGCCCCACGTGGCCACATCCGCCAACCACGACGACGTCACGCACAAGGCCCTGTCCAGACAGGGCCTCCGTGGGAGGCGTTGTCGCCGACCCGTCTGTATCGGCAGGCAGTGTTGACATTCCTCGATCCTAGGTGGCCGGCCCACTGGGCCGCATGGGTGATCCGGTGCCTCATGATAGGAGACGGACGAAACCTTGGAACAGTTGGGCCGGCCCGGATCACGGGTCGGCGTCGCGCTCCACTACACTTTCGTCTGACTATCTTGCGCCCGATCCAGTTGGCGCTCAAACACCAGCGAACCGCTATGCACAGTCAGGAAGCCATCTTTATGCCAACCACAACCACGATGCCGTACGACGTTGCCGACTTGGAACTTGCCGACAGTGGCGAGCGCCTTATCACGTGGGCCGGTCGGGAAATGCCCGTCCTGCGATTGATCCGCGAGCGCTTTGCGGCCGAGCGTCCTCTGGAAGGGCTTCGCCTAAGCGCTTGTCTGCATGTGACGAGCGAGACGGCCAATTTGGTCATCACACTCAAAGCAGGCGGCGCTGATGTCCGCCTTTGCGCAAGCAACCCGCTCTCGACCCAGGACACCGTGGCCGCAGCGCTCACGGCGCGGCATGGCATCCCCACGTTCGCGGTCAAGGGCGAAGACAACGCCCGCTACTTCAGCCATGTCAATGCGGTTCTCGACCACCGCCCCCAACTCACCATGGACGACGGCGCCGACCTCGTTGCCGAACTGCACAAGACTCGAAGCGAGCTACTCAGTACGGTGATGGCCGGAACGGAAGAGACGACGACCGGGGTGGTCCGCTTGCGCGCCATGGCCCGAGACGGGGCGCTCAAGTTCCCCATCGTGGCCGTCAACGAGGCCATGACCAAGAAGATGTTCGACAACCGTTACGGCACGGGTCAGAGCACGATCGACGGCATCGTGCGAGCGACAAATGTTCTCTTGGCAGGCAAGACGTTTGTGGTATGTGGCTACGGCTGGTGCGGTCGTGGGTTGGCCTCCCGGGCGGCGGGACTTGGCGCTCACGTGGTCGTAACCGAGGTCGACCCGGTACGCGCATTGGAGGCGGTGATGGACGGCTACCGGGTGGCCCCACTGCGCGACATCGCGCCCCATGCCGACTTCGTCACCACCTTGACCGGCGACATCAACGTCATTGATCGAGAGCACCTAGAACTTTTCAAAGACGGCGTCATCATCGCCAACAGCGGGCACTTCAACGACGAGATCAACCTGACCGCGCTTCGCACCATGGCAAGCGAGATCACGAAGCCGCGGCCCTCGGTCGAGGCCTACCACCTTCGTGGCGGACGTACGATCAATGTCCTGGCGGAGGGTCGCCTCGTGAATTTGGCCGCCGCCGAGGGGCACCCGGCCGCGGTGATGGACATGAGTTTCGCCAATCAGGCGCTGTGTGCCGAGTACGTTGCCAAGAACCATGCGACGCTGAAGCCGGCCGTGTACGACGTCCCCGAGGATATCGACAAGACGATAGCCGCACTCAAACTGCGCAGTATGGGTGCGGACATCGACATCCTCACCGATGAGCAGCGTGCCTACCTGGCATCCTGGGAAACCGGAACCAACTGACGCACGGAAATCGGTAGTCGACGAGTTGGCCGCCGCATCTGCACCCGTGCCCGTCGTTCCCGCCGATTGATGGATAATGCCACGATGATGGAAGTCGCCGAACTGCGACCGCCAGACGCCGATGCCTTCGAACCCGAGTTCCCCACCCGGCGCGACACGCACCGCCGGAACTTCAATTTGGGAGCAGAGCTGGCGCTGACGCAGTTCAAGCTCAAGTACACCGGCTCGATTCTCGGTTACGTGTGGTCTCTGCTTAAGCCACTGATGCTCTTCGGCATCATGTGGCTTGTATTCAGCGCCTTCATGAAGGTTGGCGGCTCTTCGCCCCGTTTCACCATGCAACTGCTGGTGGCGATTGTCGTATGGACGTTCTTTCAGGAGGCCACCAGTTCGGCGTTGAGTTCGATCGCCGGCGGCGGCAATCTGATCCGTAAGGCCTACTTCCCACGCTGGATTCTGGTGGTGGCTTCGACTGTCACCGCAGCAATGACGTTTGTCATCAACCTGACGCTCATACTTGTCATATCGGTCCCGTTCGGCCAGCTCGATCTGGGTCTCAGGAGTCTCCTGATACCCGTCTTCATCGTCGAGCTCTACGTACTGGTGTTGGGGATATCCCTGCTACTGTCGGCCCTGTTCGTCTTCTACCGTGACGTGGGCCAGATTTGGGAGATCCTCTCCCAGGTACTGTTTTGGGGCTCCGCAGTCGTCTATCCCTTCTCCATGGTCAGTGCGCACTCGGCCACTCTTGCGAAGCTGGTCGCGATGAATCCGATGGCGCAGATCATTGAAGACGTTCGCCATGCGCTGGTTACGCCTCACGTGCCGTGGACGGCCGACATCGCCGGTGGGGGGTTATACCTCGTGCCTCTGGTTGCCGTGATCGGAGTGACAGCTGTTGGTTGGGTCGTCTTCCACAAGCTCACGCCCAAGTTCGCGGAAGCCCTGTGAAGCAAAACGCGATCGCTCTGCGCGACATCAACAAGTGTTTCCGGGTGCCCCTGGACCGCAGCACCACGCTCAAGTACAAGTTCACGCACCCACGCAGCACGTCGCGGTATCGAGAACTGCACGCTGTCAGGGGCATAACCTGCGACATCCCCCACGGCCAGTTCCTCGGAATCACCGGGCCCAACGGGTGCGGTAAGAGCACGTTGCTCAAGATCCTCTCGCGCATCTACAAACCGGATTCGGGCAGCATGTCCATTCAAGGGCGGGTTTCACCCTTCCTCGAGCTGGGTGTCGGGTTCAATTCCGAATTGACCGCGCGCGAAAATGTATTCCTGGGTGGAGCGGTTCTCGGACTCACCCGGGCTGAACTGCGAGAACGTGTTGACCGCATCATCTCGTTCGCCGACCTCGAGGACTGCGCAGACCAGAAACTCAAGAACTTCTCGTCGGGAATGCAGGTTCGTCTGGCCTTCTCGGTGGCGATACAGGCGGATGCCGGGATCCTGCTCATGGACGAGGTTCTGGCAGTCGGCGATGCCCGGTTCCAGGAGAAGTGCTTCGACATCTTCTCGCGGTACAAGCGCGAGGGCCGGACCATCGTGCTGGTGAGCCACGACCTAGGCGCGATCACCAATTACTGTGACCGCGCGCTGCTCATGGATCACGGTCAAATTATCGACGATGGCAACCCCACCGAAGTCACGGCGCATTATCGGCGCAACATCGGCGCGGACAGCGACCGAACCGCGACGGCGATTGAAGGCTCCACCAACGTCGCCCCCAGCCGGTGGGGAACGCAGGAAGTTGAGGTTGTCGGGGTTCGCCTGCTCGGCCCCGACGGAACGCCGCACCAGACGGTGTACACCGGCCAGCCGTTCACGGTGGAGGTGGATTTCGCGGTCAGGACCTCGGTTCCCGAAGTGGTTTGCGGTCTCGCGTTTCGGCGCAGCGATGGCAACACGCTCTCCGGTCCCAACTCCAGGACCGGAGGCCATCCAATCCGGCTCAGTCCCGAAGTCAAAACCGGGACGGTCCGCTATGTTGTGCCGGATAACCCCCTGCTCGGCGGTTCGTATTTGCTGACCGCCGCCATCTACGACGAGCATGCTGCTCGTGCGCTCGACCATGTCGAGGACGTTCTGGCATTTCGGGTTGCAGATGAAGAGGGACGCCTTGGGTTTGTGGACCTTGGCGGAAGGTGGGATCACACCGCGTCTTCGATCGATACCATGGCACACTCCGCTTTGAGTACCAGCCAATGACATCCACCCCACCAACGCCACTCGCTCCGCTATACGACCAATCCTATTACGCGCAGCATTGCGGCGAGGCTTATGTGCGTAGCGACCACTGGGCCAAGTTCTTTGGTGCGGTGGCGGAACGGATCGTCACGACAGTCTCTCCCAAAACCACTCTGGACGCCGGCTGCGCTCACGGGTTCCTGGTGGAGGCGCTTGTGGATCGAGGGGTCGACGCCTACGGAATCGACATCTCGGAGTTCGCCATCAGCCAGGTGCGCGATGATATTCGCGATCGCTGCCGCGTCCACTCGATCTTGGAGCCGTTTGGGCGTAAGTACGACCTGATCACCTGCACCGAGGTGCTGGAGCACCTGGAGCCGGCCGAGGTGCTGGTGGCGGTGGCCAACCTCTGCGCCCACAGTGACGACATCATCTTCGGCTCGACTCCCCTTGACTATCGCGAGGAAACGCACGTCAACGTGCATCCGCCGGAGCATTGGGTCGAACTCTTCGCTGAACATGACTTTGTCCGCGACGTTGACTTCGATGCCTCGTTCATCGCGCCTTGGGCTGTCCGCTTCCGCCGCCGTCGCGATCCCGTGGCCCGTACTCTCGGGGGCTACGAACGTAGCCTTTGGCACCTTATGCATGAAGCCTCGGAACGTAACCAGGTGGTTCTGTGTCAAATGCAGGAGATCAACAACCTGCATCAGCAGGTACAGGAACTCCAGGCGGCCGTTCAGGAGTGCGGCTACCTCTCGGAGACGTTGAGTGGCACCCAGAATCTACTTGTGTCTATGGAGGCCACCATCCGCGAGCAACGCCTCACATTGGATGCGCTTCGCGCCAACCCTGCGCTGAAACTGGCAACCCAAATGAATCATAGTGTGGGGATCGCCACGCTGAAACTGGCAACCAAAATGAAGCATAGTGTGGGGATCGCCGCACCACAGGATACCCGGAGGCGGCGGATGCTGCGGCATGCCGTGATCCTGCTGGTCGAGGGGAAGAAAGGGCTGAGGCCGCGTCGCGCTGCGCAGGAGACACAGGCTGCTGCCGCCAAGGCCGATTACAAACGCTGGCTGGAACTACATGAGCCGTCCGGAGCGCAATTTGGCGCCATGCGTTTGCTGAGTGCCAGCTGGCCGTATCGTCCGCTGGTATCCGTGTTGGTGCCCACCTACAATCCCGCCGCCGGCTGGCTGGAAGAGATGGTGGCCTCGGTGTTGGGACAGATCTATACCAACTGGGAACTGTGTATCGGCGACGATGGCTCCAACAGCCAAATGCACAGTGCACTTGAGGCGTATGCCGCATCGGATCCCCGCATCAAGGTCACGTTTAGTCAACATAACGGCGGGATTGTGGCTGCCTCGAATGCGGCGTTGGGATTGGCTACCGGCGAGTTCGTCACCTTCCTGGATCACGACGATGTGTTGCGGCCCCACGCGTTGCATGAGCTGGTGCAGTACCTGCAGGGCCATCCCGACACCGATATGGTGTACAGCGACGAGGACAAGCTTCTGACTTCGGGCGAGCGTGGCGACCCTTCCTTCAAACCGGACTGGTCACCGGAGATGTTGCTGGGCTGGAACTACATCTGCCACATCCCCATGATTCGCAGTTGCATTGTGGAAGAGGTGGGAGGCTTCCGTGAGGGGTTCGATGGCAGTCAAGACCATGATCTGCTGCTGCGGGCTGGAGAAAAAGCCCGCCATGTGGGCCATGTGCCGTTGGTCCTCTATGACTGGCGGCAGGTGCCGGGGTCGGTGGCACTTGACGGCGCAGCCAAGCCCTATGCGCGTGAGGCCGGGCGCAAAGCTGTGGAAGACGCGGTGGCACGCCGGGGTCGGGAAGCAACCGTCAGCCATGGCCTCCATCCCGGCTACTACGCGGTCCGTTACCGGCTCACTGCGTCGCCATCTGTGGCCATCATCATTCCCACTCGCGACCGCGGCGAGATGCTCCGAACGTGTATCGAGAGTGTTGTACGCACATCCACCTACACCAACTACACCATCACCGTGGTCGACAACGACAGCCAGGATCCCGCGACACTGGAGTACCTGGCATCCCTGGACCACACCGTCATTCGCCACGCCGGCCACTTCAACTATTCGCGGCTTATCAACACCGCTGCGCACCAGGTCGATGCCGACTATTACCTGACCCTCAACAACGACATGAGCGTGATCACGCCTGACTGGATCGAGGCCATGTTGGAACACGGCCAGCACGATGAGGTTGCAGTTGTGGGCGCACGTCTCCTGTACCCGGACGGTAGGGTGCAGCATGAGGGTGTCGGTCTGGGGTTGGGCTATATTGCTGCCAATATCGAGTACGGCCATCCGACGTCCCGCAATGTCACAGCCGTCACCGGCGCCTGCATGCTTGTCAGAGCCAAAGATTTCTGGTTCGTAGATGGATTCGATGAACAAATGCCCGTCGCCTACAACGACGTGGACTTCTGCTTGCGACTGCGTCAAAAGGGACGCAGCATCATCTTCACACCCTTTGCCGAGCTAACCCATCACGAATCCGCCAGCCGCGGCAAGCTCGATCCCAAGCATGACCACCGAATCTTCTGCGAGCGCTGGGGCCGTGTCGAAAACCTGCGTGACCCATTTGTCAGCCCGCATCTGCTGAACGTCAAGCCTCCGGTGATACGGGTTTCCTAGCTAGCGGCCCCGTATGACGTGCCGGCTCCAGCGGTAGGCAAGGCCCATGCCGCCAAGGACCAATCCACCCAGTATGCGGCGTCGCTCCAGCGCAACTATTGCCGCCTTGGCATCAGCGTGACCCGAGAGCCCGACCGACGAACGCTGTGGGTTACGACCCTGGCCAGCAACGGGTGTGCCAGTTCTGACTAACTGCGTTGCCTCAGGGACAGCTTCGAGCCGTGGTGGCTGCGCGGCCACCTGGTGATAGATGTCCGCCACCTGTGCCGCAGTAGCGTCCCAGCGAAAGCGTTCGCCGGCGGCCAGAATGCCGCGTACCAAAGCCTCTCGTGCGGCTGCATCGCGCAGCAGTGCGGCCACGTTGGCGGCGGTGGCCGGCGCGTCCCAAGGAACGATCCTTGCCAATTCCGCGGGAAGAACCTCGGCAAGTGACGCCTGAGACGCAAAAACGCACGGGCGATCTGCCTGCGCCGTCTCAAAGGGAATCAGGCCAAAGCCTTCAACGGTTGTTGGATAGAGCACGACACTACAGTGCTCCAGCAGCCAGCGCTTCTCCGCCTCGCTCACGTCGCTGAGAACCACCAGATGGTCGCGAAGAGCTGAATGTGCCTCTAGCAAACGGGTCTCGTTCGCCATGGATGAGCCTTCGCCGACGTGCGGTCCGGCAAAAATCAACCGGCCTCTCCATCCGTGTGTCCGCACCAACTCTTGCGCTATTTCCAACGCGAACTCACGGTTCTTGTGACGGAAGTCGGCTCCCAGGCAGAGGAGATCTTCGTGACCCTTGAGGTCGGAACACCCTGCTGGAGCACGCGCCTCGATGTAATCGGAGATGACGCGATGGTCTATTCCAATGTAAGCCACTGAGGTTCGCGTTGCGGCTGCCAGACCCTCGGCGACCACTTCGTCAGCTACCGCTTGCGAGAAACAGAGCACGGCATCTGCAGCTTCGAGCGCCCAGCGATTGCTGGCTCGATAGGCAACCCAATCGGACGGTCGTACGAAATAGGCTGGGTTTCGGTAGCCAATCAAATCCTGCTGGGTGATGACAACTCGGTGCCCAAAGCGGCGCAACTCTATGTACTGGGACGTATCGAAGAGCTGGAAAGGCCGATGGACGATGTCAGAGGGCTCTACGGGCATATCCGTGCCCCAGCGCACCAATTCGATGCCGGGGAATGCGCCCAGGGCACGGTGAACATGTTCACCGGCCGCCTCGGGTAGCACCACCCGGAGGCGAAATTCGTGACGGCGCCATAGCGCTCCGATGAGTTCTAGGACATGTCGTTGAGTACCCATGATGGCTTCGCCCAGGCAGCTACCATCAAGGGTGATCGACGTGCCCAGCAAACTTTGCGTAGCGGCAGTGAGTGACCGTGCCAACGGTCCCCGCTGGTCTTCTGCGGCATCGGTTATCTGCACAGCGGCCGTCGGATGGAGTTTGTCGAGAAGGACGGCATCGCGTTTGCCAAGCGGATAGGTGCGGTGACTCATGACGAAGACGTCATCCGCAGCCACATTGCGAAGACCGCGCTCGATGCAACGTTGGGCAAAATCGGCGAGCGCAGCGGCTCCATTCGTGAATGCCGGGTTGAATTCCCCCACCAGCTCGATGGCGCTGCGGCAGATGTAGACACAGGGAAGACTGGCGACTGGCAGGTGCGGTCGTAGATGTAGTGACGCGGACTGGACGGCCTGTGCCGCGAGTTCGGCCGACCATTCAGCCGGCAGCTCTCCGCCTGGACTCGGGACCGCTGCTAAAGACGCAACATTGCTCAGCGCTGTTGCCGTAGCCACCACAGGACCACCGGCCGCCTCACGCATGGCGGCAAACCATCCCGCCCCCACGACAGCATCGCCGTCTATGAGCAGACAGTCGGCTGGAGCTGTGCTGTGCAAGACCGCATTGACGGCTTGGGCGAAACCACCCCCGGCCACCACGTCGGCTGTGATCACGACGACATCTTCGGGCGTGTGTGCCGACAGCGACTGTCGACAACGAGATACGGCGTCGACACGGCCATCGGCAAGAATGCAGACGACGACTTCGCCGCGCATACGGGTGGGCGCTTCGTCGGGTACTTTCATCTAGTCACACAACCTCAGCGCAACCATCGAACCAGCCTGCGGATAAGCCGGGACATCAATGGAATGCGTAGAGCAGCCCGGTGGGCTTTCCTCAACTTGGAAGCATACGGTCTGAGTTCCTCGAATTCGTCCAGGCTGGCGTTGAGGTTTGAGATGAACTCGTCCTTCAGGGCCAGCTCTCGGCGCAATTGAGTCAGCTCGTTTCGCAACGCTTCGAGTTCCAGAGTGGGGTTTCCAACTTGTGCTGGAATGGTGGATTCAGGAGACACTGGTGTGACCTCTATCTATGGGTGTGGACGCCGTAACCATGCTGTCATCTATCAATGTAAGGAGGTGCTCGACGTTGGAAGCCTCACCAAGTCTGGTTGTTTGCTGGAGAAGGTCACGCCAGGCTACGTCATCAGCCCACAAACGCTTCAACCATGCGTCCAACTCATCTGGCGTAGTCACGCCAGCCGCCAGCCGGCAGTGGCTGGCAGCCGCAGGCAGCGCTCCGCAGCCGACGATAGGAATGCTGCGATGTGCGGCCTCGAGCAGGAGCGCGTGCGGCACCACCGTGCCGGCGTCCACGATGCCGATACCTCTGCGCAGGGCCAGATCCGAAACCTCGACTGTGTCATGCAACCATTTTGCGGCCGGACCGGCGGCAAGCTTCCAGGCGAGGTGCGAGCCCGTGGGGTGTGCACCCAATACCACCAGGACCGTGGGCCCGGCCGGTGGTTTAGAAATTGGATCATCGTTGGGTAACTGCAGTGTGACTGGCTGTGAGTTCTGCGGCTGGAGCTCTGCGTAGGTGCGGACGACGATGCCGTTGTAGATGCCCTGCCTGTCGGAGAGCACCTCGTCGGCCGGGATTGAAAGCACCTCGATTCCGGCACGCTGGAGACGCACACGGGCGGCTGGACGGGTTTGGCGAGACGAGTGACAGACGGTCACCCACATACGCTGAGCCAATCGTTCCAGAAGGTCCACCTCAGCCGATTGAGTGTCTCCACTCTCACAATCGGGCAACTCCGCTTCGATCACAAGGACTGCGGACCGTGGCTCAACGCGCCGGATCTCGCGGGGGATCAGAGAACGCTCCACTGCGTCGGGTGTATCGCTGGGCCGGTTTCCCGGGCGCAGTAGCGATGAGCCATTCCACCGCGCCAGGAAGGTTGCACCGTTCTTGGCCGCGATGAAGTTGCGCCAGCGACTGCCAGTGCTGGCCCCCTCGGCGTGACATATCACCGAGAACGGGTCATAGAGGATCTTGTGCCCGCTCGTCCTTGCCCTGAAGCAGAAATCGACGTCTTCATAGTACCCGGGGAAGAAAACGGGATCCAACCCACCGAGCTCGTCCCAGACCGACCTCCGTATCAGCAATGAGCAGCCAGAGGCGTAATCCACGGGACGGACCCACTGATAGGCCTCACCGTCACGGGGCATGTGGTGGCCGACAAACTGGCTGGCGCCATCCGACCACATGAGCGATCCCGCTTCCTGCAGTGTCCCGTCGGAGTACACGACCCGGCTTCCCGCCATGCCCGCCTCAGGATGTTCCGCCAGGGTCGCAAGGAGCGAATCCATCCAACCGGGCTCGACGGTGGCGTCATCGTTGAGCAGGAGCAGGTACTCGCCCCGGGCGAAACGGCTTGCCCAATTGCAGCCGCCACCAAATCCCAGATTGACCGACGAGCGGATCAGGACGATGTCCTCTCGCTTCAGCAGAGGTCGAAGCGCATTGTTGGAGGTGCCATTGGCCACAACTACGACCTCGAAGGCCACCTCCGCCGGTGGTGCGGCTTGGATGGAATCGAGGCACTTGAGCAAGTTGCCCGTGTCCTCAAGCACCAGAACAATCACGGACACCGTCGGTGCTGCTGGCACTGCCTGGCCGCGACTGGCACGAACGCCATCACACTCCAACCGCTCTGAGACGCCGGCTACTTCGGCCAGCGCCAGCCGGCTCGTGTGATTCACATTTCTCATTACCGGGGACCAAGCCTAGCAGGCTCACCACTCTCCGGCTGCTGCCTGGGGCATGCCGACCGGACACTCCAACACCTGTACCGAGTACGGTAGGCCGTCGTGGTAGCGCGACGAATAACCCTCATCGACGGTCGCTCCCTGCAGGACCGCTCCGCGGTTCGCGGCATAGGAACCTACCTTCGAGGCTTGCTCTCTGGTTTTGCCGAACTCGGTGTTGCCAAGGATGTCGAACTCGTCCTCCGGGGCGGGCTGCCCATCCCGCGCGAGGTTGAACAGTTTGGCCTGCGCACTCCCCGCGGTCGGATTCCCAATGTCTTGCGCCGGTTGCAGCCGCTGGCCGACCCTTTCTTCGTTGCCAAGGTGCTGCGCCGGCTGCGGCCGCAGCTCTATCACGGTGTGGAATACGCGCAACCGATCACATCGTCGATTCCCGTCGTCATCACCGTTCACGATCTCATTCCCTTCGTCTTCCCGCGACAGTACCCGTGGATGCGCCGCGAACGCCTGCTGGCGCTACGCCTGCTGCGCCATGCCGATGCACTTATCGCCGACTCCAACTCGACGGCGCACGACCTGGTGCGTCTTGCCGGTGTCGACAGCGGGCGCATCCACGTCGTTCCCTTGGGCGTATCGGAGGCGTTTGTGCCGGCCGACCCCGAGGCCATCGACAAGGTACGGGCGAACTACGGCACTGGACAAAGGCGATATGTGCTGGCGGTGGGGGCTTTCGATCCCCGGAAGCGAATCGACCTGCTGGCATCTGCCGCGGCCCAACTGCGCCGGCATCACGATGTGGATCTCGTGATCGCCGGAGCGCAGGGCGCGTTCGAGGGCAGGGTTCGCGCGGCGCTTGCAGCCTGCGGCGTTGACGCCCACACCCATCATCTCGGCTACGTGCCGCAAGACGACCTCATCGCCCTCTACGGCGGCGCCGAATGCCTCCTTTTCACGTCGGAGTACGAGGGGTTCGGCCTGCCGCCTCTCGAAGCGATGGCCTGCGGCACGCCGGTGGCAATGTTCGACAACTCGTCACTACGCGAGATCGCCGGTGAGGCGGCCATGGTGGTGGCCGACGGTGATGCGCCAGCTCTAGGCGAAGCTGCGGCGCGGCTCCTGTCCGATCCTGCGGAGCAGTGTCACCGACGGCAGCGTGGCACCAGTTGGGCCAAGGCGTTCACCTGGCGACGCACTGCGGGAGAGACGCTTAGCCTCTACGAGGCGTTGCTCACATCGCACTGAGGATCCGTCGACCACGGCTATCATCCGCATCTCATATGAAACGTGCACTCATCACCGGCATAACCGGACAGGATGGCAGCTACCTGTGTGAACTGCTGCTGGCTCAGGGGTATGCCGTTGCCGGACTGAACGAAGCCCCCGGTGTGCCGCCTCCCAGCGGGGTGCCGGTTCCTGACGCTGTGGAGTTGATCGTGGGCGACTTGCGCGATGCCGAGTCCCTGCGCCAAGCCGTCGCAGGATTCCGCCCCACAGAGATATACAACCTGGCGGCGATGTCCTTCGTCGCGGATTCGTTCAACGCCCCGGTCGCAAGTTGTGACGTCACCGGGATGGGGGTGCTGAGGCTGCTCGAGGTCGTGCGCCACACCGATCCTTCGATCCGGTTCTTCCAAGCGTCCAGTTCCGAGATTTTCGGCAAGGCATCGGAAGCCCCGCAGCGCGAGATGACGCCGTTTTCGCCGAGTTCCCCTTACGGCGTGGCCAAGTTGTTTGCGCACCAGATGGTGATCACCTATCGCGACAGCCACAACCTGTTCGCCTGTAACGGCATCCTCTTCAATCACGAGTCGCCTCGGCGCGGGATCCCGTTCGTGACCCGCAAGATCACCGACGGGGTGGCACGCATCAAGCACGGGCTGACGGGTCAACTTTCGCTTGGAAACCTCGACACCGAGCGCGACTGGGGGTTTGCCGGCGACTACGTGCGTTGCATGCACCTCATGCTGCAGCAGGACACACCCGACGACTACGTGATCGCATCGGGGCAGACGCACCAACTCCGTGAGTTCCTCGACATCGCGTTTGCACATGTGGGACTCAAGTGGCAGGACCATGTCGTGGTCGACCCGAGATTCCTGCGTCCCAGCGACATCTCGACGATGCGAGGCGACATCGGCAAAGCCCGTGCGCGTCTCGGTTGGGAGCCCACGACGGCGTTTTCCGAACTCGTGGCGATAATGGTTGACGCCGACATGCAACGTGTCTCGGCGGAAGTCACCAAGTAATCGACGGCGCAACCCTAGAACACTCAAGGAGGCCGCAAACCATGCCCGGCACCGCGCTCATCACCGGCATCACGGGTCAGGACGGCACATACCTGGCCCAGCATCTGCTCTCGCTCGGCTATCAGGTCTACGGTCTCGTCCGTGGTCAGAACAATCCCAAGATCGGAATGGTCGACCAGCTCTGCCCGGGAATCGAATGGTTGGAAGGCGATCTGCTCGACCAGTCGTCTCTTATAGCGGCGCTGGAGACGTGCCAGCCCGACGAGGTCTACAACCTGGGTGCCATCAGCTTTGTGGCGCTGTCGTTCAAGCAGGCGATCAACACCGGCGAGACCACTGGGCTGGGGGTAACTCGCATCCTCGAGGCGATCCGCGTCGTCAACCCCAAGATCCGCTTCTACCAGGCCTCGTCCAGCGAGATGTTCGGCAAGGTCCGCGAGACCCCGCAGAACGAACTGACGCCGTTTCATCCGCGTTCACCCTACGGAGTTGCCAAAGCGTACGGGCACTACATCACAGTCAACTACCGAGAGAGCTTCGGGATGTTCACGTGCAGTGGCATCCTCTTCAATCACGAATCCCCGCGTCGTGGTCTGGAGTTTGTCACCCGCAAAATCACGCATGCCGCAGCCCGTATCAAGCTCGGCATCGACCAGACCATTGCCCTCGGCAACATCGATTCGAAACGCGATTGGGGCTTTGCCGGCGACTACGTGAAGGCGATGCATCTCATGCTGCAGCAGGAGGCGCCAGACGATTACGTGGTCGCCACCGGGCACACCCATTCCGTGCGCGAATTCTGCGAGCTGGCCTTCGCGCACGTGGGACTGGACTGGCAGGATCACGTTGTCACGGACCCGCGCTTCCTGCGGCCGGCAGAGGTCGACGTCCTCGTGGGCGATGCCACCAAGGCCAGGACCAAGCTCGGCTGGAAGACCGAGGTCGATTTCGGGCATCTCGTGGCGATGATGGTCGGCAGCGATATGGAGGCCCAGCGCACGGCGCAGAGGATCGGAGCCGCTACGCGCTGATCCGTATCAGCTAACGCAACCCGACGGCCCGCTGCACGCGCAGCAATGTTGCCTCGGCCGTGGCTGTGACGCGCCCGGCGGACTCTAAGAGCATGGCATCGAGTTGCTGGGGGTCATTGGCGTAGACGTTGAACCGGGCCTGCAGCGGCTCCAGCACGGTGCTGATCACAATGTTCGCGACGGCCTTTTTGAGCACGCCATAACCCTTGCCGGTGAACTCGGTGAGAGCCGCCTCCGGTGTCAAGCCGGCACATGCGGCGTAGATGTCGATGAGGTTGTCCACGCCGGCTGCGACGGGTGGTGACACGGCGGGGTTGGTGTCGGTCTTGGCGCGCATGATTTTTCGGCGCGCCACATCGGGCGGGTCGAGCAGGTAGACGGCATGACCTGGGCTTTGCATGCCCAGCGACTTGCTCATCTTGTTGGTGGGATCGTCGAGCCCCATCACCCGCGCCCCGGCAGGCGGCGTCAGCGACTGCGGGATCTTGAAGATGTCGCCGAACTTGTTGTTCATCCGCTGTGCCACGTCACGGCACAGTTCGACGTGCTGGCGCTGATCTTCCCCCACCGGAACGAAATCGGCGTCGTAGAGCAGGATGTCGGCGGCCATGAGTGTCGGATAGGTGAGCAATCCGGCACTCACACGCTCCTGCTCGGTTCCCGCTGTTGCACTCTTGTGCTTGAACTGCGTCATCCGTTCCAGCCAGCCCATTGGCGTGAAGCACTGGATGATCCAGCCGAGCTGGCTGTGCGCTGCCACGTGAGACTGAACGAAGATCTCGCTCTGCGCCGGATCGATCCCGCAGGCCAGATATACGGCGGCCAGTTCAAGGACCAAGGCACGCAACTGCTCGGGATCTTGGGTCACTGTTATGGCGTGCAGGTCAACGATGCAGAAGTAGTTCTCGTAGCGCGTTTGATCCGCCACCCAACCGCGCAGCGCACCGAGGTAACTGCCGATGTGAAGGTGGCCGGAAGGTTGGATGCCGCTCAGGACGCGAGGCCGCGCTGTCGTAATACTCATGAATGGATCACTCCTTCTCCGTCACCGTGTACTCCAGGTAGGAACCGAACATGAGACGTGTCTGCGCCTCGAGCGCCGGGATCACCGACAGCGCCAGACCCACAACCGGATAGAGGAACAATTGCATATCGGCATAGCGGCGCCGCCACCAAGGCCAATCCGACGGTTTGGGACACATACGCCGGTCCACCGTGATCAGCACCACGGTGTTGAGAAGCGTGATGGTGAGGATTGCAGCCGTTGTCCAACCTATGACCACAGCGGGTGTTGACAGGCTGTAATCCAGATCGACAAATGCGGGTAGCGAACCTCCGATGAGTAGCAGTACAGGGAGGGTCGTCCACGTCAAGTGATTGAAGATCAACAAACGGTAGCGTCTGAAGCGTAGCCGCCAAGGTATTTCCTTGTGCGCCAGCATTTTGGGGGTGACGTAGGGGATATCGGTGGCGCCCCAGGCCCATCGCTTGATCTGGTTGTACTGCGACACATGGGTCGACGCGAAATCGCGGGCTCGCGGCGCATCCCCGAAAACCGGCAGAAAGGCCGGACGGACATTGAGTTTCTCCCCGTAGTGGAAGAAACTCTTCCAGAAGAACCGGGAATCTTCGGGGATGACGTCATCGTCCCAATAGCCGACCTCGCTCACCAAGCGCATCGACATCGAGTACGAGGAGAACATCACCAGACGGTGCACATTGCGGTGCAGAAACATCTGCCACTGCGTTGCCGCCGTGGCCATGACACGAACCGCGGCGGGAACGCGCCAGAGGTTGTTGAGGAACACTGGTACCGGCTGCCATATCGATGTCAGACGGTCTTCGGCCATGCAGTAGTGGGCTGTGACATAGGCGAAGTACTGGGGGTGGAGCCGGAAGTCCGAGTCGAGGTCGGTGACCATCGTCTTCTCCCAGTCCAGTCCCATCTCATCGCAGTGCTGTTTGAGCTTCGGACCGGCATACGCCATGGCCGCCGATTTCCCGACGACGATCCCGGGTAGCAGCGGATCCTTGATGTGGATGAATGCGCGAAAACGGTGGCCGTATTCTTCCTTCAATCGGGCCACGTTTTCCCAACCGCCGGTGTCCGATACCCGGGTAATGATGGCGATGATGCGCTGCTGGTCGGGAAAATTCTGGTTGGCCAGGGCCTCGATCGTGCTCTTGAGAACCTCGTACTTCTCCGTGTACGTCGGAATCAGAGCACAGTGGATGATCTCTTCGGGCCGAGGTCCTCCTGCCGGAAGTTCCAGTTCCTGGCAGCGCTGCCACCAATCGATCAATGCGCTGGCGTGCAGTTCATGCATTGACTGGCGCACTGCGTGCACCGTAAAGGTTGTCCGTACCAGCCAATATGCATCGAGAAGGATCGCTCCAGCACCCAGGATCCACAACTTGTCGGGGGCATTGAAACGGATGGCGAAGGCAACGACCACCGGGGTAAGCAGGATCAGCCAGGTGAGCGCACCGGGCAGAATCTCCAGAAGCCGCTGCTGGACCGGCGGCGCCTGCAGTCGGGATCGCATTCGTGAGAGCACGTCGGGAGTGTAAGTTGCCGACGCCAGTGGAGGATGCACCGGTATGCTCGACTAGAGCGCCGCGCGCCATTCCATCACGACACGTTCCCGGCAGCACTGCCGGCAAACAGGAGCCCATGGCACCCCACAAGCCTGATCCCGAGTCCGAACCCATTCTCGATTCCGTCGTGGAAGCCGACACAGTCAGCGATCTGGTCGAGGTGGATGTTGCCGGCGTGGAGGCCGTCCCCGGCGATGACACCGAAATCGAACTCGACGAGGAAGAGATTGAGGTTGTGATCGACGTGGATGTCGATGCCGGCGTCGAAGCAGACGTTGATGGGGTACGCCCGGCCGCCAGCATTGCGGCGCCGGTGGTCCGTTCGGTTCCCGGACGTCCACCCGGCGTCAAGGACGAGCCGCCGCCACCCTTCGATCCCGGTGAGCGAGTGGTTCTCATTCAGAACACGCGTTCCAGGACGGGGGCTCCGATCGGCTCCTACCCGGTTGGCGCGTTGGGCACGGTGGAGACCGTTTTGAGCCTGACGGCCATCGTCAGATTCGATCAAGCGCGAGATATCAAGGAGGTTGTCGCCTTCACCTCGCTTGAGACGGCTGAACTGCTCGACAAGAAAGCCCGAGACGCAGCCGCCGCGGCGGCTGCAGAGGCCGGGGATGAGGGATCCCTTCTGGCCCCACGCCGACCCACCGGATCCAACACCGTAGTCCCCGGCCACCGCCACACCGAGGAGGCCGTACCCTGGCCCACCCCGCTTGTGCCCCCGGGCCAGGTTGCTGCGGCGGCGGCACCGGAAGCGGAGGTCCAGGCACCACCTGTGGTGGCGCGAGCAAAACCCGCAGAGCCTGAGACCCCATCAGCAAAAAAGCTGGTCGAACAACCCGTTCCGAAGAAGTCGGCGACAGCCAAACCAGTGGCGAAATCTAAGCCCGCTCCCGCCGCAAAGCCGGTAGCCAGGACTCAACCCCGGGCGAAACCAGTGCCGGCCAAGCCCTCCGCCGCAAAGAAGGTGGTGACAGCCAGGCCAGTGGCGAAATCCAAATCTGCCACTGTCGCAAAGCCGCCGGCCAAGACCCAACCCCGGGCGAAACCGGCGCCGGCCAAACGAGTGGGACGTTAGTCGCGTCGCTCGCCCATTGACGGTCGTTGCCCATTGGCAACGACGCCGGCGTAGGCCCCGCGGTACTCGGCGGGCAGCAGCGCGGCCACGGCGGCGGCAACCGTCTCTGCCACCGACAGGTCGTCTCCATGTCCGGCTGCTTGGGGCAGGGAAAAGACATCCCCGAACTTGACGTGGATGTCAACCCGGCGCGGCCACTTGCCGCCCCGCACCAAAGCCCGTTCCGAGCCCCAGATCGCCACCGGCAAGATGGGGGCGCCACTGCGCCGCTGCAGAAAACCCACCCCAGGCTCTGCCGGAAGCATGCCCGGGCTTCGAGCCCGTGTCCCTTCTACGAAGATGAGCAGTCGACCTCGAAATCGGGTGAGGATCTCGATGGCGAGTTGGATGGCCCTGCGATCGGGCGCACCACGGTTTACCGGGAATACATTGCAGCCGCGAAGCACCCACCGCATGACGCCAATCTGAAACAACTGCCGCTTGGCCATGGCGAAGAGGGTTTTCGGAAAGAAGGTTCCCAGGATCAGCGGATCGAGGAGGCTGAGATGATTGCTGACGACCAGAAGGGGGCCCTCGTCGGGGATCTTCTCCCGGCCTTCGATGTGGATCTTGCGTCCGTAGTAGCCCCGCAGCACAAGCCGCAGGAATGCGACCACCAAGCGGTATCGGAATGGCCGCCGTCCATCAGTGCGGAGGGGGAAGCGAGCCATATGCAGATGGTGGCGAATGTGGGCTCCGCCCTGCAGCGGCCTCGCGCCGATAGGCTTCTTCGCCTATCCTTGCCCTCGGTCCACCGACCAAGTACGGCAAACCACTGGCCCCCTTAGCTCATCGGTAGAGCAGCTGACTTTTAATCAGTTGAGGCAGGTTCGATTCCTGCAGGGGGTACCAAACCGTTCTCTACTCGAACCGCCCCCGCGGACGGGAGTTTGAACGTGGACAGGATTTCGTCCTTGTTCTCCACTTTCACCTCCTGAATCACCATGCGGATGACGGCCTTCCTGGCCGCGGTGTCGCCGCCGTTTCGAAAAGTGTTCAAGATCTGTTCACGCAGCTTGACCACGGCGGCGGTGTCCAGGGACGCAGATGCCGTGTCCTCTATCGCAGCCCGGAGTTCACCTTGCCGGAGACGCAGCTGCGTCAGCCGGTCGGAGAGGCTGCGCACCCGCGGGCCGCACTGGTTCTCCGGCATGGTCTTGGCCTCGAACGCCGTCAGATAGCGTTCGATGCTCTCCTCCGTAGCGGCAATCTCCTTGGCCACGTGTTCGAGTTGGTCCGCATGTTGAGGTCTCTGTGCGTCGGCCTCCTGGGCGGCGCGGACCGCTGCCTCGGTCACCAAGTCGGTCTGATCGAACGTCTCGGAGATGGCGGCGACGACTGCGTCGTCGAGGTCGGTGGCGGGGATGCGCTCGGCCGCGCAGTGATCCTTGCCGTACCGCGTCCGCGACCAACACGTGTAGTAGCGATAGCGTCCGTTGCGGCCATGAGCCGCGGTCCCGATGTAGTGGTGGCCGCAGAGGCCGCACGTGACCAATCCAGAGAGCAGGTAGTCGGTGGAGTTGGAGCGGCGCAGTGTCGGACTGTCGCCGCGTTCAACCAGGATTGCCTGAACAGTCTTGAACAGATCCTCGTCCACGACCTTGGGATGCGGAGCGCTGTGATGAGTTCCGCGAAAGAACACATCACCGATGTAGACACGGTTGCGCAGCACGGTGAGAACGGCCTGGGGACTCCACAACTTGCCCAGGCGGGTCCGATGGCCTCGATTGTTCAACCACTCGGCGATGGCGCGCGCGCCGTCATGTCGCTGCGCGTACCGCCGAAAGATCAACGGGACGACAGCAGCCTCGGCAGCCTCCGGAGTGAGGAAGCCGGTCGCGGCATCCCGGACGTAGCCGAAGGGCAAGTTGCCTCCGGTCCAGAGTCCGCGTGACGCCTTGCGCTCCATCCCGGCGACAACCCGGTCGACGATGGTCGCTCGCTCGAACTCGGCGAAGACACCGAGCATTTGGACCATCATCCGGCCCGCCGACGTGGTCGTGTCGAACGGTTCGGTTGCCGACCGGAAGGCGACCTTGGCGCGATCCAGATCCTCGACGATCTGAGCGAGGCCTCGGACCGAGCGCGCCAGTCGGTCCACTCGGTACACAAGGAGGAGGTCGAAGCGGCCCGCGCTCGCTTCGCGTAGCGCGCGCTGAAGACCAGGGCGCTCCAGCGTCGCGCCGGAGCACTGGTCCGAGAAGTCGCGCACCCGATCCCAGCCGTCTTGGCTGGCCACGTAGGCAGCAAGGCGGTCAGATTGGGCCTCAAGTGAGTAGGGCTGATGCTCCTCGTCCGTGGATATTCGCCTGTACGTGGCTACGCGCAAGCAGGTGTGCCTCCATCTCGGTCTTGATCAGGATGGTCGATCAGGGCTCGATGCGGCCCAGAAGTCAAGTCGACGCCAGGATTGCCCCCATCGGCCACGAGGGCGGCCAGGAGGGAGATCACCTGGTCGGCCTCTCCCGGGGTCATCAGGACGTACTGCACGAGCAGTCGGATCTGGCTGCGGGCGCGCGCTGGCGCCGAGGCGAGATTGCTTTGCCGGGGTTGCAGTTCGGTCGTTGCCATCGATTCCCCCCATGGCCATGGGCCTACATAGACCAATCCTGTTTTTGGGGCGAAACGCGACCGCGTTCAGGAAATCGTTACACGCCATCCGTCCGGCATATCGGAGTCTCGGAATGGATTGGAGCGTTGAGCCAGTCCACTTAGATGCGAGACAGTGGGCCGGAGCGGAGAGGCAGCTTGTGTTGGGGTCCACGAGCGAACTATCCAGGGCTTCTGGAGCGCTGCTGGAGGCATGGGCTTTCGCC